>JAFLCB010000004.1 GCA_017302795.1 Deltaproteobacteria bacterium | reverse complement strand
ATGGGTACGAACTCTACAAAAAATACGTGATCGAAAAAACGGAGGTGACGGCAGAACTAGAAATGATCTAAGTCGAAAACCTCTCGAACGAGGGCGCGTTGTAAACGCAATTCTCAACTACCGCAGCGTCCGGCAGGATCATACGTGTAAGATGATGATTCGTTTTGTCCGCCAAGAGTTGTCGTCTTTAAAGCAATTCGCCCAAGATTGTCTCTCTGATAGGTTTCACTACCAAGGCTTCCTAGCGATTTCGATTCAAGTTCCCCAAAAGTGTTGTACCCGAAACTTTCAGTAATCGAAGAAAGATTTTTTGTCGTTAGAAGTCCCGTCTGTTGTTCTCTTGTAATTCCAAGCTCACCAACCGCACTTGGTTCTTGATCTGAATTATAAGCAATCGCAATATAAGATCCGCCGACCGTCATTGAATTTAAAAGCCGACCATTCTGGTAATAGGTCATCGTGATGCCATTGTTGAAAACGCCAAAATAGTTTTTAGATATGGGCGCGTCGCCATCATAGTCAAACGCTGTGTAACCGTCGTTTGTTGTGATGCCTTGAAGTAAGGCGCGAAACGGAACATAGGAAAAACTGATTGTCTGCGCATCGGTTTCGATGCTTAAGAGTTTTCGTTTCGCATCTTGGGTGTAATTGTATCGAATTTGTTTTCCATCAGCTCTTGTGACAAGCGAGAGTTCCTGATCTCTCGTGTACTGGTGATTTAGTTCTCGACGATTGCGACTAGGATCTAGCCTTGTCGGCCGAGAGTCTTTCGGCCAGACAAACAATGTGTGCGCGGATATCCGACGTGTTGGTATTTTCCGTGGGAAACTGCCTTCTTAAAATTTTAGATATCCGAGCTAATAGCTCTTCTTCGTTTGCCGACTCAACCAGGCGTTCAAGTGCAAGTCGCGAAGACTTTATTTCATTGGTCAATTTCCGCTGGTCTTAATCATTCGGGAGAACAGCTTCGACTGTTTTGACAAGTTCATCAACTTCAGCCTCGGGAAGATTAACTTTTTTATTTTCGAAACTCATTTTCCCTTTTGAGGTGATCCAAAGGCTAACGTTTGTCGACCTATCGACTATTCTTCCCAAGAACAACATGTCAGTAGATTTTTCCGGGCCTGAATTTTCGCACGCGCGTTTAAATGCACGCCGGATCGTTTCGGAATCCGTTTTGATGAACTCATTGTCGTTTAAAAAATACTTCTGATCTTTCGAGCCAAGCGAACCGTCGTCAGGCGAAAGGAACTGAATCTCTAATTTGCCCATCTGCTCGCAAGTACGTGAAAAAATTCTTTGACCATCGTGATGCGCACAAGCGGCCACCCCAAAAACAAATAGTGCAACCATGAACTTAAACATTTGCGCCTTCAAAGCATCCCCCGACGTTATTAATAGGCATCGCGGACGTTCCCATCAATGGGTGTCATGACCGGATTTTCCCAATTATTGATATTGTCCATGCGCCGCGGTCCGGAGTCACGCGTACCTGCGAGATGGCCTAGCTCATGCGCTAGAATTCGTTCAAGAGAGTACTGAGCGAATCCCTCAGTCGTCTCGTAGAAATCCCCGATGTCAGTTGGATCAATCACGACCTCACCACACTTGGCATACGATCCAGGCTTCTTACGATCACCAGCCCTGCGAAATCGGACATTGAAAGACCTGTCGCTGTTATTTAGAGCTTCGTACAGCTGATTCCCTCTTTTGCTTTCACGCAACTTCCCAATTGCCCGCCACAAGATTTCATTTTGTCGCATTGATCCGGATGTTGTGAGCCGTAGTTCGCGCGGGTCGATCGAGTTTATCGGCTCGTTGCCAACGTACCCGTAAAGATTCGTATCGCCACCAGCGAATAAAATCGGATCTTTACTAAGCCATCTTCCCACTTCTGAATCGTAGTCCCTTGCACCAAACCGCACGAGTCCAGTTTCGTAGTCATAGTGGCCACCAGCAAATCCGAACGGCTGAAAGCCCGGATTGCTGTCTGCGAGTACGCGTCCGAATTCATCGTAGTGGAGGGATTGCGAAATCGTGCCTGTATCAGTATTTATCACGGCACGAATGGATCCAAGTTGATCTTTGGCAAAGTAATACCTAACGCCACCTTTGATCATGTAATCAGGGCTGTGGCTCTCAGTCGCATAGACAAAATGACTTCGAAGGTGGCCGCTTGGCTCTACCTCAGCAACAAGTCTTCCCGATGTGTCGTGCATGTAACCTGTTTGGAAGGCGCCGTCCACAAACCGAGAAAGCCTTCGGCCTTCGCTGTTCATATACGGCTCGAGCTAATTCCGTTAAGAAATGGATCAAGTTTTTAATTCAATTCTTAAAAAGATATTAGAAACCTGAAGATTGAAATGCCGCAAAGAATAACCCATGGAGCAGCAACTATCAATTTATCGAGGGTTTTCAATTTTAGACCAAAATATAGAGAGAGAGCAAAGCCGATGAATGGAAGCAGTAGCCTCAGCGCCGTGAGCACTGTGGAGTTATTTGTTGAGTCGTCAACAACCAAAGGGGGCGGGCAGCTATTAATGGCGTCAATTTTTTTCGAGAGTGCTTCAAATTCTCTTGCGTCGGCTACCTTTTGAAGAGTCGAGCGAGCATAATCGCCGCTTCCTACAAAATAATATGCCACTAGAAATGCTGGCGTCTGAAGCAGGGCGAGCGTGTCCTTCCATCTATTCATAAGCGATTACTTTCCACCTCTCGGGTTCCTAATATATTCTCGCACGACGTTTGACTCCGTCTGATCAATTACCCGATGAGATCGTTGGTTAAAATAACTATCCTGAGCATGCATCAGTTCGTGTGCGACTGCACCTACTATTGATGCGAACGGCGCGTTCATGCTGTTGAAATAGGTTGTATCAATCAATATATTTTTGGTGAGTCGATTATAGCGTGCGCCGACTGATGGGTCGAGGTTTAAAACTTCGGACAGTTTTCTGTACAATGATAAGTCTCCATCTCGGATCGATAAATCACGAGGTAGCCCAATGAACAGCTCTGGACGATTGATGCGTAACCATGTCACTGCGCAATCGACCTGTTGTTGACTTAATCCGGTCGGATCCAAAAAGTTAATTGGATCACTAGAAACATATGAATAATGATTCCGTCCACCTTGGAATAAAATCGGATCTTTGCTCAGCCATCTGCCCACTTCTGAATCGTAATCCCGTGCACCGAACCGGACGAGTCCAGTATCATGGTCGAAGTGTCCGCCAGCAAATCCAAACGGCTGGAAGCCGGGATTTGAGTCGGCGAGTATGCGTCCAAACTCGTCGTAGTGAATCGCTTGGGCGACGACGCCTGTGTCGACATTGATAACAGCACGAATCGATCCAAGTTGATCTTTAGCAAAGTAGAACTTCGCGCCACTTGTAATCATGTAGTCAGGGCTGTGACTTTCGGTTGCATACACAAAGTGACTTCGAAGTTGGCCGCTTGGTTCTACTTCGGCAACGAGCCGTCCAGATATGTCGTGCATATATCCTGTATTGAAAACGCCATCTACAAACCGAGAAAGCCTACGGCCTTCGCCATCAATCGTGTAGGTGATGACTCGGCCACCTGACAACTGTGCGCGTGTAAGTTGCCCACGTTGATCATAGGTGAGTGTGATTTTCTGACCCGAGACAATGTTCTCCTTCTCTAAAAGATCCCCGTGATCTGTATATGTAAACCTGAGATCACCGTAACTTAAGAGCCGATCTTCCGTATCATAACTTCCTGAAGTAATCGATCCGTCACGATTAACAGCGATGCGATTTCCACGAGCATCGTAAGTGTAGCGAACATCGCTTGCATAAGTGCCGCTACGAACAACGCGCGCAAGGCGTCCGGCTGGATCATAAGTGTAGGACGACGTTTCGTTTTGTCCGCCAAGAGTCGTCGTTTTCTGTGTGATTCGTCCAAGATTATCTCGCTGATATGTTTCTCCACCTAAACCATTTAGCGATTTCGATTCGAGTTCACCGAAAGTGTTGTAGCCAAAATTTTCAGTAATCGAAGAAAGATTTTTTGTCGTTAGAAGTCCCGTCTGTTGTTCTCTTGTAATTCCAAGCTCACCAACCGCACTTGGTTCTTGATCTGAATTATAAGCAATCGCAATATAAGATCCGCCGACCGTCATTGAATTTAAAAGCCGACCATTCTGGTAATAGGTCATCGTGATGCCATTGTTGAACACGCCAAAATAGTTTTTAGATATGGGCGCGTCGCCATCATAGTCAAACGCAGTGTAACCGTCGTTTGTTGTGATGCCTTGAAGTAAGGCGCGAAACGGAACGTAGGAAAAACTGATTGTCTGCGCATCGGTTTCGATGCTTAAGAGTTTTCGTTTCGCATCTTGGGTGTAATTGTATCGAATTTGTTTTCCATCAGCTCTTGTGACAAGCGAGAGTTCCTGGTCTCTTGTGTACTGGTGATTCAGTTCTCGACCTAGCGGCGTAAGGTAGCCACCAAAATTATCCATGAAATTTGATGCAAGCCTATGAAGCAGATTTCCAGGTAAAACAATTTCACTTAAATTTCGGTCAAGATCATAGCTGAAACCAACGGTTTCTAGATTTGGATTCGTACTTGAAACGATTTTTCCTGTTGCATCGGATGAGGTCCTTGTGATTTGTCCAAGTGCATCTTCTGTTTCAAGCAAAAAGCCGTTCGTGTCGTAACGAAATTTCGTTGACCTGTTACCACGTGTGATTTCACTTAAGCGACCTCTTGTATCGTAAGTCATTTCAGTCGGCGTTAAAGTGCCTGTCTGAAGCCTTATAGGTCTTGTTTTGCTATCGATTACGGTTTGACTAAAGCGACCTTCGCTTGTGGTGCTCGAGTAGGTGCGGGTACTTGAATCAAAAACGGTTTGGAAAAAACCGTAGTCAGTTTGAGTTCGGTCGGTGCGAACGAAGCTAGTTTGGTTACTGACGTAGGTTTTTGTGGTTTGATTCAGAATTCGCCACGGTTGGCCTGGTCTAAATTGTTCTTCGTAAGCGGTGTAAGACGAAATACCAAGGAGTCTCGGATCAGGTGTCGCAATAGAATTTGAAAGAACAAGGTTAGGATTTGCAATCGAAGAAAGCCCTGAATCGTAACTTGCGGACCTTGACGTTTCATCGCCCTTATAAGTGGTGGAGTAAGTACTTCCAGTTCTCGCCTGCTGATAACCCCAGGTGAAGAGATTTCCTTCAGCTGTACTGCGATATGTTGAACCGATCGTTTGCGATCCGCCGGCTGGATCGGTTTCGCCTATGAGGCGATTTCTAAGGTTATAAGTAAACGTGTATTCGCCACCTCGAGGTTTCACGAACTTCGTCATCATTCCAAAGGAATCATACTCAACCTGGTAGCTTTCGCCAGTCGGGTAGGTGATACGGCTTAAGCGTTCGCTTTCGGCACTTCCGTCAATAACAAGACTAAACGTCTGACCATATGGTGACACAATTGCCGATGGTTCTCCTGAACCATTTCTTGTGATCGATGTTCGATTACCGTCGCTATCAATCGTTGCGATGAGGCGATCGCCTTCATATTCAAATGAATATTTTACGGTTCTTGTTTCGGCAAAGAGAGTTCTTAAATGTTTGCCAGATTGATCGAAAACGAAGATTTCCGTTGAATCTTCGTTAGCAAGTTCGAGAGTTCCATTTTGTGCTTGAACAATCGCAGGTGCGTTGACGAATTCTCGAATCGCATGCCTGAAGAATTCGATAAAGACTAGGCTTCCGTCAGGCCTTACTTCAACATCGGTCGGTTGCCCGAGGTTAGTCACTGCGCCGGTGCGGCCAAGGCCATTGAATCCCGAAAAGCCAGTTCCGATGACTGTTTGCAGATTTCCAAGTTCGTCGACCATTTTTATTCGGTGAAAAGTCCTGTCTGCAAAATAAACTCGTCTGTCATTAGAAACTGCGACTGCAGCTACACTTCCAATCGGAACTAAATTTGCTGGTTCGCCGTCAAGACCATTGGCACAAGTTCCGGTTCCAGCGATCGTTGTAACCGTATGTCCAGTAGGCGAGATTTTTCTAATGGCACATCTTGTCCCAGCTTGCGCAACATATAGGTTTCCGACGCTGTCACGAGCAGTGTAGTTGGGAAACGAAAATTCAGCGTCAATGGCTGGGCCGCCGTCACCGGAATAACCAGCTGTACCTGTTCCAGCAAACGTTCGAATGATGCCACTTGGATCGATTCGGCGAATGACATGATTAAATTCTTCGCTAACGAAAATCGAACCATCTGGATTTGCAATCACTGACCTTGGACCGTTGATTTGCGCATTTACAGCTAGGCCACCATCACCTGAATATCCGGCGACACCTGTGCCTGCGATCGTTGTGATGATCCCTGTTAGCTTGTCGATCCTTCGTACTCGGTGCACATCAAAGTCGCTAAAGTAGATGTTTCCGTCTCGGTCGACTGTGAGGTCAACGGGCAAAGCTAGGCCCGCACTGATCGCAGGACCTCCGTCGCCTGAATATGCAGAAGATCCATTTCCAGCTATTGTCGTAACGATGCCAGTAAGCTTATCAATCTTCCGAATTCGGTGGTTTTGAATATCAGCGACAAGGATGTTGCCTTCGTTGTCAAACGTGAGATTTCTAATTCCATTAAACTGCGCGGCCGTTGCAGGACCGTCGTCGCCAGCGAACCCAGGGCCATTTCCAGCAATGGACCTCACGATTTTTGGTCTTGAGTTCAAGTAAGAAACATCGCCATTGCCTTTGTAAAGTGCAAACGAGTTTGTATTGAGAAAGTGATGGTTATCAAGTGTCCACTTGCCTAAGGACTTAACCGCCCATTTCGTTGCGAGATCAAGAGGTGGCCTTAAAGAAACTGACTTTCGGTAAGTCGTTTGGGCCGTGTATGGTTCGAGTTCGAAGTATTCGAGTCCGCCACTGAGCTCTGGATTTCTTTCCCGCGGGCTTGCCCAGGTGGTTGGATCGTCGGGGTTGTAAGGTCTAAAGCTATAAAATGAAGACTGAATGTACGTGATGGAAATCTGAGCTTCCTGTTCTGTAAAAACTTGGCGTCCCCACAAATCATAGCCATCCCAAACTATTTCCGCTGTTCCATTGGGTACCGAGGGTGCCGGTACGTCAATCCGTTTTCCAGCAATACTATAGGACAGTTCAACTCGAAGGTTTGAAGGTATTTCTTCGCCTAGATACTGAATCGTGGCCCGAGCGTTTTCTGCACGCGAACCACCTCGGCGCGAGGAAAAGTGAATCGATCTTTCAGTACCTGGCAGTTCGATTTTTTCTGTGACGTTTCCGGAGACGACATCAATCACGCATCCCGGACAGTTTATGGGACTATTAACATTGTTGTTGTTTGGATCACTTGGATCATTGGTTTTGGGGGATTGACCGTTTCCGTTCAAGTCGTTGATTGAAAAGTGATTAAGCCTCACACGCCAAATACTTCGGCCAGGCTGGTAAAGTGTCGCTAATTTTTCTAGCTCGGTGTCATCGATTTCGTGAATGGCAAGTTCTTCTGCCGTTGCGCCTTGGCCGCTTCCTAGGTTTAAGACCGCGCGACCATTATCATGAGACAAAATATCAATGACGACGCCATCTGGATAGGCTTCCCAGTAGCCGGTTTTTGGATTCAAGTACCCAAGCGGCATGGCAAGCCCACTTGGTATCGATAAAAAGTTATCGACATAAAAGGAAACTGGTTTTGAAAACACGACCTGTTCAGCACCGAGCGCAATCGCCTCGTCCGTAGTGATTTCAAGCGCATAGGTGTATGCTGTTTGCAGCGGCAGGCTTGCCGGCATTTTCTTCGGTCCATTTGGACCAACAGTGAATTCTGTCATCCGGATGTTTAGGTTTTCAACTGCGATGTTTGCACCACTTGGCATTTTTAAGTGCGCAGCGGTGTTTTGAGGAACTAGAACTGTTGCAGTGCGCGTACCGCGATCGTCTACAACCGGCGATCCCTCTGCGAGCTGAGCAAAGGGTGCATTCACAGCAACAGTCGTGACCTTTGTATCTCGCTTAACGAGCAGCACCGAATCAAGAGCAAACATAGATTGGGTTTTTGCATCAAGATCACGGGATGCATGAGCATAGCCATTTCGTTCAAATTTTAATGTTGTCATGCCTCCGGAATGAATTGCGATGTCAAACTTTCCGTCTTCGCGGCTTAGCGTGTAACCTAGCTCCGGCTTTCCAACGGAAGAAACCTTTACTCCACTTAATGGTTCACCATCTTGATCAAGGACAATGCCTGAGACCGTTGCGATGAGGTCTTCTCGAACTGCGTTTATTTGAACATCACGTTGAATCGGGTTTGCGCCGGAATATAAAAACTCGACTGTTTCGCTAAAAGGCTGTACCGAGCTTTGAGAAAGTGGTGGTGCTACTTGAACCGGGTCTGGCGGAAGTGTGGGCGATATAACGCTCACTGCAATGGTTGCTATTGATGCAAGACCGCTTGGGTCGGTGACACGAACTTCTACGTCAAAATTGCCGGGGTTTAGAAATTCGTGAGAAACTTTCGGGTTTGTGCCTGTGAAAACCGTACCTTCATCAAAATCAAACCGGTATTGAAGCTGGTCGTTATCAGGATCGGAGCTTTGTGAAGCATCAAAGAGAACAATGAGTGGCGCATTGCCGGTACCACTAGAAGCTAAGACTAGATTCGCTGTCGGTGGTCGATTGAAATTAAGTCTGATGGATCTTTGAATGACAGTTTCATTTCCAGCGGGATCTCTTGTCGTGAGAGTCAGAACCTTTGGCCCAGGCGAGCTGCTGGTGATTTCGCCTGTGATCGTTAAACCATCGCTTGAAAGTGATAGCGGAAAAGTACCTTCTCCGGAAATTGACAGCGAGGCCGAATGTAGGCGTTCGTTACTTGTAGCTAACACGCCAAAGCTAAGGCCCTCGATGACTTGATTTTCAGTAGGCGAGGCGAGGTTGATAACCGGGGAAACGTGATCAAGACCGCGAATAGAAACTTGGACGAAAGAAAAGACACTTCCTTTAAGTTTTATTCGAAGCTGATTTTCGCTTGAAAGAGTGATCGGAAGAAGAAGCGAATTGGTGGTCGATGTAAGAGAATTTTGAGTGACAATGACTTGGCCATTAAGCGAGATTTCGATTTGCTTTGGGCGCTCTAAATTAAGTCTTACGATTTTTGCCCCATTTGAAATCACGCAGGCGATTTTCCTTAATAAAGGAAGTCCACTGCAATTTGAGAGCGATAGATCCTCGCCTGATCCATTGACGACATAAAGTTGAGCTTCTTGCGGTGCTGGGGAGGCCGAAAGGCTCTCGGTGGTGGTCTTCGTTCCCACCAGAGGGCTGCGATAGGTATTGGGGCCTAATAGAAGAGTGTAGTTCGACTGGTCTGTCCCATTTATAACTTCGGCCTTGGCCGTAATGGTGATCGACAGAAGAAGAAACAGGGAAAGAACCGAACTAGTATATCGAGATCCCATGAAACGACCTCCAACCAACGTACAACAAGCGACCTGGTCTTAATACCAGGTGCGTTGGTTCTAATCGGAAGGCTTTATAGAAATCTGAGGTTAAGAAAATGTCTTAACCTCGATTCTTGTTTTGGCATGGACTTAATTGATACACGTAAAAAAAGAACTTTAAGTAAATTTAAAGATCGCGGCGGCAAACCAGTCAAACGACTTCGTTAACTAAATTTGATCATCGATCAGGTTAAGAACAACCGAGGCCCAAAAGTTTCTTTTCTGCCTTTCGGTGATTTGCGTAGATTGATCTCGATAAGAGCTGATCAGCGATCGGAGCTGAGAGTTGAATCGGTGACTCTGTATCAAGAGTCCGCCTTCGACATCTTGAACGAAACTTCGTCGGCTCAAGTTAACCGAACCAACAAAACTCAATTTGTCGTCCACCACAATGATCTTCGAGTGAAGGATCGAGTTTCCTTGCCACTCATACACTCCGACCTTGGTATACAAATCATTGATGGCGGCTTTGTTGGTCTCTTCGTAGAGCCACGCTTGGGTGTCGCCAGCGAGATTGATTCGTGTTTGAATATCGACGCGAACCCCTCTCCCGACCGCTCTCAAAATGGCCTTCAGCAGGCTTTTCGTGGGTCGAAGATACGGACTCGAAATCACAACAGATGATTTTGCTTGGTCAAGCATTTCAACATAGAGCTTCTCGAGAGCGTGTTGATCTGAAAACGGAAGACTGATGAAATGTCTGACAACGTTTTCGCCTTTTGTCGCTAGATCAGTTAGCGGGGTAGATTCAGTCTGAAACGCAATAGGCTCGACAGTCGTCTTCACCAAGTCTCGATTCCATAGCTTCAAGAGGTGAGCATAGACGGTGTCTGTGACGTTCTTAGAACGAATCAAGAACTCCACGTCCTGCCAATAAGCAAAAGTCGCGTCGGGTGCGGCCTGGTCTAACTCTGGAAAGCGAGCTAAATCAGGCTTCGACTGAAACAGAAAACCATCGTGTACGTTTCGGCCGCCGACGATGACGACGTTATCTCTTGAATTGGACGAAGACAGCGTAACAAGTGCTTTGACGTGCATATTTCTAAAATAGTTGGTCACGAGCAAAAACTTCTTCCAAAAATCGTCCTCGTAATACTTGTACTCTTGAATTCGAATATTTTTTGAAAGAAGTGTCAGCTCTCTGAACAGGTTCGTCGCATTGTCCGAGTGCATGTATCCCGTTCCAATGATGTTCACCATCGTTCCACGTTGAGCATGAAATTTTAGAATCCTGGCTAGTACCTGGCCAGAAAAGTCGTTCTGATAAAGTAGCGTAGAGAGAAAGATGGCATCTAACTTTGGCGCCTTCGAAAAATCCAGGTCTGCATAGGGATTTTGGGCCTCGATAAATGATTTCGGAACCTTTTGCCCCAGCAAGACTTCGAGCTTGACCAAAAAGGACTCGATCGAGTCGGACAGAATCGAAACCTCATCAAATGATTGAGCACAGCTCATGTTTCGATATCGATTAGAAGACATCGGGCCTTCGGCGGAGTACTTACATTCTTCTTGGTAGGCGCCAAATCTTTTATAAACAGGTGAATAGGCCTCATCGTTTATAAATTGGACGACCGGCTTGTTTCCAAGTCGAATTTGGCACGTGCCATTCATCTTCGGAATCACGACCTCCATGCCCCCCGTGTGGACCTTTAAGCTTTTCACCCACCGATTATTGCACCACAAATCAGGCCCCATATCCATTAGGTGATCGTCTAGGCCTACGCTGTGAGATTGGAATCGGGAACCGCTATAAGAGATCTTAATATTTGCGTCGCTTCGAGTGTTGGAAACAAGAAACTCTCGGAAGTTGTCCAAGCTTTTATCGTTTAGGTAAAGCGTTTCGGGCGAACTGGGGCCGGCCCAAACTGCCGGCACTCCCAGAATAGATAGAGTGGCGGAAACCAGTATGACTTTAAGCATGTGTTCTCCCAGTATTTTAGAGCGGCGCTATTTACGTTTCGTCTCGTCACGTTTCGTCACATCAGCATGCGCGAGAGACATTTTTCGCGCCGTGAATGAGTCCAGCACGATTGAGCAAGCACCTCATGACTTTGTGAACTAAATGCAGGAAGTTTGCAGGAAGCGTTCCAACGGAACGCCTTATAAGTTCTAATGATTTCTATGAGCCGCTTTAAAGATCGCGGCGCGAGACGGGTTGGAAGACTTCGCGCCAGTTGTATTTGGAATCCAGGCGCGAAAGTTTTAGATCACCCAAGCGATGGCCTTGCATCAGCATGTGCTTTTCCCAAGTTTCGACCCCGTGTTCAATGACCGTCGCTTCTAGCGGAAGAAGCTGTTTTAAATCTAAGGCATAAGCGTAGTGGGGATTTTGTTTCAAGGCTTTTTCGAACGCCTCTAGGAACTTCGCGATTTCGTGGCGGGGGCGGAGATCCTGATTTTTGCCTGCGGCCTCGATGAAGGCGCGGTAGCGAAGCGGACCATCGAATTCAGGTGCCAGTAAAAAGAAGTCAGGTCGAAAACCAACCGTGTTCGAAGCGATTTCAAGCGCTCGTTCCACTTGGGCGGAATCCAATTTTTCGCCGCAAAGGTCACTTGTTTTATCAAGTCTGCCGCGAAACCTTAACGTCGGAGTTTCCGCGTTTCTTCCGGTGCAGAACAAAACATCGCGCAAGTGATACCGGTAAAGGCCACTGGACGTGGTCATCAATGGCGAATAAAGACCACCGGTTTTAAGTTCATGCGGAAGCCTTGGACGTCCTTGCGGACGTTCGAGATCAATGAATTCTAAGAAGTGACTACCGATGGCGATCACCGGATCTGGGGATCCGGAAAAAGGAATCGTGACGACACCTTCTGTTGCAAGAAGTCCTTTTCCTTCGATCTCGGCATTCGGCGGAAGAAAGTTTTCTAGCTTTAACGCCGTGTCGGCCGATGGACCATCGGACCAGCAGCTGACCGTCGAAAGACCCGGCCAAACTCGCGCGTAAAAGCTTTGTGGATTTTCTTTCGGATCATGGAGATCGCGAATGGCATCAAGTTCGATTCTTCTCCGGCGGGACGTCACCAGCGGAATGACTTCGTCCCAATGGGCACCAATCGTTTCAAAAATCGGAAACAAAAATGTCGGTGACCAAATAGAAATGAAACCAAGTTCGCGCGCTTCTAAAAGTGCGGCAGCTGTTTCAAGGCGCCACGCCGTCATTTTGCCATCAAGCGTAAGTTCCGAGGAGCTTTCTTGTTCGACGGAAGCGGAATGACCAGAGGCGATGTGACCAAGGCGTGGTTTTACCATCAGCGCTGAAAGCATCGCGCGCATGACGGGATTGAAATATTCCAGATCACTTTCCATTCCAATTGGAATCCCGCCTTTTGTGACGGGTTCACCACGCCTAACAAGTGGCGATAGCGACCAATAGCTTTGTTTACCTAAAAGTGCCGGATGCCTAACAATGACGTCACCTAGCCAAGCAGACGTCGCCATTTCAAGTTCATTTAAGAACGACCTGGTGTAAGGGATCAGCTTAGAAAAGCTCGATGAGCCGCTGGTGCGTTCAAACGCCACGACATCTTCGGACGTCAAAACCCCAGGGCGGCCTTCGGCAGCTCGGTGAATGTACGGTGCGAGCTCTTCATACTTTCGAATCGGGACTTTGTTTTGAAATTCGGCGACGGAATCGATTCGTTCGAAGCGATGATCCCGGCCAAATTCGGTGTTTTCGTTTCGGGAAAGAATGTCTTTTAGCTTTTCAGCGGAATGCTTTTCCGGCGCCTGAATCTTTTTAGCAAAAGCCCGCCTTGGCGTAAGCAGCGAGGCCGCGTACGCCGTGTGGGTGACTTTCCTAAATGTCGAAAGGGCTAAATCCCTCGCTAGACTATTTGCTGGGTCGCTCAAAGCTTAGTTCTTCCTTCCTGGCTAATCTTCCGCCGGAGCAAAGCCGCGGCGAAGAGTGTTCTCGGTGACCACTCGTGGTTCCATGAATTGAATCAGGTATTCTGGGCCGCCAGTTTTTGAACCAGCGCCAGACATCTTAAATCCACCAAACGGATGGCGATCGACCATCGCGCCCGTGCAGCCGCGATTGATATAGAGGTTACCGACTTCAAAGTTTTCTTTCACGAATTCAATGTTGCCAGGGCTACGAGAATAAAGTCCGCCCGTGAGGCCGTATTCGGTATCGTTTGCGACCTCGACAGCTTCTTCCATCGACTTTGCTTTGATCACGCATAGGACCGGACCGAAAACTTCTTCCTGAGCGATTCTCGCATTTGGTTTTACATCAGCCACGATCGTTGGTGGGACGAAGTAACCTGGAGCTTGTCCACTTGGTGTTTGTGGGAGTTCGCCTTGGAAAACAATGCGTCCTTCTGCTTTCGCCATTTCGATCATGCTCAAGATTCGCTTTTGCGCATCTTCATCGATCACCGGGCCAACGAAGACATCGGCTTCGATCGCAGCGCGCACCTTGATCGATTTTGCCGCTTCAACCAAGCGCCGCATGAAGCGGTCGTAAATTTCATCCAATACAATCACGCGGCTAGCGGCCGAGCACTTTTGTCCGCTGAAACCAAAAGCCGAGTAAAGAACTCCGCCTATCGCTTCATCAAGATCCGCATCGCTATCGATGATGATGGCATTCTTGCCACCAAGTTCGGCCATGACTTTTTTCAAGTGCCGTTGCCCTGGCTGAACGATCGCGGCTTGCTTCATGATATGAAGCCCAACGGCTTTCGAGCCTGTGAATGCGATCATCGCAGTGATCGGTGAACCCGTCAGCGTGTCGCCGATCTCTTCGCCAATTCCTTGCACGAGGTTCACAACACCTGCTGGGAAGCCCGCTTCGCGAATAGCCCGCATCAACCACGCACCGATCACAGGCGTTTGTTCGGCAGGTTTCATGACAACGGTGTTTCCCGTAACCGCAGCGCCTGCGACCATGCCGCAGATGATAGCAAGCGGGAAGTTCCAAGGAGCGATCACGGCAACAACACCGCGAGGCTTATGGTGATAAAGGCTTACCTCGCCTGGAACACCTCCGACCTTTTGACCTTTCGAAAGTTTTCGAATGTCGCGGGCGTAGTAGCGACAGAAATCGACCGCTTCGGCGAGATCGCCATCGGCTTCATCCCAAGGTTTTCCGGCTTCAAGCACTTCAAGCGCTGTCCAATCAAAACGGTCTCGTTCCAAAATGTCGGCAAGTTTGTCGACTAAGCGAGCGCGTTCTTCGGCAGGAGTTTTTGACCAAGTGGCAAAAGCTTCTTTCGCACTTTGTAGCGCTGTTTCAGTTTCTTTCACGCCGCAAAGGTGAACGTGACCAACGATTTGGTCTGGGCGCGAAGGATTAACGCTCTTTAAAAGTCTTCCGGTTTTAATTTCTTTTCCACCGATGACGGATGGATATTCTTGACCAAGCTGTTTTTCAAGCTTGGCAAAGGTCAAAGAAAGCTTCGAGCGATTTTCTTTCAAAGCAAAATCGATCAACGGAAGATTTCGGAATTTATCTTTCAGTTTTCCGTCTTTGTCTTTTTTCTCGAGTTCCCGCGGATCTTTCGATGACGGTACCAACCCTTCAGCTGGATCTTTCAAAAGATTTTCGGTCGAAATACCGTCGGCGAATTTTGATCGCAAGAACGATTCATTCGACGTGTTTTCCAAAAGCCTTCGCACCAGGTACGCCATGCCGGGGATCAATTCACCGACAGGCGCGTACTCGCGAACGCGGAAGCCTTGTTTCACAAGCGACTTCTTAAAGCCATCGGCCATGCCGTAGAGCATTTGAAATTCAATTGCCTTTGGATCGACGCCTAAGCGTTCGGCGGTCACGATGGTCGCTGCAATCGAACGCACGTTATGGCTTCCGACGGCTAGGCGAATGTGATCGTGGTTTTCTAAAAGCATGGTCGCGCAAACTTCATAGTTCGCGTCACTTTCGCGTTTCACCGTGTAAACCGGAACATCCCAACCGGTTTGCTGCGAGAAAACAGTTTCGAAATCCCAGTAAGCACCTTTAACGAGGCGAACGGTGAAAGGTGTTCCGCGAAGTTTCGCAAAATCAATAAGCCCCTTGATGTCGTTTGAGGAATCGCGGAGGTAAGCCTGAATCACGCAGCCAAAGTGCGGATAGGTTTTGAACTCTGGCTCCAGGAGCAATTCTTTAAAAACTTCGACAGTGAAGTCTTTGATTTCGTACTGTTCCATGTCGAGCGTGATAAAGACTCCGCGCTCTATAGCGAGGCGATAAACCGAGCGGATTTTTTCTTTGATTCGTTCTTTCGAACGATCCCAGTCTTTGAGATCAATTTCTGAATCTATCGAAGTCAATTTCACAGACACATTCACCCGAGGAATTGGGCCCTTGTGATCTTCGTCGATTTGCGGGACATGATCCCAAGCGGCCGCATCTTTTGCGAGCCACGATACGAGTTCCAGATATTTATTTAAGTAGTCTTGTGATTCGACTTGGGAAAGTGCGGCTTCGCCGAGGATGTCGACCGTGAAGCCGATCTTTTGTTTGCGGGCTTTTTTGAGAACGCCGATGGCTTCTTCTGGGGTTTCGCCGGTGATGAACATCTTTGCCATCTGTGTGACGTTTTTCTTAATGGCACCTGCCATAAGCCCAGGTGCTAAAGAACCAAGTCCGAGGCCAACGTTGAACACCTTTGGTAAGTCGCCGCCGCCTTCAGCGAAATACTCTTTCAAATGGCGCGCAACTTCTGAACCGGAATTCAAGTAGGGAAGGACGTCGACGAAGCGAAACATCTGCGTTTTAAACTGTTCGTTCTTCATCGACCAGTCCATGATTTCGCCGTACCAGAAGTTTCGGCTAAACAGCGACGGACCGTCCGAGTCCATCGTGTTGAAAATCATTTCGCCTCTTGTTTTGACGGCACTTTGAAAGGCAGAGTCGCGAACGACTTTGCTTGAATTTCCAGATTGAGCCACGCTAGATCCCCCGTTTAATGCGGGGGGAACTTACCAAGTGCTTTGTCTCGAGGGAACTACCTCGCTTCCTCGACGCGCATGGAAATGCGGCGCGTTAGCTGAAGGTCCAAGACTGGCGCGCCTCGTGGCCTTCGTCAGAACGAAACCACGCTTGCGCTCGGTCGCCTTTGTTGATGCGACTGACTCCGGCTGGGGTTCCCGTGAGAAGCAAATCGCCTGGTTCTACTGGGAAATTTTCGAGGACGTAGCGCCTTAGGACGTCGAAGTCGAACACCATGTCTTTGGTGTATCCGTGTTGCCGTACTTCGCCGTTCAAGGAAAATTCAAATTCGAAATGAGGAACTTCCGTTGGAATTTCGACGAAATCCCCAATGGGACAGCTGCCGCGGAAAGATTTCGCCAAAGTCCACGGGTGACCTTGAGCTTTAAGTTTGGTTTGCAGGTCTCTCGCGGTCAGATCCAAGGCCAAGGCGGCGGCATCGAAGTGTAGGTCTTTGCCTTTCGGCGCACCGGCGAATCGAAGTGCGATTTCGATTTCGTGGTGAATGTCGAGGGAGCCTTCCCAGAGTTCACACTGGGGACCGTGTACCAGGCTAGAGCCACTTTTTAAAAAGATCATGGGCTGTTTAGGAACTTCGTTGCCTAATTCTTTTGCGTGATCGCGGTAGTTTCGTCCGACAGCCCAGATATTCATGCGAAGCGCCTCCAGATTCCGTTTTGAAATCCATAAATTTTCATAGTTAAAGGTGCCCACGGTTCGGCGCGATGAAGTTCAAGTTCATCGCTATCGATAAAAAGGGCGGCCGCTTCCAGCCAATCAAGATGCGAGCAGGCAAGTGTGACTGAAAGTATTGGTGGTGTGGGCTCGCGAGTGGAGTTTGCTTCCTTTGTCCATTTATTCAGCTGAAGCCTCACGCGCTTTTCCATAGCACTTTGAGTTTCATCGCCGGTTCTTTCGTCGAGATCTGTAAGAACTTGTACGGGCAATTGTCCCGACGCTTGAAGCCCGTCGCAAAGAAATCTAAGGGTTTGCTGCGTACGCAATTTTGGCGAACTTACTAGACGAAATTCTGTCGCCGGACGTCGAAAGAGTTTTAAAATCTTTAGTTCCAAAAGCTTCGGCAAACCCTCGGCCTGCTTGTGGCCTTCAGGCGAAAGTCCATCCATGCCGCCTGCGCGGGCTGCGTGTCGCATTATAATTAAGACGTTGTCGACGATGGGTTCCACTGAAATTCAGCCTCGCGTATTCTTAGCATTGAATTCAAGTATCTTTTCGTTTTAGATAGAGAGAATGCCAGAAAGCAAAAAGACGCCCCAGCGCATAAAAAAGTTTGTCACTAAAGATCTCACTGTTCGCGCTGCGGCCGTCGATGCAACGGCCGTTGTGGAAGAAATGCGCGCCATCCAAAACAGCTATCCGGTTCCGACGGTGGCCGTTGGCCGTTCGATGGTGGCGGCACTTTTGATGGCGTCTCACTTGAAAAACAATCAAGAGCTTTCTGTTTATCTTCAAGGAAGCGGTCCGCTTTCCAGCGTTTTTGCCCAAGCAAGCTTTGAAGGAAAAGTCCGCGGGGTTTCAAGCCATCCGCAATTAGAAGTGCCAATCGAAGGTGGAAAAATTCAGATTGCGAAATCAATTGGGATTGGGCTTCTGACAGTCACGCATCATCTGCCGCATTCAGTGGTGCCACATCGTGGAACTGTGGAACTTGCAACCAGTGAAGTAGGCGATGACATCGCTTACTACCTTCAGCAATCCCATCAAATCGCGTCGGTGGTTTCGCTAGGTGTGCACTTAAATACGTTTGGTCATGTTGAGGCCGCCGGCGGAGTTTTGATTGAACTTATGCCGGGGCACGAAGAAGAAACCGCAGCGAAAATTGAAGCGCGCGTGAAGCAAGCTAAGTCCGTTTCGACCCGGCTTCTTGAAGGTGCGTCGGCCGCTGATCTTGTGCGCGATTTGCTAGCTGATTTTGAACTGATCGAACTCGATCATGAGCACGATGTGCTTTATCAGTGCCGCTGCTCGCATGAGCGGGTAAAACGATCGGTTTCATTGCTCGGTTTGAAAGAACTCGATGAGATGATTGAACTGAAAGAAGAGACAGAAGTTTCTTGTGAGTTCTGTGGGCGTAAGTGGATGCTTTCGGTCGATGACCTAAGGCAAGTTCGCCAAGACGTTTATCGAGATTCGTTGAACTGATTTTTCTTGAAAGCACTGATGGTCATGAAGCCGTAGGTGCGTTTCCTAATAATTTCAATTGCGAGTTCGCGGAGTTCTTCTAATACATCGTCCTTAAACATGGCCGGGATTTTTCCTGATAACATCAGGTCTTTTGTGTACTCGGCCATAACTGTTTCGACGACGGATTCCGGCCGATCGGATTCAACCAACGCGTTAAGTAGGTGGTGCTCAATGATTTCATGAAGTGTGCGAAAATCGATTCGCTCGGACTGGAGCGACACTTCCAGGGGTGTAAATTTTGGGGGCGCGGTTTCTGAACGCATGAGGCTATATCGGAGGTTCTCACCTAGCGGTTGACTCGACGGGCTTAAGGTCGGGGATAATACGGGCTATGAACAACCTTAAGTCTGTTGCGCCCATGTCTCAGCCCGAGGTCGAAGATCTTCGGCGCGAGCTGTCGACTTGGCTCGGAGCTCAGCTTCAAGAGGTCCTAGTCGACGGTCGAACTTTGGAGGACGGCGGCCATGAACCGAAATCTATTCGGCTGGGATTTTTCTGGTCCGGCGGAATTCGCTGGCTCGTGTTCGACTACCTTATTCAGGCCCCAGTCGTGGTTTTGTTTGATGGGAAAGATGGGGTACCGATGGCGCCGCCAAAGCCGACTAAAATCCGGAGGCCGATCGAGCTTTTCCTGCGATCCGCCTTTGTCGGCAAGCGATTGATCGATGTCAGTGCCGGGTCCAATACCGGGCCCGATGCCGGCCGTACTCTGGTTTTAAGATTTCAGAGTGAACCGCCGGGCGCTCGCCTTGAATTTAAACTTGATCCCCATAGCAGAAACTTGACGGCGGTCTTTATTGAAGATGTTCGCGGCAAGAAAAAGGAAAAGCAGCTTTCGGAGTTTAAGCCGGTCTCGGTTGACGTAAATTCGCGCGGGTTGAAAGGAGTTTATTCGGCGGGCGCCCATTCGGTAAAGGATATGCGAACGCGTTCACAGCTTGCGCTTGACTGGTTGGAAAGAAATCTGCGGCCGAAAGCGCAACAAACTAAAGTGATCGGCGAAGAGACTGCAGGTGAACACCTAAAAACTCCCCGCGATTTGGAGCGCGAAAAGATCCTGACAAAAAGGCGGCGTGCGCTTGAAAAAGTTCGCGCCGAGGTTTTGCAAAAGGAAACTTCGCCGTCCCGAGAAATCGGCGAGTGGTTGAAAGAGGCCCAGTCGCTTGATTCGAAACCTTTGAATGGAAATCCAGAATGGGAAAACTACATCGATCGCAGGAAGTCTTTTTCCGCAAACCTCGAGCATCTATTTCGGGTGGCGAAATCGCACGAACGAAAACTCGACGGCACCAAAGCCAGGGCGAGGGAGCTAGAGCTTGAAATCGAGAAACTTGAATCCGGTGAAGCTGCGGCTAAAGAGCGGCGAGAAGTGCGGGATTTAAGTCATTCGACGTCGGCGACAGCGGGGCGAGATCTATTTAGTCAGGCTGGTGCACGTGGCCGAAAAGTGGAATTGGCAGCGGATCTAATTCTTTATATCGGAAAAAATGGCGCCGAAAATCTTTCGATTTTACGCAAAGCCCAACCCTTCGACTATTGGATGCACATCAAGGATCTGCCTGGGGCGCACGGGATCATTCGGAGGGCGCGCGGTCGGGACGTGGCTGATGCCGAGTTTTCGAAGGCTGGGATTGCGCTTCTTGAGCAGTCGATGAAGCGGCGCGCGATTGAAATGAAGGGCGAATCCTATGACGTTTTGATTGTCGAGTGCCGTTTTGTTCGCCCAATCAAAGGTGATCGCTTAGGGCGTGTGCAATATTCCAACAATCGAGTTTTACGGATCCGTTGTTAGGGGCGCTACACCTTGACAGGATTTCTGGGCGACGCATGATCGAGGTATTCGGAAAACCGCTTCCACCAACTAGAGGGTTCAACAGCTATGTCGACACCTAATCTCAATATGATCGAAGTCAGTGATCTGTCCAAAAGTTATGGGCCGATCCATGCTCTTCAGGGCATCACCTTCAATGTTAAAAAAGGCGAAGTCGTCGGATTTCTTGGGCCGAACGGTGCGGGCAAGTCGACGACGATGAAAATAATCACGGGATCCATGGCTCCCAGCTCAGGCACGGCAAAAGTCGCGGGCTTTGACGTTTTTGAAGATCCCATCGAAGTTAAAAAGCGAATTGGGTACCTTCCGGAAAATCCGCCGGTTTACGGCGACATGAATATCGAATCTTACCTAACTTTCGTCGCGCGCCTAAAGGGTGTTGAAAAAAACAAAGTACGAACTCAGGTGGAAAAAGCGATCGAGAAAACCGACTTAGGTTCGGTTCGACGAAGATTGATACAGAATCTTTCGAAAGGTTATCGCCAACGCGTTGGAATCGCTCAGGCGCTTGTCAGCGACCCCGAAATCCTGATTTTGGACGAACCGACGTCGGGCTTAGATCCTCGGCAGGTAGCGGAGGTTCGTTCGTTGATTCAGGAATTAAAAGGTGAACACACCATTATTCTTTCCACCCACATTTTGCCGGAAGTCCAAGCCATGTGTGAGCGAATCATTATTATCAATCGCGGCCGTATTGTCGCAGAGGATTCACTGGAAGGTTTGGCGTCGCGGATGGCGGGAACGCTTGAACTGAAAGTTCGCGTCGCAAGACCTGGGGTCGAAGTGGAATCTGCACTTCGATCAGTGGCAGGGGTTTCGGCGGTATTGAAAACGGATGCCGGTTACACCGTCAATGTCTTAGGGACTGGAGACGCGGCCATCGAGAAAGTCGCGGAAGCAGCCGTCATGTCGAAGTCAGGACTTCTGGAGTTGAGAAAAGAATCAGCCGATCTGGAAGACATATTCTTAAAGTTAACAACCAGCGAAGAAAATCAAAAGTCAGGAATTGCAGCAGCCGGAGGTGTGGCGTGAGAGGAATCTTCGTCATCGCAGGAAAAGATTTAAGAAACTTATTTTTAAGCCCGCTCTTTTACGGAATCGCAGGGCTCTGCTCGATTGCATGGACACTCGTTTATTTTTTGGGCCTTCAGGATTTCAACCAAGCGTCCATGATGAGCGCGATGCAAGGCGGAGGGGAAGGCGCAAGCCTGCACTTCGTCGTTTTCGCCCGCCACATTTCGCTGGTGAACTTGGTAATGATTTTCGCTGTCAGTGCCATGAGTATTCGGCTTTTCACGGAAGAGCGTCGGGCACAAACAATGGCTCTACTTTTGACTTCGCCGGTGACCGCGACCCAAATTACACTTGGTAAATTTCTGGCCGGTCTATTGGGGGCATGGGCTTTAGTGGGTGTTTCGTTTCTTTATCCGCTTAGCTTGAGGGCGTTTGCCGAATTTGACTGGGGTCCCTTGATCGCAAGTTACATCGGCTTGATGTTAATCACGGCTTGTTATGTCGCGGTTGGGATGTTTGCATCCTGCTTGACCGAGAGTGCTGTTTTGTCGGTGGTGATGTCCTTGATATTTAATGTCATGCTGTGGTTCATTGGCGCCCTTTCCGATGCGTCCCAAGAGCCAGCGCTGACAAAACTGTTTGAACATTTAAATGTCGGAGCACATTTCATTGGTTTCATCAAAGGTGGAATCAGTATTGCGAGTGTGACGTTCTTTTTGTCGGTCATCGTATTGATGGCCTTTCTCACCCAACGCGTCGTCGAATCCAATCGGTGGAGATAAGTAATGAGCAAAATCAGTAAAATCAGTCTTCTTCTATCAGGTCTTTTTGCGGTGTCAGTTGTCGTCACCAGAATCATTTTGAATGGTTGGGTTGGCGGAATGTGGGCGCCACTTGGTCTTTCGATTGTACTATTCCTTTTTGCGGTGATGCGTGATTGGCGTTTGATGTTTGAGTTCTTTACGCTGAAAACGACCAAGCATGGGATGAACATGGGTGCGTTGATTTTGACTATGCTCGTTTTATTGGTTGCGGTAAACTATTTGGCCGTTTCCAAAGATAAGAAATGGGATTGGACAAGTGAAGGGCTGAATTCGCTTTCGGAACAATCGGTGAAAGCTGTTCAGAACTTGAAAGCAGACACCGAACTGGTTTTACTATATCGCACCGGGGAAAACGACGAACAGATTCGTCGACAAATGCAAGATGTGGCAGCGCTGTACACGGAAGCCTCTTCCAAATTGCAGCTGAAAATGTACAATGCGCTTCAGCGGCCGGATCTTGCGAAAGCCTATGAGTACAGTTCCGGGCCCTATGCCATATTCCTCGTTCAAAAAAATTCTCAAGGCGGAGCCGATCGGCACATGAAAGTCGAGCAACCGACCGAAGAGGAGATCACACGGACTCTTCTTCGATTTGCCAGAGACAAGAAGAAGGTCGTCTATTTTGTTGCAGGTCACGGGGAACACGATTTGGGATTGAAGGGACCGGAATCCATTTCTCAGTTCAAGAGTGATCTCGAACTTTCTTATGACGTAAAGGCATTGGAACTTTTTAAAGATCCGAAAGTGCCAGAAGACGCAGATCTCGTTGTCATTGCGGGGCCTCGTCAAAGTTACCTACCGGCAGAAGTGGAAGCCTTGCGCACGTACGCAAAACGAGGCGGCAGAATATTTGCGGCAATTGACCCAGATTCGGGACATGGCCTCGCAGGGTTTACAAAAACCTTCGGTATCGAATTTCAAAACAACTATGTTCTTGATCCTCGTGCGATGATTCCTGGCGCCGGTAATATTGCAGCGATCGGAAACGAATTTTCTTCCACTGCGGAAGCGACGAAACCGCTTCGCAATGGTTTTACGTTATTTTTGATCGCATCGGCTTTAAAGCGTGCGCCTGATGCGCCCAAGTCCATCACTCTTGAAGACCTCGTGAAGTCCGACGAGACTCCACTTGCAACCGATCAGTTGACGAATTCACCCAAGGTTCGAATGAAGGGACCTCACACACTGGCCATGATGGCAACTGGCAAACTAGAAGACACCGACAAAGAATTCCAAGTGATCATCGCGGGCGATGGGGACTTTTTAAGAGACAATCTTTACCGAAACAATCTGAATCGCGACTTTGCAATGAACGCGGTTTCGAGCCTGGCGAAGGACATGGATCTTGTTTCCATTCGTCCTAAAGCACCCAAGGGAACTAAGATAAGTATGACTCGTCCGCAGGAGATGATGGTCCTATTCGGATTCTTATTACCAGTACCGATATTGATGTTTTTCACAAGTGGACTTCTTTGGTGGAGACGTAAGGCGGCATGAAGAAACGAGCTTTTCCGACAACCGGTATCTTTATCGCACTCGTTATGGCATTTGCGGCTTGGACCTATTTTTCTGAATACAAAGGTCTCGAAAAAGAGACGGCTGAAAAAGAGAAATCCTCCGCGGTACTTCCATTTTCAACTTCGACGGTTACTTCCGTACAGTTGACGGATTTTGATAAGCAGGCCCCTTTCAACGAAACGCTGCTAAAAAAAGATGGGGATCAGTGGAAACTGGAAAAGCCGCTAACTGATCTCGCAGATCCAATGGCGGTCGAGAATTTCTTGTCAGGGTTAGCGACGCAGAAAATAAAAGAGACTGTCGTGGAAGCCCCAGATATTGCGTGGGCGACTTTTGGTCTCGATAGACCGCAGCTTCAGGCGCAATTCATAATGAAGGAAGACGGAAAAGAAACGAGAAGAAAAATCCTGATCGGAGCAACTCCGGCGTTTGATGGGTCGGTTTATGGCCGAATCGGCGACGAAAACCGTGTCGTGTTGTTTGAGTCGTCAGTCGAAGCGATGTTCATGAAGGAGTCGCGAGATTTCCGCGACAAGCGGTTTTTTCCTGCGGCCAAGCATCCGGAATTTTCGAAAGCGGAATTCGTGGTATCGGGCCGAAAACTCGCGTTCGAGAAAAAAGACGGCAACTGGCTGATAGCTGGTGCTTCGGCTACTGGAATTGCGTGGCCAGTAGATTCGAAAAAGGTTCAGGACTGGATCGAAAGTGTTTCGGGACTTCGCGCTTTTGATATTTGGGCCGAAGACAAAAGCGATCCGATCGTGATTCGCGGTCGTAAGCTCGGTCAACCGGTGTTTGAAGCGACGCTCAAATCGGACAAAGGCGAAACCTATAATGCGAAGGTAGCAGCGATTGGGAAAGAGGAGGCGGTGGCGGCGGCGACTGGTTCCGCGCGGCCTCTGGTTTTCTCGTTGAACAAGAATGTCATCGAGTCGTTGCTAAAATCGTTGGATGATGTGAGGGATTTGAAGTTTCCGTTTACGTTGAGCGGCGGAACTGAGCTTAGTGAGCTTGCGAGAATTGAAATCGAAAAACCAAAAACGCGCGAAAGTCTTCCCCCGTTTGTTCGCGATGGAAAAACTTGGAAAATCGCAGACGATGCGCCGAA
Organism: Deltaproteobacteria bacterium; assembly: GCA_017302795.1. Lineage (GTDB taxonomy): Bacteria > Bdellovibrionota > Bdellovibrionia > Bdellovibrionales > JAMPXM01. The sequence continues at coordinate 283,809 of JAFLCB010000004.1, read as the reverse complement.
GTCTTTTGCGGGCCGAAAGATCAAGGCGGACGCGGTCGACGGTTTCCTAAAGGCGTTATCCGATCTCACCGCGACAAAAGTGGCAGCAAAATTGTCCGCACTGAAGTTAGGATCAAAAAAGGACGAGCAAGGTTTCATCGCTAAGTTAAAAACCAGTGACGGCAAGATGGCTCTTGAAATTCTAGTCGCTGAAGGTGCGCCGGGTGGAAACTTTTTAGCAAAAAGTTCGAAAACTTCCGGCGCCGTATTGGAATTGGATAAATCAGCTGTCGATGCAATTCCCCTCGAGCTTCTTGAGCCAGTTGCGGCGGCCGGCGCGGCTGTCAGTAAGGGGACTCCTTGAGCAATACAATCACATTTAAGTCTCCGACACGTGTGGACCTAGCCGGTGGAACGCTTGACTGCTGGCCGCTTTACTTATTTTTGGGTGATCCGCTGACGGTGAATGTCGCGATCGACATTTTCACCACAGCAAGTCTTACTCCACGAGAAGATTCGAACGTTGTTTTGATCACGAAAGATCTCGCTAAAGAAAAAATCTACGACAATCTATCTGAGGCTCTTCGCGATTCTGAGCCGGCCTTTGATTTGGTGCGTGCGCATCTGGAGTATTGGAAGTCGTCGATTGGATCACGCGGCTTTTCGCTTTCGACGGCTTCGGAGTCTCCGGTTGGCGGGGGCCTTGGCGGAAGTTCGTCGCTTTGTATTTCGCTTCTTAAGGTATTTCAAAAGTGGCTCGGAAAAAATTTGGCGGAAGGCGATGTGGTTCGTTTGGCGTCGCACTTGGAAGCCCGAATTTTACTTAAGCCCACGGGAACGCAAGACTATTTTCCACCACTAGAAGGTGGGCTTTGTTTTATTACTTACGGTGCGGAAGGGCCAAGTTGTCGTCGTATGAAAATTGACGACGACGTTTTTAAAGATCGGTTCGTTTTAGTTTACACCGGCCGATCTCATCACAGCGGCATCAACAATTGGCAAGTGATAAAAGATTGGCTGGATGGAGACGCTCGCACTCGTGCGGCACTTCAGGATTTGGCTTCGATCTCGAAATCAATGGGCGAAGCTTTGATGCGAAAAGACCATCACTGCCTGCCCGAAATTTTTGAAAAAGAATATGAAGCTCGCACAAGACTCTCGGATGGATTTTCGAGTCCCGAGATCCGTCGCCTGCACGGCCTTGCAAAGTCACATGGTGCGCAAACAAAAATTTGTGGCGCTGGTGGCGGGGGCTGTGTGCTTTTGTGGTCGCATGATCGCAAAGCAAACGTACTGCGAGCCGCGGTAGAAGGTGCGGGTTTTAAGGTTCTGACGGCAAAGCCGTGGGAACCATAGCCCGATGGCTTTGAAGGCATCGCCTCGAAAGACGCTGACCACTAAATCCACAACCAAGCGAACAACTGCAAAGAAAGTCAGCGAGGGGCGAGGGCTGACGGTGCATCGGTTTGCCGGGATCGCGCTTGGCGGGGGTAAGACAGATCGTACGGCGGTTGCTGTGATTGAGTACTACCCGGAAAGCCGCCGCGTTTTTTTGCGGGCGATTCGCGACAAAGTTCGCGGTCATGATGGAGATTCTGGCGACCAAGCATTGATTGATCTTTTGACCATTGAAGAGCCTGGTCTTGAAGCGATCGCGTTTGATGCCCCCCTTCAACTGCCGAAGTGTATTCGCTGTGATTTAGTGTGCCCTGGGTTTGAATCTTGCCGGTTGCCAGAAATGCGTTGGCTTTGGAGCGAACACGAAGCGCGCGCAGCGAACAAACGGCCGAACAAAGTGTTTACTCCCTACACCGAGCGGTGTGCAGAAGTGTACATAGCCAATCACTTAAGTCGCTCTCTGGAAGAAGCTTTTCATCCGCCGCACGCACTAGGGGCCAATGCTGCGCCGCTCGCGGCGCGAGCTCATTACTTGGCTAGACGCTTAACGGGGCTCAAGCAGTTCGACGTTCAATCCATGAAGCGCGCCACAGTGAAGCGGGCGGGCGGGCGGTCAGTCCCACAGCTGATCGAAGTATTTCCGAAACTCTCATTGTGGCAGATTGGCCGCGATTTAAAAGTGCCGAAAAGTTATTTGCGTTTTCATCGGCACGCGGTCGATAGCGACGAAGCAAGACATTACGTAATTAAAACACTGATGGAGCGCGAGATCGCGTTTGTGTATCAGCAGGACTTAAAGACCTTGATCGAAAGTCCGCAGGCCTTTGACGCCTTTATCGCTGCGATCACAGCCTATCTCGAGCACCGAGGACAAACAGTCGCGCGCCCGCAGGGTTTTCCGGTAGACGAAATATGGATCACATTTCCAAAGAATGACATTCAATGGACCTAAAGGTACCGCCTACATTTTGGTAGCGCATGCGCGTTAATTTCGTCACGAACTAGAACGGAATTAAAACTTTAAAGATTTCAGTGACGGTGAGTTGGTTTTGGTTGGAGAGATAGAAGATTTTTTTCGCGTCATCAAGTAGCGAAATGTAGCTTAACGTTGAAGTTGATTCAGTTCGATCCGTGGCCTTCCACATCAATCCAGAGTCGAGATTTACAACGTACAGATCTTGCGAAACGCGGATCACTGCGCGTTTTTGGTCAGCACTTATTTTTAAGATTGTGGGAACGATGATGCCCGCCGTGAGGTCGAAAGAAGCTTGCGGGAATGCCGTGTAATTTGCGCCGCCGATGTCCATCTTGTGTAGTCGAAAAACTTTGTCGGTTTGATCATCGGCAATGAAATAGATCTTTTGGTTGTCGGAAGACAAAGTGACAGACGAGATTCCTGCATGTGCACCGAACACGGGAGTAAGCTGCGTCCATGCCGGAAAATCAGCACCGATGACTTGGGCGGTTCGCTCAATTCGATTCGGCACACCGGCCGTTGTCCGATAAACAAAATTTGATCCGGCTACAAAATAGTATTGGCCTGCTGCGGTTGTACCAAGAGCCATCGAATCGGTTGTTGTCGCGCTGATAAGTGCAATGTTTGTGAACGACGATTGATAACTTAAAAGAAAATCATCATCCGATGAAAATGCGTAGGGCATATAGTGATCTGAGTGATTTATGCAGCCGGTGCCATCTGCGGCGCATACATACGCGCTGTTGGGGGCTCCATTTCGCGATATTGCCACCCGAGAATTATCGCTGGAAATGGTGATGCCGGAAGTCTGCCCGACCCAATGATCAACGCCGGGAAGCGAAACCGGTAAGAAGCTTCCATTGTCACTGCCATCAGTGTCGGCAACATAGAGTCTTGTGATGTCGGCAAAGGTTGGTTCACTAAAGTAAAACACTCTCGAAAGATCAGTTGTGAACTTGAACATCCAAACTTGCGCTCCATCAAAATTACTCATCGAAGGGTGAACCAGTTGTCGACTTGTGCCGTCGAGATTCACCGTTCGCATCCATTGTTCGACGTCGCCTGCGACCGGCTCTTGTTCTCCGTCCGTATAAACCACCCGGGTGTTGGATACGATTTTAAAGTCTTGAACACCTTGTGCGGAGACGGTGTAGGTGCCCGACAACAATACGATGTTGGTGCCATCGATGTCGGCGGAATAAAGCCGCCTGAAAAACGATGCATCCGTACCGGTGAAAACAATTTTTTGCTCATTTGGCGACAGCGCGAATGATCCGACAGTTTTGATAGTTGTCCCGCTAACGGACGTGCCACTGGCGATCATTTTCGTGCTTGCGGTGCCATCAGTATTGACTCTGAAAATTTCATAGTCTCCAGCGCCATTGGCTTTTACAAAGTACAGCTTCGAAAAGTCGGCGGAGGCCACAAAACTTGTCGGTGCATTTTGGAGAATCGAGAGGTTGCCGCTGACGGTGACATCAGCCGTAGCGACTTGCCCGGTTGCATCCTCAACCTCGACTTTCACTTGTCCCGGAATCGTCGCAATAAGCGAGTTGTCGCTAGGATTGATTTCTGCGACACCTTCAATGATGCGAGCAGCGTAAGGCGGGCTGCCGCCCTCAATTACCAGCGGGACGGTCCCGACATTTCCAGACTCGATCGTCACAGCCAGCCTGGGTGCCACGCTGAGATTCGACAAATCTGCCGTAGCGAAAAGGCACCCGGTAAGAAGGGAGGTATGCATAATCAGAAGCGCAACGAAAAATGCCTTCTGCTTGGACGGAAATTTTGGTCGTAAGGTCGCGAACGAGTTCGCGAAAGACCTTGAAAGTGACCAAGTTTTTCCCATAGAGCTTTATCGGACTAACGTCCGGGTTTCTTGACTGTTACTTTTCTGAAGTGAAAGGAACTGAGTTGTCTCGAAACGATCCAAAGGTACCGCCTACATTTTGGTAGCGCATGCGCATTACCAAAATGTAGGCGGTACCTTCCGGTACCTTCTATTTCACGATTTTGAAACGAAGGCTGCCCATGTTTTCAGGGAGCTTACAGATTACGTGGCGGTCCGCTAGGGTAGTCTTCATGTCAAAAATCGTGTTGTAGATTCGACGCTCTTCGCAGCGAGCAACAACTTCTTCAGTGGCATAAAGTCTATTGGTATCACCTGGGTATCGCACCGCTGAATTGATTTGTACGACAAAAGACATTTCCATATTTGGGTTGTAAGAATAAGTTACATTGCGAGCAATTGAATATGAGTCGCCCCCAATATCGAGGTATCGATTTGCGCCATTCGTGAGACTGTGAAACAGAACGTGGTTCATTGTAATCGTTCCGTCCGAAATATCTCCTAAATCTTCGCGGTCTTCCGCGTGCTCTCTTCTGGAAGCACCGAACTTCATCAAATCTGGGGCCCAAAGAAATGGTGTGAACTTAAGCGGCTGATTGTCGGAATGAACTTCCGAATGCAGCTCCACTAAACGTGCAATGTTTTTCGCTATTTTTAGTTCCTCTCCAGAGCCTTTTAGTCGTTCGTTCTCTTCATTGATCGCTTTGATCTCTGCCTGATTCTTTGCCCATCGCTGTTGACCCGGAATCATTTGCTCGAGTGTTTGTTTCATGAACGAACTGGTGGTCTGTGATATGTTGATGTCCTTTCTCGATTGGCAAAGCTGAGGCGTGTTCATTGTACAGTTTGAAACTATGGATCCGTCTATCAAACTGAGGTGAAGTCCATGGAGTGTTTTGAGAGGTTTTAGGTCGGAGCCGGCATGAGCGGGCGAGAACGCGAAGGTTGAAAGAACCAGAGATATACAATGAGCGAGTCCAACTGATCCGAGTGAGCCCAGAATTGTATTCGATTTTTTTTTCATAAAAACTCCGCGTTATATTTCGAATTCATGAAGGTGTACTTCTAAGAATCTGTCCAAAAGCACCAGATACAAGGCAACAGATACAAAGCACCCTTCGTGCCGCGAAAACCGGGTCCTGGAGTTTGCAAGACGAGCTTTCCAACCCTTGCTTGTACTCGGCCAACTGCATCTGGAATTTCGATCAAAAGTTAAACGCTGTGCCGAATTTCGAACGATGTAGACGAGTACAAGCATCGGGAAACTTTTAGGAGTCTGAAAATGTCCGCATTAAAAGCCTTGGTTTTTAAGCTTAGGTCGCTGTTTACCTCATCTTTTGTGACAGCTATCGTCTCTACCGGTGCCGTCTTTGGGGTGTTCTTCAACGCCCTTCTGGCTGCGAGCTTGTTGCATGCTGCTAGTCCGGCAATGGAGCTCGCTCGCCTTGATTCAAGTAAGTATTTGCAGAAGTCACCGGGCGGTCACATGACGCAGCTTGAACCAATTGGTGAATGCCGAGATCCCCTTGCATCGCAGGCTGTTGTTCTGAGGAGTGTTCTGATTATGGCAATGACGAATGATCTGCCATCGATGAGAAAAGATCGAAATGGCTGGAAGGACGTTCTTCGGCGATCGCCTGTGACAAAAGCATCGTTGATCATCCGTGAAGTGCAACATCAGCGCGAAGTGGTTATCGGTCAACTCGCGGGACTTTATTTGGTCCGGGATTTTAACGAAGAGCTTCGCGTAACGGGTACTCTCGACGAAATGGGTTCCAATGGTGTTTATGTGACGAAGGCGATCGATTTAAAGTTAAGCTCGGGTGAGTCGAGCTTTGCCTCGTTCAATGGGGATCAAGTTTTTGAATGCCGTCTGACCCATCCTCAATTAATCCGCTTTGAGCAGTAGTACCAGCCCCAGGGTACCGCCTACATTTTAGGAACGCGCCGCGTTTCCAAAATGTAGGCGGTACCCTTTGGGGCCAGGGTCGTGAGAAAAACAAAGTGTATGCGCTTTTTCGGTTTGGTACTTTTCAGCCTATCTCTTCTTTCAGCCGAAGCTTTCTCAGCGGCGGAAGTTTCGCCCGTGCGTGGATACGAAAAGTTTGCGGTGTTCCCAATCGCTTTCAGCGATCAGCGCGGATTGAAAGTCGACTCACAAACTTCCGATAGCCTACAGGAGGCTTGGTGGGAGGTGAGGGAAGAGCTAGCCGACACCGGTCGCTTTTTAGTTGCGACTAAATCATTTTTGCAAAAAGCCGATGTGTTCCAGCCAAGGGCGAACTTAACTTCTTCCGACGCGGTCATTCTTGGCAGGTATGTTGAAGCCGACGCACTGATGACGATGAAACTCGAAGACCGGGTATTCACGATGACGGTATGGGACACGGCGGAAGGGATCGTCGCCTGGCGATCGAGTATTGAACTCCACCCGTCGATATTGATTCGCGACCAGTTGACGAAAGTCGGCCGAGGTCTCGTCCGCGAGTTTCTTGCGGCAATTCCTTATCATGGAATCACGCTGAAGGATTCTCTGGCTCGCTCGGCAGTCTATGAGGACGGCGGAAAAAAAACCGTCAAAGTTCAAATCGGCTCTCGAGGGGCCTTCAAGCCTGGTGACGAAGTCCAGTGGATCTCACTTGATCGCGTAAGCCTAGGAGCCCTTTTTCAAGGGGCCGCAAAACCTACTGTGAAAGCCGAAGGAGTGATCCTCGAAGTGCGTGAAAAGCTAGCGGTCGTTGAATTACGACGTGTGACGGACTTGTCTGCGATAAAAGCGGGGACACTTGTTTTCGCGCCACTAGAGAAAGCACGACTTGATTCACTCCAAGTTCGCCAGAAAGATGTAACCAGCTCGGAGGCTGTGCTCAGCCTATTGGCTGCGGGTAGCAGCGGCCAGGGCCTTGAGCCCGAAGGCAAGAAGGTAGAGCGCGACCAAGCCGAGACAGGGCCACTGGCAACTACACTTTCTATACTCGCAAGCCTTGCCGTCATACTGTTAATTGCGTTCTAATAGGTTGTGGCTGATTGGGAATATAGATCCGAAACTGAAGGTGATGTGGTTTTTTTCCGCTATGCAGGAGAAAACCTCGAGCGGGCTTTTTCCGAAGTGTACGTTTGGGATCTCGATAAAACGTATCTCGATACCAGCTGGGCCTCTCTTTCGGAATTATGGCGCACGGCTTTGGAAAAAGCCTTCCAGAAGAAAAATATCCCCGGCACTGCAACACTTGTCCGAGCCCTTCGATCGGGCTGGGAAGACAACCGCGGTCAGTTGGCGTTTCCGATTTATTTCATCACGGCAAGCCCGCCGCAGATGGAAGAAAAGATCGAACAAAAGCTAACCTTAGATGACATCAAACCGCTTGGCGCGTTTTACAAAGACAACTTGCGAAACTGGAAGCCTTCCCGTTGGTGGCGCCTAACGAAACAGGTCGGCTTTAAGGTGCAGGCTCTATTGCAATTGCGCACGAGATTGAAAGATGATGTCCGGCAGATTCTTTGGGGTGATGATTCGGAAAGTGATGCGATCATCTACTCGCTTTACTCGGACATTTGCGCGAGGCGCTGGACCGAAAAAGAATTGATCGAGATTCTTTCTCGGCTGCACGTGATCGGCGAACAAACGGAAACGATTTTAGATTTACAGGATCAAATTCCGAAACATGATCCAGTCGAAAAAATTTATATCAATTTGGCGACTGATACTGATCCCGAATATTATTTAAAGTTTGGGCGACGTTGTGTCCCGACCGTTAATTCACTGCAAGCTGCACTTGATCTCTTCCAGGACGAACGGTTAAGCGCATCGCGTGTTTTAGAAGTTGCTCGCGATATGCGCGAAAACTATGGGATCACGCGCGAGGCAATGGAAGCAAGTGTTGACGGGCTCGTGCGACGGCAAATCTTGGGACAAACGGCGGTAGGACTTATTTTGCCAGATCTTGCGTCGCACGGGTTCGTTTCGCCAGATTTCAAAACCTCCGTCGAACCCCGGCCGGTTGAAGAATCGCGCGACGGGCGCGTCTACCGATTAGAGGGAACCCACGAAGCGTGGATTCCTGACGGTATAGACTATCTTCACGAATCGCGATAGATATTGGGTAAAGGAAAAGTGTGTTGCAGGCAATGCTGTGGAGGGGCAAATGAAAATTTCTAAAGTTCTATGGAATATTGCTGCGACGTCAGTTGTCGCATTCTATTCAGTCTTTGGTCAGGCGACGTCATCGATGGCAGTCGATACTTCTTTGGTTTTGAAAGCATCGGAAATGAAGGCACCGCCTGGGTTCGTGTCGAGTGTAGATAAAGTTGAACTCGGCAAAACACTTTTTTTCGATCCACGACTGTCGAGCGCGAGTTCGGTTTCGTGCAACTCGTGCCACAATGTCATGGCCGGGGGCGACGATTCTTTGAAGACTTCGTTTGGCGTTTTTGGCCAAAAGGGTGGGAGAAATTCGCCAACGGTTTGGAATTCGGGATTTCAGAGTGTTCAGTTTTGGGATGGGCGCGCAAACACACTTGAGGATCAAGCGAAAGGGCCAATAACGAATCCAATTGAAATGGGAATGAAGGACCATTCAGTAGCTGTTTCTCGGCTGACTAAAATAGATGGATATCGTGCTATGTTTTCGAAAGTATATGGAGAAAAGATTCATTCAAAAAAATTGATCACAATCGAACGGGTTGCAGATGCGATCGCAGCATTTGAACGAACTCTTGTAACGGTGAATGCGCCGTTTGATCGGTTCGTAGCAGGCGAACAAAATGCGATTTCATCGGAAGCAAAAAGTGGTTGGCAGTCATTTCAGTCAGTGGGATGCATCTCTTGTCATAGTGGCGCGACCTTTTCAGGACCATCAATGCCGCTTGGTGTGGGGTTTTACCAAAAGTTCCCTCTGATGCCAGATGCAGGGATCGAAAAGGCATATGAGATTTCGAAAGATTTAGGTCGACAGGAAGTCACCAAACAAGAGGCAGACAAGAACATGTGGCGAGTGCCAATGTTAAGAAATGTCTCGTTAACAGCTCCTTATTTTCATAACGGTTCGGTTAACTCGTTAAGCGAAGCTGTTCGTGTAATGGGAAAGACTCAGCTGGGGAAAGATCTTTCTAAGAAAGAAATTTCGAATATCGTGGCATTTCTGAATACACTTACTGGTGAGTTTCAGAAGCGAGAAATGCCTCGACTGCCAGATTATTCGGGGACATCTTTTGCGGAGTAACTTGATTGCCGGGTGAGCGGATTACCCGGCGAGCAAGTGACAAGTGATCGCTGCAATCAAGCTCAAGGTGGTTATTTATCAGTGCTGTAAGTTTTCGGGCTGGCCGGTTTTGTGAGGTAGCCTTTTTCAAGCCACACGACAAACTCGTCACCTCGTTCATTTTTAATGTGCGCAGATTTTTTTTTCACGATCTTCAGCGAAGTCGGGCGGATGATCTGTTTATCGATTTCTTTGTCGAGGTTGTAAATTCGCGAGTACATTACTCGCTCCCAAACTTGCTCGCCGTTGTCGAGTGCCGAAGCGACCAACGAGTAGTCATACCCACATGCCGTTAAAGTTTTATTAATTGGCATGGGCTTGTTCGCAGACGTTCCAGGTTTAACATCGGGTGCTGGAGTCAAATTGGCCTGTGTCGGCGATGCACACGGAACGTCTCTCATCATCACCTCATACTGATATTTCGCGTCTTTGACCGCGGGTACAGGTTTAATTTCGTTCACTTCTGCTTGCGCGAAACCAGGGATCAGAAGAACGGAAATCGCGAGGAACATGATCTTTGTCTTCATCTTTTTGACTCCATGTCGTTAGTTCTATTCTAAAATAATTGGAAAATCGCCCACCGGTATATTTGGTCCTTGGAAGGGACGAAAGCGCATTCGTCCCAACGCCTCGGCAGTGCATCGTTCAAATGTCTGGTCTTTGAATGGGGATTGTAAAACGCGCGGCTCTTCGACCTTGCCGCTTGATAGAATTTTAAAAGACACGCGAATTTCGCCGCGAGGAAGCTCCCCCTTCGTCTGATTCGGAGTGCCGGTTTCGCTCATTCGGTTGACCATTGTGACATAGCATTTCTGCAGACTCCCTGCCTGCGACTTTACCTGCGAGCGAATGTCATCGTTGGTCAGTGTCGAGCGAATCAACCCGGCATTAACGCTGTTGGGATCAGTGCTAGCGTCCTTGGCTGCGGAACTTGTTGCCGAGGTGCGCTCAGTCTGATCGCTGGGAGTGCCAATGGGTTGCGGGGCTTCAGGTTGCGAGACCGTCGATAGTTCGGCGTCGCGATCAGCCTCAAGTTTTTCGGCGACGTCGGCGGCCGAGTCCTCGGCTGCGAGAAAGTCTTCGCCCGCCACAATGGGAATGAGTGGGACCGTTCTTACGATCTGGCCATCTTGATACTTCAGCGGAACGCCATTTTGAGAAATTGTAAACGTCTTGCTGGTGCCTGGATTTAACACGGTAAAATCGCCCGAAATTAACGTCGCGTTGATAACTCCGTCCAGAGAAGGATCGAGCTCTGCAACGAGACGAGAATTGGCGAGCAGTCGGATGGTTGGACCCGGGCGGAATTCAATGACAGCGGCACTCGAGCTTTGGGTTTGAATCATAGCTTCGGCGATGAACGGGCCAATTGTCGCACTGAAAAAACGCGTCGATCTTGGCGGACGAATTTGAACAGTACCTTCTATCGATTGAAGATCACCGACGACGGGACCGTTAAGCTCTGCTGTCTCTTCATCGATTGGCGCGTTACTGGATTTAAGGTAGCTCGCCATCGCAATCGCAGCCAAAAGCGAAACCGCAACCGAGACGAGTTGTTGAACTCGTCGCTTTTTCTGACCAGCTTTAACGTCTTGTGGGGGCTCGCCGTCGTGGATCACCACGCGGCTCACTTCGCTTGTGATCCTGATACTGGAGCGTTAGTAGTCGGTGCCGCAGGTACTGTCGTGCCTGGAGCTGTATTTGGCGTCGCGGCGCCGGGCGCCGCAGGAGCGGAAGTACCTGGCGCCGCAGGTGCCGAAATCGGTGCAGTTGGCGCGGCCGAGTTGAGATTATCGAAGACTGATCCTGAGCCTGAATCGCGCCGAGAAAGAATCGTCAGTAGCAAACAGCAAACACCAAAAACGATCGCTGCGTATCGAGTCATTTTCTGTAACAATGACGCTCCACCAGTTGCGCCGATCACGTTGCTTGATCCAGTGCCGCCAAACATGGTGCTTCCTCCGCTTGCTTTCGGATCTTGCAGGAGAACAAGAGCGATGAGTAACAAGCAGGCGATGATGTGAATGACGGCGACGACTGTCAGCATGTTTTTAAACTCCAATGAGCTAAACTTCTAATGAAGCGAATCCATCGGTTATAATTCGCCAAATGGGCGATCGTCCAACCTTTTTCGTGACGCGTTAGGGTTTAGTTTAAGCGGCTCGAAGAAAGCTTGGTTGGCGGGCAATGACACCGCCAATGACATTGGCGGTGAGCTGTACAAAGCGGATCTCAAAATCAGATAATGATTTCTTGGTTTCGGGGAGGCGAACCGACAAGACGCCCCAAACGTCGCTTCCAATGCGGATCGGGCAAACAATGATGGCATTGAACGAAATGGACTTATTTAAGCTTGAGATGGCGGCCATGGTTGGATCCGCCTTCAAATTGTCCAACGCCAAAGTTTTTTCAGATCGAAGGACGAAGACTACTTCGGGGTACTTTTCGAGGTCGATCACAAGCCCATCAATGTCCCGTTTGTCATGAGAAGCGCGCACAAATCCGGGAAAACCTTGAGGTGACGAGGATTCTTGGCCAAGCCGGGAAAGATCGGCCTCAATAACTGAAACCCGTACTGCATTTGTTGCAAGGCTCAGCATCCCAACCAGATTATATAGACTCTCTGACTGTGGGGCGAGTTTCAGACCTTCACGCAGTAAAAGTTCGGTCAGATGCATAAAATGAAGAGCGCGACCGGTGTCTGAATTTTCGCTCGATCGCGAGTCGTCTACCTGCCGCTTTACCTGCGTATGAAGGATCAGTCGCGCGACGAGATCTTCCGCTTTCACAGGCTTTACTAGATAGTCGACGGCGCCAAACTTCAGACACTCTTTGACGTTGAAAGTAGAGTTGTGTGACGACATCACGAAGACCCGCGGGCAGCCATTGCTGATTTTGTCATCACCGAGAAGGTTCTCAGACTTAAGTGCCTTCAAAAAGCCAAGCCCATTGAGATCGCTCATGATCATGTCATAAATCACAAAATCTGGACGCCAATCTTTGGCGATTCGGTAAGCGTCTTGTCCAGTATTGGCCGTTTGAACTAGGAAGCCCCGCTCCATCAAAACGTCTCGCAGTTTGTCCGCGACAAACGTTGATTCTTCGGCAAGAAGAATGCGAGTTGTAGATAGTTGTGCAGGTAGCGACAAAAGTGCCTCCAATTGGACGTTTCGGACATTTTAAGTGTTTCTCTGAGTCGTAACGCAGGGTGCCGCGACTTCGGTCTGGCCTGTCCATGAATGAACTGGAAGTGGGAAATAGCGTTGGTCATGAACAGGAAAATCGGACGTTTTATATCATTTGAGGGTCTAGACGGTTCCGGCAAGAGTACATTAATCGCCGGTGTTAAACGTGCGTTGGAGTCCGTCGGTGCCAAAGTCCTGGTAACTCGCGAGCCGGGTGGAACTCCTCTTGCGGAAGAGATCCGCCATCTTATTTTGCGAAATGACCAAGAGGCACCCGTTTCGGCCACCGAAATTTTGCTTTATGAGGCAAGCCGCGCTCAGCATGTCGCGAAAGTCATCCAACCAGCTCTGATGAATGGAATTGTCGTTCTCTGTGATCGCTTCAGCGAATCGACGGTGGCCTTTCAGTGTTTTGCGCGCGGTCTTTCGAGAACCGACGTGGACCAGCTCAATCGTTTTGCGGAACAAGGTTCGCGCCCTGAACTTGTAGTGTTGTTGGACCTGACCGTCGCAGAAAGTCGCAGGCGTCAATCTTCACGTGCGGCTAGTGCAGGCGCCGCAGAGGGGTCGGCGAAAATCACCGCAGGCGCAGGCCCCGATCGAATCGAAAAAGAGGCCGATAATTTTCACGAAAAAGTCCGACAAGGTTTCTTGGCGCAAGTTCGCGAGGAACCAAAGAGATGGTTCGTGGTCGACGCTGCACTGGGTGCCGATGAACTTTTGAACTGCGTTTTGCTGGAACTTGAAAACCGGGGTTGGATGCCGAAAGCCGATGGGACTGACGCGTGAGTGAAAGAGCTTCCTCGATTGTAGGTCACCAATTGGTGCGCGAGCGGCTTCAGGCAATGACCGACCGCTTGCCCCCCTCACTTATTTTTGCCGGCCCTCAAGGGATTGGTAAAAAGCTCGTGGCTTTAGAGTTTGCACGCCAAGCGACGGGCGACCGCCGCGCAGTGGATCTCACTCAGCCGATGGCGCAAACAGAAAACATTTTCTTCATTTCGCCGGATGGCACTCAGATCAAAATCGAGCAGGCAAGAGAAGCGATGCATTTTCTTAGCTTGGGCCGCGAGGGCCGAAGATTAATAATGATCTTTGATCAGGCCCATTTAATGGGACCGCAGGCCGCAAACGCGCTTTTGAAATCGATCGAAGAGCCTCCTCTCGGCGTGCATTTTATTTTCATCGCACCAAGTCCTGCGATGCTTCTTTCGACGATTCGGTCGAGATCTCAGGTCGTGCGTTTTGCTCCTCTTCTTGATCAGGAAGTGGAGTTGGTTTTGCGCCATCTCGATAGCGATTTGAAAGTCGAGCCGTGGCTTCTTGAGATGGCATCTGGATCTGTTTCCGCTGCGCTTGAGCTTGCGCTGGGCGGGGAAGATTCTCAAGATTCCGTTGGCGCCATCGTAGAATCGTTGGATGGGTGGCTGAAAGCGTGCGATCCAGCTATTCTTTCCTCGGAGCGATGGCAGGCGTTGTCGGCTTTGCGAGACAGTCTAAAAGAGCGTGATCATCATGCAATGGCTTTTCGCATTTTGAATCGCAGGATGGCCGGAGCGTGGCGCGCTCACACGGGAGCCGAGGTTCGAAAAGGTGGGGTTCCGAAGTGGCTGACGCAATTGGATTTCGAAAAGCTTGAAATCATCACCGATCTCGCAATGGACGGTGAAGCTGATCTTGCCCGCAATGTCGATCGGCAGCTTCTTTGGGAACAATTGACCTCGCGAATAGTGGCCAAGGCAAAAGATTCTTGATATCCTCTAGGGTATGACTTTCATAGACGTCCACGTGCATCTCGATAAGTTGAAGACACCCTTTGAGGAGGCCCTTGCCACGGCCAAGAGTCTAGGCGTCGAGCAAGTCATTACGATCGGAACTGAGCCCGCCGATCACCCCGTCGTTTTAGCTCTCAGTCAAAAGTACTTTCCTCAGGTCGCTTGCACTTTAGGTGTTCATCCGCACGAAGCCTCACTTTGGAATTACGGAGTGGGCGAGTGGATCCGCGGCGCGTATCAGGGACCGGGTGCAAGGGGAATAGTCGCTGTCGGTGAAATTGGGCTCGATTACTACTACAACAATTGCCCTCGGGAACAGCAGCTTCAAGCTTTTCGTGAACAGATGAATTTGGCATTGGAATTAAATCTTCCCGTCGAGATTCACACTCGAGATGCTGACGCAGACTGTGCAATGGTGCTTGAAGAGTACCGCGGCCGGGTGAATGGACTTTTACATTGTTTTACCTCGTCCATGGAGCTTGCGAAGTCGGCAATTGATTGTGGCTTTGATATTTCGATCAGTGGCGTTGTGACTTTTAAAAATGCAGACTCTTTGCGGGAGGTTGTTCGCTTTGTTCCGCTCGACCGACTTCATGTGGAAACCGACGCTCCGTTCTTGGCCCCCGTGCCAATGCGTGGGCGTTCCAATCTTCCCGAATTTGTGCTTCATACGGCGGCCACGGTTTCAGAGCTGAAAGGGATTTCTCTCGATGCCCTCTCGGTGGCAACTCGTGCCAACGCCTATCGGTTGTTTCCGCGCTTGCGGCCCGATTCCTAAGGCTTCTTTGGGTTGATTTTTCAGGTTGCCCAATGACTGTGCGCGCAAGGCGAATGGATTTGGTGCTATCTGTTTTTCTACATGGCTTGCCGTAAATCCCCGTGCGCAGTAGGTTCGGAGTCCCTTATAGATTTCACGATCAGAGAAAGGTTTCTCACATGGCGAAAGTACGCGTTGGTATTAATGGTTTCGGACGCATCGGTCGGGTTTTGTATCGTGTTGGATTTGAAAACATCGAGTTTGTAGGAATCAACGATCTTGGAAGTCCTCAGCAAGCCGCTCACCTTTTAAAATACGATTCCACACACGGAATTTTCCCGGGCGAAGTAAAGATCGAAGGCGAAGGGGCAGCCGCAAAGCTTGTCGTGAACGGCAAGAAAATTCCTTTGTCGGCACAACGCGATCCCTCGCAGATCCCGTGGAAAGAATGGGGCGCCGACATCGTTATAGATTGCACGGGAGTTTTTAACGATAAGCGCGAAGAACTTTTGAAGCACATTGCAGGCGGCGCAAAAAAAATTATCGCTTCTGCGCCGGCGAAAGCCGCTGATGCGACTTTGGTTTACGGCATCAACCACGGCACTTACGATCCGGCTAAACATCAAATCGTTTCAAATGCTTCGTGTACCACCAACTGCTTGGCCCCGATCGCAAAAGTTCTTAACGACACTTTTGGAATAGAACGCGGTCTTATGACAACGATTCACTCGTTCACGAATGACCAAATGGTTTTGGACGCAGGTCACAAAGATCTTCGTCGAGCGCGAACAGCGTCGGCTTCGATGATTCCCACAACCACCGGTGCGGCGAAAGCGGTCGCGGAAGTGTTGCCAGAATTGAAAGGGCGCCTCGATGGCACGTCAGTTCGTGTCCCAACGCAAAACGTTTCGCTTGTCGACCTTACCTTTACTTCACAAAAAGACATGACCGTGGAAACGCTGAATGGCGCACTGAAAGAAGCGGCGGCTGGCTCGATGAAGGGGGTCCTTTACTGTGAATCAGCACCACTTGTTTCTGTCGATTTCAACGGCAATCCCTATTCTTCGATCGTTGATCTTCCCAGCACAATGGTGTCGGGGACTCGGATGGCGAAAGTGTTTTCTTGGTACGACAATGAAACGGGCTTTTCGGCCCGTCTAGTTGATCTTGTTAACCACATGGCGAAAAAGGGTCTTTAAAAATGTCAAAGGGCGCGGGGTTCGGAAAAACTTTTTCAGGCCTTCAGGGTATCAAGTTGATTGAAGACTTTGAACTAAAGGATCAACGAGTTTTCATTCGTTTAGATTTGAATGTTCCGATGAAGGGTGAGCCTGGATCGCTGGAGATCACAGATGACACGCGAATTCGAGCCGCCCTTCCGACCATTAAGTATGCTATCGAAAAAGGCGCGAAGCTGGTCTTAGCTTCACATTTAGGTCGACCTGAAACGCTAGCCGATCACGCGAAGTTTACGCTTGAACCAGTAGCCGCAAGACTTGGCGAGCTACTTGGTTGCGAAGTGATCTTGATCGAAGAGCCAACCTCGGATGCGCCGAAAGCGCTTCTGCCGAGTCTTAAACCAAAACAGATTTTACTTCTTGAAAATGTTCGTTTCGATAAGGGCGAGACCAAGAATGCTTCGGAGCTTGCGAATGTGATCGCAAGTTATACTGATATTTACATCAACGACGCA
The DNA here is from genome assembly GCA_017302795.1 of Deltaproteobacteria bacterium. Classification (GTDB taxonomy): domain Bacteria; phylum Bdellovibrionota; class Bdellovibrionia; order Bdellovibrionales; family JAMPXM01. The sequence continues at coordinate 266,936 of JAFLCB010000004.1, read as the reverse complement.
TTTGGTGCATCTCACCGGGCCCATTCGACAATCGATGCACTTCCGCGCTTGATTGCAAAACGCGGTTGCGGGTTTCTGATAAAGAAGGAAGTAGAAAATCTTTCGATGTTGATGACGAATCCCCAAAAACCGTTTGTCGCTATCATGGGCGGGGCGAAGGTCAGCGATAAAATCAACGTCATAGAGAATATGATCGAATCCATTGACACGTTCCTGGTCGGTGGTGCGATGGCCTATACCTTCCTTGCGGCGCAGGGCCACGGTGTTGGTAAGTCGCGAATTGAAAAAGATCGCCTCGCGTTTGCGCGTGAGCTTCTTGAGCGGATCGAGGTTCGGGGAAAAAAAGTTTTGCTTCCGGTCGATCACATAGTGGCCGATGATTTTTTAGCTCCGACAAAAATTGAAAAATGTGACTCTCCGACGATCCCCGAAGATCGATTGGGACTCGATATCGGTCCGAAGACGCGGGAACTTTTTAGAAAAGAAATTTCCCGCGCGAAGACGGTGTTTTGGAATGGCCCCATGGGGGTGTTCGAAAAACCTGAGTTTGCAAAAGGCTCGTTTGGCGTGGCAGAAGCGCTCGCCGATCTAGCGACTGCGGGCGGAGTTGCAGTCGTGGGTGGCGGTGACTCTGCTGCGGCGGCGGAAGCGTCTGGTTTTGCTGACAAGATGACCCATATTTCAACGGGCGGTGGCGCCTCGCTAGAGTACCTGGAGGGAGCAAAGCTTCCGGGACTTGAGGCCTTGCGGTCAGTTCGCGAATCCGCTGCGCCAACTCTTTGAACTTAAATTTATAAAGTAGGTATTTGATGCGAGACTTTCTTTACGCCGCAAATTGGAAGCTCAACAAGTCACCGAAAGAGGCCAAAACTTTCCTTGGCGATTTTTTAGGTCGAATTCCGGTTGGCGGTTTAGGATCGTCTGCACACGGCGGGAAAAAACAAGTGGTTCTTTTTGTTCCGGCGCTGACGCTTTCGGCGGTGGTTGAATCCTTAGGTGGGGCGCAAGCTATTCAAGTCGGTTTGCAAAACGCCCACGCAGAACCCAAGGGTGCTTTCACTGGCGAAAACTCTGCTGCGGTCGCCATGGAAATGGGTGCCAAGTGGCTGCTGGTTGGTCACAGCGAAAGGCGCGCGCTTTTTGGCGAAACCGACTTGGATACCGCAAAGAAAGTTGCTGCCGCATTCCAGGCGGGTATGACCGCGATGTTGTGCGTGGGGGAATCACTAGCGGAACGAGAAGCGGGAAAGACACTGGAAATCGTTCGCCGTCAACTGTATGCCGTACTTCAAGATGCATCGCTAAAATCGAAAGTCGTAACGGAAAAAAAGTTTGTCATTGCTTACGAACCTGTGTGGGCGATTGGGACGGGTAAAGTCGCGACTCCGGAACAAGCTTCTGAAGTTCACCAAGCCATTCGCGGAATTTTGCTTGCCGAGCTCGGCGAAAAAACGGCCCAGAGTATTTCGATTCTCTATGGTGGAAGCGTTAAGCCTGATAACGCAAAAGCAATAGGCGCGATGCCCGATATCGATGGCTTCTTGGTCGGAGGGGCGTCGTTGGAGCCCGCTTCTTTTGCCGGGCTATTTTAAAATAATAAGTTAAATTGAATTCCAATCATCGCTGCGCTTCCGAGTTCCGTTGAACCCAAAAGCTTTCCAGTGGCGATTTTCCGTTGTGCCGCGACATCGTGTTGTCGCAAAAAGCCCGTCCGGGTTACTGCTAATCTTTTCTTTATCCCAGCCAGTCACAGTGCCGGGCATCGCCCACAAACAATCGTACCAGCCATGCCGATGGCGAGATTTCTGGTGTCGTTTGCAAGTTTGCGATCGGTGTTAGTCAGAAAGCTCGCGTCGAGATTCACCTGGAATTCGTTGGGATCCTGATTCTCCATAACGATAATTCGAGCAAGGTTGCCTTTTCGCTTTGGGTCGTTGCAAAGATTCTCAAGAGCGTCCTCCGCGCGAGCCCGACGAACATCTGAGCTCGCGATTTCTTGGGCGACACGGCGACACGGCGACACGGCGGCAAGTGGCCTTGTCATTGGCATCAATCGTCATCACGCGAAGTGCAGCGATCCGAGCGTTGCGTGCTCGCTCACTGCCACTCGCCCACGGCCCGTCAACTCCTGGCCTACGGCCGCTATGATCCTGGTGAAAAGAAGCCCGTTCGGCCTCAACAGCGCGGACCGCGCGACGAATCGTTTCTGGCGAAAGATCAAGAGGCCGAGTCGTGCCGTCGGCGCGAGAAATCGTGCGCTCTTTCACTTCATACTCAAACTGGGCTAGAACAATCGGACCGGCGGTGATCTGCAGAAGGAGACTTGCGCTTAGAATAATTTTGCGGACATGAGCGCCGACATTTGTCGTCACTGACGCCGAGGTAGGCACAAGCTGTCTGATCATTCTGTTACCTGAAAAATGATTATTAAATCTGTCCAAGCACTTGCTACGCAGTGTTGCAAAAAACACGGACACACTGCATTTTCTTGTTCTCAAAATGAGGGGTATTTCGTCCTATTTTGACCGTTCAAAGCCTCGACAAGCAGGATGCATTATTTACTGCGCGGCGCGTTAAGCAATTGTAGCATCACATGTTTCGAGGAGTGAAGAGCCTCACGTTTCCTCGACACGTGACGACCCAACCGTACCAGTCTGATTTCATTGAAAAGGAAGTTCGGAGTTTTCTAAGAGGTGTGAGAAACTTATAAGCAGGGCATGAGAGTTTTCGTCAACAGTACAACCGATGGCGCGCACACTTGCTGTGAAGTGTGAGTGGCATAGATGGTGAACTGTTTAAGAGTGATGGTCACGTAAGTCTCGGATCGATTTTCGATCTGAGAACTCACGTGAAGGAGCTCTTATGCGTCGGTCAGGATCTGGCAGCGACAAACGTTCAGATGACCATTGGAGTCAGATTCGCAGATGTCACCGCTGCGATGAAGTTCATGAAGCTAAAAGCGAGCGAGTGCTGGCATGCTCGCAGTGCGGAGCGCGTTTTGCCCCCTTTTATTTTGCTGATACGACACCGAGATCTTTACTGCGACGTCCACTACCGAAGAGTCTCAAGCAAAGTCTTCGGCGCTATCGCCCGTTGGTAGGTATTGCGGAGTGGTGGTCAGATACTCAAACATCAAGTGAACAGAACTTCACGCCTCGTGCCTAGGTGTGAGTTGACAGATGCTTGGCCAGGTTTAAAAACTATGACCACCGATGAAGCAATCACTCCAGACAACACCTCTCGATTTACTTGTCACGATCGACGAAATTCGTGCGGCGCGCACGATGATTCAAGATCGAGTTCGCCGCACGATCTTGCGTGAACTTCCTTTCAGAATAAGAAATCAGCCGGATGGCACCAAAGTTCACATCAAACTTGAAAATGAACAGCTGACCGGAAGTTTCAAGATTCGTGGGGCGCTGAACACAATGCTTGCGCTGTCAGAGGTGGATCGTGCGCGGGGGATCGTTGCTAGTTCGGCAGGCAATCATGCGCAAGGTGTCGCTTACGGAGCAAAGGTCGTCGGGGCGAGGGCTCATATCGTAATGCCCGCAACAGCACCAATCGTGAAAATTAATGCCACTCGTTCCCACGGTGCAGAGGTTATTTTGCATGGTGAAGTTTATGACGACGCCTATGCCCGAGCTCTGGAACTGGAGAAAGAAAAAGGTTGGATTTTTGTTCACCCTTATCTGAACCCGCGAGTGATCGCAGGACAGGGAACGATTGGTCTCGAAATTCTAGAGGACCTACCGACCGTTGACACTATTGTCATTCCCATCGGCGGAGGTGGTTTGATCAGCGGTGTGGCGATCGCCGCAAAAGCCTTAAAGCCAAGTGTTCGAATTGTCGGAGTTGTAACGGATCAGGCCCCGATGATGAAGCGACTGTTTTATGGGGAGTCTTTTGAGGCTCTGCAGGCAGAAAAACAAGCGTTGGAAAACGGTCCACGTCGAAAAGGTGTTACGACAATTGCCGAAGGGATCGCGGTCAAAAACGCGAGTCCCGTTATGTTTAATACGCACATTCGGCGACTGGTGGACGATATCGTTGATGTTAACGACAACGAAATTGCGGCAGCACTAGTGGCACTTCTTGAAAAAGCAAAAACAGTGACCGAAGGGTCAGGTGCCGCGGGCCTTGCGGCCGTGATGGCGGGGAAAATTCCTCTCATAGGAAACACGGCCGTTGTCCTTTGTGGCGGAAACATCGATCTCAATGTCATGTCGCGAGTTATTGAAAGCGGGTTACGGCACGAAAATCGTCTCGCGAGGATCGCCGTTGTGGTTGATGACTTGCCAGGGAATCTTCATCGGATCACCGCAGTCATGGCGTCCGAACGGGCTAACGTCCTGGAAGTGTATCACGACCGAGTGTCGCCAGAGCTTGGTTTGCGGGAAACCAGAATTGATCTTCTCGTGGAAACTTCCAATCAAGAACAGATCAAAGTCTTGCATCAGAAGCTAAAAGAACAGGGTTTCAGACTCGTTTACTAGAACATCGTTAGGGCTACGTTAATTTTAGCTTAATTTTAGCGCTGGCCAACAGCTTGTGCTCAGCTGGCCTAGTGGCAATTCCGATCAGTAATTATGAAGTCCGCTTATAAGGGTTCAGCTCCTATTCCAATTTCAAAAAACGAGCCTAACCGGATAAAAAATCTGTGCGAGCACATGATTTTAGATACGCCCGCTGATCAGCGGTATGACGATATCACAAAGCTTGCGCAAATGATTTGCGGGACGCCTATCACACTTGTCAGTTTGGTGGATGCTGATCGCCAGTGGTTTAAATCGAAGCAAGGAATTGAAATCACTGAAACTCCGCGCAATGTCGCTTTCTGTGCGCATGCGATCATGGCCGATGACGCTTTAGTGGTGGAGGATGCGACCAAAGACGAACGCTTTTTCGATAACCCACTGGTCACCGGTGCGCCGCACGTTCGAGCTTACCTTGGTCAACCACTGATTTCCTCAAAAGGCTTTCGGCTGGGCACCTTGTCCGCGATCGACACCAAACCAAGACACTTCACGGCCGATCAGATCCATGCGATGAAGCTGTTAAGCCGCCAAGTTATCACACTTATTGAGCTAGGTAATTCTTCAGAGAAACTGAAAATAGCGTTCGATGCGATGAGTGAAGGCGTCATCGTAAAGCGAGTAAATGGCCAGATCGTCGACTTCAACCAATCGGTATTGACGATTTTGGATATAACCGCAGGGCAACTGAGATCCGAACAGCCCTACGATGACGGATGGCGCTTGGAACATGAAGACGGAACACCGTTCGGCAATAGCGAACATCCTTCACACGTCGCCATCATAGAAAGGCGCGAGTGTCGCGATGTCGTGATGGGTCTCAATCGAAAAGATAAGCCGAAAATTTGGATCCAAGTGAATGCAATTCCCAAATTTGAAATTGGGACGGGCGAAGTCGAATTTGTAGTGTCCACGTTTCGTGATATCACAGAGGAAAAAGTTCAAGCCGAGAGCATCGTTCACCGGGCCCGAATGGCGGCGGTCGGCGAAATGTCGGCAGGTGTCGCCCATGAAATCAACAATCCATTGGCGGTGATCACAGGGCATTGCTCCATTATCGAAGCCCACATCTCGCGCGATGAAGTCGATTTGACGGATCTCAATGAGCGCCTCGAGAAAATCAAAAAAGCCGCCATGAGAGCAGCAAAAATTGTCTCGGGCCTTCTCTCTTTTTCACGAGATTCGCGGTCAGACGTCATGCAGCCGGTCAGTTTAAAACGCTTAGTTGACGACTCTCTTTTGTTTTCAGTCGAGCGATTTAAACAGAACGACATTTCGCTTGAGGTCAATCAAGTTCCCGATATCCAAGTGCGCGGAAATTCCAATGAGCTCAGTCAGGTTGTCATTAATCTCATCAATAATGCTCATGACGCCGTCCGAAACGAGAAAGTAAAAAAAGTAACTATCGATTTCGAACTTCGCCTGCAGCCCGGACAATCGGGCGGTGGCGTGGTGGCGATCTCGGTTACTGACTCGGGTCCTGGAGTTCCGTCAGAGATTCGGTCCAAGATTATGCAGCCCTTTTTTACGACCAAAGAAATAGGAAAGGGCACTGGCCTCGGACTGAGTATCTCGCGAGGGATCGCGGAACGACATGGCGGGCGCCTTTATTTGGATTCAAATTCAATTCGCGGTGCCCGATTTGTTCTTGAAGTACCTTTCGGTGTAGCGGCTCAAAAACCGCGAACACAAGCCGCTTAACGGTGCCGATTCCTGGCTAGTCCTCGCAATTGATGTCAAATTTGGCTCGCTGATGCCATTTTAAACGTCCTCTCGCAGTCGGGGCCTTGGACCTTTTCGTGCATTATCTTCCGGTCACTGTTGTAAGAGCACGAAATGGCAATCGCACGCACTGGGAGGCCGGCATGAAAATAGGCTTAAAAAATTTCGCGGCAGCGTTGATTCTGGCTTCATTGCAAATTGCCCCTGGCTCTGCAGTGGCCGCGACCTACCGGCTGGAACTCAAATCAGGCGGCAAAATTCTTCAATCTAAGAACTTTGAATACTCCAAGGGTGCAACCGCCAAACTTAATCATCCTCATTCGAGCGGGACGAGCATGAATGGTCTTGCCGTGGAAATTGGAGATTCTGTTTCGGCCTGCGGAACATTCCTTCAAGTCAAAAAGAAGTACGAGCCCAAAACGGGAACCACAGATGTGATCGGCGCAATGGTAACGCTTGTAGAAAAATCGACGATTCAATCGGGAAAAATGAACGCCCAAACTAGCGACTCCGACCAAATCGAAAAAAAGAATGAAACGGTGTCGGTTAAAAGTGCAGCAATGAATCGGACCTGCACTCTTGCGGTGGTCAAGTGAGGTCCTCGAGCGTGCCTTCTTCACTTCTGTCGTTCTCTTTCGGCGTGGTCCTTTTTTGTACCGCGCTGGTCTTTTCTGAAGTTGTTTTGGCGTCACCTGCGAGCGGGCTCAACACGATCAAAATAAAAATGCAGGATGCCGATTTCCAAAAGGTCATCGTCGGACGAGGGAAAAAAGTAGAAGCCTTAGCTGAGATCTCATTCAACGGTGGACCGTTTCAGAAGAGTGAAGTGGAATCTCGCGGGCAGAGCTGTTTGACCGCGGCCAAACGTCCGTGCCTTGGAATCAAGACCGAAAATAAAGTTCAGTTTTTAGGGGCAAATGGCCTCGACGGTAAGACTTTTAACCTAGCAAGTATGTGGCAAGATCGAGGGTTCGTCTCTAGCCGCTTGGGCTTCGACATGTTTCGCGCTCTTGGCATTTTCGAGTTAAAATCTGAATACGTTGTCGTCTGGATCAACGATCTGCCTTACGGCATGTACCTCGTTACAGAAAAACCAAAAAAAGCGATTGCGAGAATAACAGACGATGCTTGGATTGGACGGCGTGGCTACAAAACGCGTTTAGAAACAGTTGAGGAATCCAAAACTATTTCGGAAAAGGCCGCTGTTTCGCAGTTTCGGTCTCTCTACAAAGATGTTGCGAATCTTTTGGGCGAAGGGCTTCGGGCGAGCATCGAATCAAAGCTCAATTTGAAACGATATATGCAGTGGTTGATTGTCAACTCCGTGATGATGAACGGTGACTACGCTGATGAGGTTTTCTTTTACATCGACGGAAAAGATCCGAAACGTCGTTTCGATATAATGCCCTGGGATTTTGACGATTTATTTAAAGAGCCCCACGCGGGACCCGAAAACCAGGCCCGTGCCGATTCGATTAAGTCCGGCATTTTGTACGGCTTCGAGAATCCGTTAGACGTTAAAATAGCAGATGATCCTTTATTGGCGCGTCTTCTGAAAGAAGAGGCACGCGAGATTCTGCAGAAGCTCACTCCTGCATTTGTCGGGGGCGTAATCGGGCAAATTCAACGCGATCTCGTGTCCTATTCTCGAGAGCCAGAAGTTTTAAATAGCGGGTTGCGAGATTCCTATCGGAAGCCCTACACAGAAAAGTTCTTTGTTGAGACCACCGCGCGGCGGCAGGCTGCGATCCTTAACCGAGTAGAATTGCTTAAATCCCGCGCGCTCTCTCCCGATTGAGCTCGTGATTATTCGACCCCAAGAGTCATCGTTCGTGAAACGTTTGACCCAGAACCGTGGCTACTTGGTAGGAATCTAGAATGCTTATCGAGAGTGAAGTGATGACGAAAAAGACCGGTTCGCCCCTGCAATCCGTGAATTCGACTGTGTCCGGAGCAGTCACATTGGTAGTCACAATTGATGGCCCCGCAGCTAGCGGCAAGTCCTCGGTATCTCGGGAATTAGCGAAAAGGCATGGTTGGGCCTGGGTTTCGACTGGCACCTTTTACCGTGGGATCGCTTGGGCGGCGAATTTCGCGGGCCTTAATTTGAATGACGAAAAATCAATGGTTGAGCTCGTCAAATCCGCTCGGTGGTCAGTGAAGTTAACTGCCGACCAGACACTTTTCCTGTTTGACGGAATAGATCGTACGGAGGACATCGGCAAAGAATCTGTAGGTGCGCTTGCCTCTAAAATTTCTTCCTACCCTCTGGTTCGCTTGGCCCTTCTTCAGGCTCAGCGAGACTGTGTCATTGGAGTTCCAGGGCTTATTGCTGAGGGCCGTGATTGCGGGTCGGTGGTTTTCCCCGGTGCTCAAGTAAAGGTCTTTCTTACAGCACGTGCGGAGGACCGCGCCCAGCGCCGGGCTTTGGAAGAGGGCCGCTCGCTGGAATCGATGATATCTCAGCAGACCCAGCGCGACCACCAAGATGCCAGCCGGAAGACGGCTCCGATGCGTGCCCCCGACGGATCTCACACGATCGATACCTCCGGCCTTTCGCTTTCTGAAGTCGTGGATGCCATTGAAGGCCTCATTGACGCGCAAAACGAAACGGCGTCAGTCTAAATTGCCCCGTTCGCCTAACTTTATAACCTAGCAAAAAATGCAGTGCGTTGAGGAGCTTGCAGGGCCCCTTTGACAGCGCTCCGCCTAGCGCCGATAACCGTCCAACGTGATGAAAACGGGACAGAGGAGTTGAACTTTCGGTTCTCTCACAGATCCTGTTTTTCACAAGGAGGACAAAACAAACCATATGAAGTTTTTCTTTAACCTTTTCGCTGCAAATCCGTTCCCAATGAATATGATGGCAGCCAATACACAATCTTCTGGCGGTGGCAAAGCTGCTACTGCAATGACTAAAGCTCAAATCGAGGCTGCTCGCGTTCAGTCTCTCTTCGACGATGCGGAAGGCGAAAAAGCCAAAAACCCCGCAGCTGAATTCGAAAATCTTTTCGAAGCTTCGATTAAAGAGCGAGATTTCAAACCAGGCGACGTCGTAAAAGGCATCGTTGTTGAAGTCCAAACTGACTACGTACTTGTCGACATTAACTACAAGTCCGAAGGCCTCATCCCAATCAATGAATTCCGATTCGTCGATGGCGTTCGCGAAGTAAAACCAGGCGAAGAAGTCGAAGTTTACATCGACCGCGTGGAAAACGAAAACGGCATGGTTGTTTTGTCGAAAGACAAAGCGGACATGATGCGCGCTTGGAACGACATCTCTCGTGCTGCTGAAAACGAAGAGCTCATCGAAGGTACTATCATTGCTAAAGTCAAGGGTGGTCTCTCGGTTGATATCGGCGTGAAGGCGTTCTTGCCAGGTTCGCAGATCGATCTGCGTCCCGTGCGCAACATGGACGTCTACATCGGCAAAAAATATAAATTTAAAGTTATCAAGTTCAACAAGAAGCGCGGAAACATCGTGTTGTCACGTCGTGCCCTTCTTGAAGAAGAGCGCGAAAACCTTCGCACTCAAACATTGGACGCGATGAAAGAAGGTTCAATTGTTCAAGGTATCGTTAAGAACATCACCGATTACGGTGCGTTCATCGACCTTGGCGGTATGGACGGTCTTCTTCACATTACGGACATGTCATGGGGCCGCGTAAAGCACCCTTCGGAAGTCATCAATCTCGGCGACGAAATCAAAGTTGTCGTTTTGAAGTACGATGCAGAAAAAGAACGCGTTTCTTTGGGTCTCAAACAACTTCTTCAAGATCCATGGGAAGCAGCTCTTGCGCAGTTCCCGGTGGGAACAAAGCTCAAAGGCAAAATCGTATCGCTTGCTGATTACGGTGCCTTTGTTGAATTGGCAGAAGGTGTTGAAGGTCTCATCCACGTTTCAGAAATGTCGTGGACAAAGCGCGTGAAGCATCCTTCGCAAATCGTCAATGTAGGCGACGAAGTCGACGTTCAGGTTCTTGATGTTGATTCGACAGCACGTCGTATCAGCCTCGGCATGAAGCAGTTGATGGCGAACCCATGGGTTGAGCTGAAAAACAGCTACCTCCCAGGTACGATCATCGAGGGCGAAGTGCGCTCGATCACGGACTTCGGTGTGTTTGTTGGCGTTGAAGACGGAATCGACGGTCTCGTTCATATTTCTGACTTCTCTTGGACAAAGCGCGTGAATCATCCTTCAGAGATGTTCACAAAGGGCCAAAAGCTTCGCGCGGTTGTTTTGGGTGTCGACATCGAGCAAGAGCGTTTCTCGCTTGGTATCAAGCAACTCGAGGCAGATCCTTGGGCGAACATCGACACGAAATACGGCGTAGGCACGCAGCATGACGTAAAAGTTGCGAAAGCGGCTGACTTCGGCGTATTCGTTGAGCTCGAAGCTGACATTGAAGGTCTGATCCACATTTCAGAACTTTCGACAGATCGAATCAACAAAGTTGAAGAATTCTGCAAACCAGGTGACACGATCAAAGCTGAAATCATCTCGATCGACCGCGATGCGCGTAAGATCGGCCTATCAGCGAAGCTCGTGAAACTTCGTGAACAAAAAGCGGACGTTGATGATTACGTGAAAAAGCTCACGTCGACATCGAAAACGTCGCTAGGCGATCTCTTTGGTGATGCTCTGAAAGGAGCAACTGTTGCCGGAGTGAACGATGTGAAAAAAGACGAAGAGTAATTATTTTTTCGGCTTCGTCGTAACACGACGCCGGACTATGAACCCGAGGGTTGTCCCCTCGGGTTTTTTATTTGATGATGTACCCATGGCGAAGAAAACGCGCGCGAAGTCGAAAAAGTCAGGTAAGAAATCGCCGAAGTGGCCTGTCACAAGAAACGTGATGTTCCGGCCGGAACGTAAGGACTATGTTCGTCGATTGATCCGATCCGAGGGCTGCGTTTTTTGTCATGCATTTGATATAGGCGCAAAAGCAGAGTCTCTGGTTTTGTGCGTTCATGGTAAAGCAGTCATGATGTTGAATAAGTATCCCTACAACAGCGGTCATATTTTAGTTTTGCCTAAACGCCACTGTGGCGACTTCACGGATTTAACGGTCGAAGAATCTCGCGATATTCATAAGCTTCTCAAGGTGGCTGTCGAGGTTTTGGGTGAAGTGTATAGGCCCGGTGGCTTCAATATGGGCCTCAATTTGGGTTCTGTCGCAGGTGCAGGGATTCCCGAGCATTTGCACTGGCACGTTCTTCCGCGTTGGTCGGGTGACGCGAATTTTTATCCATTGATTGCGGATACTAAGGTGGTCATCGAAACGCTTGAGCAAACCTACGAGCGATTGGTACCCTTGCTAGAAGCGCAGGGAGTCAGATGATGATTGATCTGAAAAGTAAAATGAACCAGCCGGGCGGTTTTGGCCAAGCAGGTGCGATTTTGAAAGAGGTTGGATTCCAGCTTGATCATCTCGGCGTTGCTGTTCATAGCCTCGAAGAGGGATTTAAGTTTTACAAGGCGCTTGGTTTTGAATCGATGCCGACGGAAGAAGTTCCAACGGAAAAAGTCCGTGTCGGGTTTCTATATTTAGACAACGGGGCTTCGATTGAACTGTTGGAAGCGACTTCGGACGAAAGTCCTATCAAGAAGTTCATTGATAAACGGGGGCCCGGAATTCATCACGTTTGCCTTCGAGTAAAGGGCATTGATCAGGTAGCTCAACGCTTGGTCGGGGCCGGCATAAAGCTGATCAATGAAAAGCCTAGGCCAGGAGCGCATGGGTGCCGTGTGGTTTTTGTTCACCCGGCCTCGACGGGCGGGGTACTCTTAGAACTCTCGGAGCCGACAACCGGCGAGGTGGTTTAAGTGGGTAATCGAGGCCAGGGGTCTGTGCAATGGAATGCGATGGTGCCAATCACTCCAGTCGTGAAGTGGCTGATTGGCATTTGTGTTGTTGTCTGGCTTTTGCTGCAAGTAATTGTCGAGCAGTACATTTTAGATCAGCCCCAAATCACCTACGGACTTGGTCTTGTTCCATTGTCAGTCATTGAAAAGTTCTACGTCTGGCAGATGTTCACGTATCAGTTTTTGCACTCCACCAATATTTTCCACATCCTGTTTAATATGCTGCTCTTGTGGTGGCTGGGATCAGAGCTTGAAAGCCGCTGGGGCTCGAAACTCTTCTTAGCGTTTTACCTTTTCTCTGGCGCAGGAGCAGGGTTTCTTTATGTCGTCGTCATGGCACTTTATGGCTATATCACGCAGACCTTCACTGGGTGGACGACTCCGGTGGTCGGTGCCTCTGGTGCGGTGTTTGGTTTGATGCTGGCTTACGGCGTCCTTTTTGGGGAACGCATTGTTTATTTCATGATGGTATTCCCGATGCGGGCCAAATGGTTTGTCGTTATTTTGGGAGCCGTTGAGGTTGCAACTTTGCTCAATAGCGGTGTCGGTGGATCTGGCGAGGCAAACTTGGCTCACCTGGGTGGTATTGCCTCTGGCTTCGTATTTTTAAAGGGTTATACATGGCTTCAGCAGCGGCGTTGGCGCAATAAGTCGACCAAGCGTGGACGAGGACTAAAGCTCGTGGTAGACAATGAAAAGCGATCCGATGGAGATGATCCTCAGGATCCGAATGGTCCCAAGTATTGGAACTAGATTTTATTGGAAATAGATCGAGGAGATCGCAATGTCGACATCTGGAAAAATCGTTAGCAATCACACGGGTGCTTCGAAATCATTGGCTGCGGAAATCGATCGCCTGAAATACGATAAACGTTTGATCGACCTCAACGTCAGCCGCAAACGTTTGACGAAAGATGAGCTTAAAAAACACCTCGATTCATTGCCGGACTTAGCTGACAACGTAATCCGCGTCGAGCTTGATAACGAAAATTTAAACTAGGTTTCGGCCTAGATTTCGGCTTTATTTTCAGACGTCGCGAAGACTGAGGCTCCGACGGCTGCACGTGCGGCTGCAGAAGAATCTTCGCGCCATTCTTCGTTAATTATTCTCCACTCATCGCCGCGTTTTATAAGGTGGAGCGTCTTTTCTCCTAAGTCGCTTAGCTGATCGCTGGTATAGTTTTGCACAAACCGGACGATCGCTCGACCGCGATGTTCAATCGCAAGAGGTTGCGAAATCTGAACAGAAATTTTTCGATACTGCTTGTTGAGTCGTTCTTTGTACTGTCGCCAACCGGGCTTGTTAAGCCCCAGTGATTTAAAATCTTGATCGTAAAAGGCCATGTACTGATCGATGGACTTTCCTGCCCAGGCCGTCGTCCAAAGATTTAGCCAAGTAGTGAGTTTCGCTTGCTCGGCTTCCATCTCTTCCGCTGAGCGAGGCTCAATTTTGTCCGAGATGACAATCGGAGTTTTTCCAAGCTGAATGTAGGGATTAAGCGTACCGATAACGCCATTGCGGACGACGACGCAGCCCCGACTTCCCCGAGTCAATGGCACATCGTCGGGTACAGCATGAAGCCAAATTCCGCTGCCTGTTTTTCCATCCAGAGCATCGAAGTAGTTGGGGTAGTTAGTCGTGTAAGCGCGGCTACCGTATTGTTTGAAATCGATTGCTGAACCATCTAGCCGATCGAGAAAAAAGTAAATCCCCTCCGGGGTTTTGTGATCGCCCTCGGCGACCTTGGGCCCCAGGTTTTTTCCTAAATCAGCCGGATGTGAATCGGATTTAACTAGTTTACGTCGACCTTCAGTTGAGTCGTCAAATTTCCATATTTCTAAAGATCTCGCCGATTTGTCGACGACGAAAACGTAGGGGCGATAGTAGTCGCTGTTTTTAGGAATCGCTATGACGCTAGTGGGAACCGAGCCCGCCGGCCAAGCTTCGACTTGGCTACTTGTTTGGCACTTTGCCCCATCCAATGGAAACGAACAAAGCAGTAGCGTTGCAGCGATAGCTGGGATTCCATTAAGGCACTTTGAATCAGTCATTCCTGGCTAGTGTCTCATTATGATTCTGGTCATTCAAGATTTCGAACGCCGACATTTCCTGGACTTCAGCCTGACGGGCTTTGGTCCGATTGAAAGAGGCGAGGGCGGTTGGTCGAGTCGCGAAGAATTAAGCGATTGACCAGTTAAGCCCAAAAAATATGGGAGTCGCTCATGGCTGACGAGAAGAAACAAGATGCCGCCGCTGCTGCTGGGGGCGGAGGGCCGTCGAAGCTTGCTAAGTTCGCGCTTCCGATTTTCGCGCTTCTTAACTTAGGCGTTCTTGGTGGTGGAACATTTTTGACTTATCAAGCGACTTTAGGCTGGGTGCCGCCAACGGTGAGAGAGCCAGCGGCCATCGAACAACTGAAAACCGACCGGGAGACGGAAGGTGTGCGGGATTCCGTGTTGTACACGATGCCGACTTTCACAGTGAACCTTGAGGGTCAACCGCGGCGAATCGTTCGGGTCTCGTTGACGCTTGAGATGTTGGATAAAGATGGCTTCGAAGAGGTTGTTCGAAATAGTCCAGCCGCTCGCGATTCCATAGTGCGTATTTTGAATTCGAAAACCTACGACGACATTGAAACCATTCAAGGGAAGCTGTTCTTGAAAGATCAAATTGCAGTCACCTTGAATCGCTCCCTCGACGAGGGTGTTGTTAAAGACGTCTATTTTGGGGAATTCTTAGTTCAGTAATCATCTAGACGTTGTCCTGCTAGATTGACCCACTCTTCATTTGCATCGCAAAATAAAGGGGATGAAAAAACCATTCTTTTCTTTTGTTTATTGGCAGTGTCATTCACGTAGTTGTACGTTGATCGTTTTGATCAGTGTTGCGCTTTGCACCTCATTAGGCGCAGAGGCATCACCCGAGAAGCCGGTCAAGCCACCTCCACCTAAGCTTTCGGTTGAGTTTCCAGTAGAAAAAGAGATTCTGCCCAATGGGCTCACAGTTCTTTATCACTCCGACCGAAGTGTACCACTTGTCAGTTTCCACTCTTGGTTTAAAGTTGGCTCGAAAGACGAAAAGCCGGGCTTGACGGGCATTGCACATCTGTTCGAGCACATGATGTTCAAAGGCTCTAAGAAGTTTACCGGCGATCAGTTTGATCTTCTTTTGCAAAGCAATGGCGCGACAAATAACGCTTTCACGACGCAGGATTATACCGGGTACTACATCAACGCACCGTCATCGAAGCTCGAGCTTTTGATGGATATTGAAAGTGATCGCATGGCGAATCTGCGGATCGACAAAGCGGCGCTTGATTCCGAGCGCGAAGTTGTCAAAGAGGAGCGGCGCTATCGACTTGATGACAATCCGATGGGCCTTCTCTGGCAGGGAATTTTTTCGACTGTTTTCAAAACGCATCCATATAAAAATGAGGTCATCGGGACGATGGAAGATCTCGGCCGGGTAACGCCCGAAATCGCACAAGATTTCCACCGGCTCTATTACAGTCCCTCGAACGCGATCATCGTCCTCGCTGGCGACTTCGAAGTTGCGAAAGCCAAGGCGCTGGTTAGGAAATATTACGGCGCAATACCGAAACAAGTCCTCACGCGAGTCACCCACAAAGAAGAACCGATGCAAACAGCGCCTCGGTCGGCGTTTATTAAACGCGACATCGGAGCCTGGACATTCGCAATTAATTACAAGGCGCCGAAAGCTGGAACGGATGATAGCTACGCACTTGATGTTCTTTCTGCAGTGATGGGTCGGGGATCATCAAGCCGACTTTATCGTCGCTTAGTTTACAAAGACCAAATCGCGACGTCGGCAAGTACGTCGAACAATTCCTTGCAGGATGATGGACTCTTTCAAGTGTTCGTCTCGATGAAGCCACAGGCTAAAAAGGGATCGGCTCAACACCAGTTCCTAAATGCCCAGCGCGCCGTTTATGGAGAGATGTGGCGACCGCGCTATCTTAAAGTCACCGATGAAGAGCTTGAGCGAGCCCGAAATCAGATTCTGATGGCCCAAGTCGAAAGCCTCAAGTCAATCCACGGCAAGGCAGAAGCACTTGCGACCAATGAAATTTTATTTGGTGATTACACCCGCGTGTTTACCGATCTCGAGCGCTACATGAAAGTGACACCAGAGATGATTCAGAAAGTTGCAAGAACCTATCTCAGTCCCGAGCGAAGCAATTTGGTCGTCGTTCGCCCGAAGGGGGATTAAATGTTGAAGAGAGCTTCAGTAGTAATTTTGCCGATAACTTTGCCAATGGCTGTGGCGGCGGTTTTAATCTTCGGGACCCTTAGCTGTGCATCAAAAGGTCAAACTCCAACTGCTGAATCCTCTGGCTACGACGTGAGCGAAAGTACCGGCGACGGAATCACTGTACTTCGCAAGCATCGCGAAGTGATTTTATCTAACGGACTAAAAGTTCTTTTTATGCCCGATCAATCTCTGCCATCACTGTCAATCGGACTTGTGATAAAAACTGGCTCAGCGCTTGATCCCGTTGGCTCTGCGGGGCTTGCCAATTTGGTTTCTGATTTACTGGATCAAGGCACAAAGAAGAGAAATGCCATTCAAATCGCAGATGATCTCGGAAGAATCGGGGCGGTTTTCCGGGCCTCTGTGGACTATGACTACACGCACCTCGGAATCACTGGCCTATCGTTTTCATCTAATGAGATTCTTTCTAACTTCTTAGAACTTACGACTCAGCCGTCATTTACCGACGCTGAATTTAATCGAATGAAGAAGCAACTGGTGGCTGGTATTGAACGGTCGTTTGACAACCCACGCGTGGTTGCTGACGTGGCGTCTGCGAAGTTTTTATTTGGCGATCACCCCTATGGCAGATCTGTCAGCGGTACCGCCACAGAAGTTGCAAGCTTGACGAAAAAAAGTGTTATTCAGCATTACCTCAAATTTTATCGCCCAGGGAATTCCATTCTCGTGGTTGTCGGCCAGTTCGATCCTCAGTTCGAAAAGAAAGTTGAAACCGATTTTGGTGCTTGGGCGAAGCGTGACCTTGAGCCGGGCACAATCCCAGAGCCGATTCCAGTCGCAGGTGTGAGAGTACTTGTGGTGGACAAACCTGGTTTAACCCAGGCGCAAATTCGAATCTCAGCTATCGGCATAAAGCGCATGGACGAGAATTTTCTTCCTCTAAGAGTTGCCAACACAGTTTTTGGTGGCGCGTTTGCCAGTCGCTTGAACGATCGAATTCGAAAGGAGCTTGGGCTTACCTACTCGATTTCTTCTGGATTCGACGCTCGACTTACTTCAGGTCCCTTTGAAATTGATACTTTCACTAAGACTGACTCCATCGAAAAAGTCGTGATGGAAACCATTGCGATGTACAAAAAGTTTGTTGAAGCGGGAATCACATCCGAGGAACTAAAACGTGCTCGTGGGTATTTGTCTGGAATCTTCCCTCAGGCCATAGAAACCAGCGATAAACTTGCGTTCAACATGCTGTTGCTAAGAAATTACGGAATTTCCGATCGCTACCTGACTCACTACGTGCGGGATCTAGGCGACATTTCGGCTTCTGAGGTCAACACCGCGATAAAGAAGACGCTTGTGCCGGGAAATCTCTCAATTGTGATTCATGCTCCTAGCCAGGCTGCAGAGTCGCTGAAGGGGAAAGTCGACAAGTTTGAGATCGTTCCCGCGGCGTCGATTCAATAAAGCAAAAATAGTAGCAAGCGCTAATGATTGAGGGGAAAGTGAGGCTGACCGTCAGCCTCTTTTTCTTTTTGCGAGTACTGGATCGAAGTCGCTCCTGAAGCTGCCGGTTCTATTGCTGCTTTGGTTTTAAGTACAGCTTGCTCGAGAGCGTGTATATCGCCCTGCAGGTCTTTGATCATTGTTTCTAGGCGAATGACTTCATCGGCGATCGAGTTCGTTTTCAAGAACCAAGCAGCCAATTCACGTCCGGCAAAAAGCAGTCCAATCGTCGCCGCTACGATCGCTAAAGCGAGGGCCCAGCCAGGGAATCCCAGGGCATCGAGAGAGGTCAGAAGAGTTGGGGCTTTTGCGAGCGTTTCGAAGACCTGATCGTTTTGATTCATACTTCAGGCAGTTTAACTGCCATATAGGCGAACCGAGAAGGGGGAACTGTTAACCTGGTTGGGATTTCAGGGTGAGGCTAAAAGAGTGAAAGAGGACTATCGCTTTTTTCCCGGTTTCTTCTTCTTTTTTCCCAATACCAGGTAAAGACCACCAAGAAGCAAAAGGGCGGCAAGAGCCATAGCCACTTTTGTTGTTGTATCGGCGCCGCCGCCGGTGCCCTCCTCTGGAAGTTCTTCGCCCATCCCCATAGAGCCCGAGTTGCCACTGCCAAGCATACCTGCCCCAGGAATTCCGACGCCTCCGGCTCCGCCTGCGCCACCCATGAGGTTTTTTGTTGCGATCACGCGAAGAGATTCGATCGCCTTATAAAAGTCGCTGGAATATTTCGAGTAATGATTTTTGTGGGCACTAAAAGTTACTAGCACCGCGATCTTGTCCTTCGTGGTGGCGAGATACCTAGTGTAATAGTTCGGAATTTCGCTGGCTTCATGCATGCCATCAACCCAGGGGTGTTGATTGATATTGCGCTGTTCAACTTTCAAAATTCGCGATTGTACAGGCTGACCAGAGCGCGAAAAAATCGAGCGGGCGGTCTTTAGATGTTGCTGGTAAGCATTCAACGAGTCCGAAGGTCCAACTTCCTTCGCTGTTAAAATAATGATCGCTTCGCGGCTATCAGTTGGGCCAGGACTTGTTCGGCAGACCCACTCGGTTTGCTCGAGGGTGCAGTCCCAGCGGTCGGCGAGATCAAAACTGACATACGCGTTTCGAAACGTCTTCGCCTTCGCGGATTCAGTTGGCGCAACTAGCACCAAGGCGCAAAGCAAAACTGCGGCCTTCGCCGACGTCGTCCATCTAGAACCCATGAAACTCCCCCTAAAAACTCAGGCCGCCCTCAAGCTGATGGTTAAGGGTCGCACTTTGTGTGCCGACTTGAAAAGGAGAGTGTCGAAAGTGATGAACCCAATGGGACTTTCGTCGAGCGATTTAAGAGTGTTAGATATCATTGAGGATTCCAGTGATTTCTTTTCGAATTCGAGTGAAAAATAGGTTGGGGGATTTTGCCATGAACTTACAGCAATTGATCACGTTTTCGACAGTCGTATCCGAAGGTAGCATGACGGCGGCTGCGGAAAAGCTTTTCCTCACACAACCGGCTGTTTCACAGCAAATTCGAAATCTGGAAGAGGAAATGGGGGTCGGACTTCTTGATCGTGGTGCTCGCCATGCTCGGCCAACAGTGCAGGGACAGCTTCTTTATGATTATGCGAGGCGAATCATCCTGCTAACGCAGCAGGCGCAAGCGGCCATCCAGACAATGGCTGAAGGCGTTCAGGGACATTTGCGAATCGGCACGTTGAACTCGCTGGGGCTTCAACTTGTCGCCCCAAGTGTTGCCACACTACTAAAGCATCACAATCGAGTTTCGATTGAGCTTAGCTATGAAGATGCGCGAGATGTATTGAAGGCAACGGCCGATGGAAAGCTTGATGTCGCGATATTGCCGGAAATTCCCGCCGCTCAAGTGCAAAGCCTTGGTCTGCAGGGACGCCCGCTTCACAAAGATGAAATGTGGCTAGTGGCTTCTGGTAAAGACCCGTCGTTGCCAGAGGAAATTCGATCCGAGCACTTGGATCAGAGGCCGTTCATTCGTTTATCTGAAAAATATGAAGGTTTCGATCAAGCGTTTAAAGCGGCAATGGAAAAATCCGGAATTTCTTTGAACGTTGTATTCGAATCGAACAACGTTGGAACTTTGAAGCGAGTCATTGAAAGCGGTCTTGGCTGGGGCTTCCTGCCAGCTCACGCGATTCGCAAGCAAGTTCGAATGGGCCGGTTGGCACAAGTGCAAGTGACAGATTTAAAGCACACGACAAATGTGGTTTTTTATTCTCGCGATCCATCGCCGGCGGCGCAGCTGATAGATGTCTTCTTCCGCGTTCTTAAGCAAGGCATCGCGGGTTAACCGTAAGGTACCTCCTACATTTTGGTAACGCGCATGCGTTACCAAAATGTAGGAGGTACCTTTAGGGGATTCGCTTTAGAATGGCGGCATAAAAGCCGTCGTACCGATTGTTTCCGGGCGCAAAATCGCGATCGCGAACAAGTTCAAATTGCGGGGCGCCAGGCGCTTTGAACGCTTGTCTTCGCTTTAAAAATGCATCGACTTGTTTGCGATTTTCGCTAGGCAAACAAGAGCACGTTGCGTAGACCACAACTCCGCCTGGCTTCACCATCGAAGTGTATTCATCCAAGATTTGCGCTTGTAAAATCAAAAGCCGTTCAATGTCTTCTGGTTTCAGTTTCCATTTCGCATCCGGATTTCTTCGAAAGACACCAGTGCCTGAGCACGGAACATCCAAAAGGACGCGGTCGGCAGAGTTTTCGAGGCGTTTGATCACTTTCGCGGAATCAATGAGGCGCGCTTCAGAAGTATCAATTCCGCTTCTAGCGACTCGGCGGCGAAGCTCTTGGAGTTTGATTTCGTGAATATCTAAAGCGATGAGGCGCCCTTTGTTTTTCATCATCGCACCAATGGCGAGTGTTTTTCCGCCTGCACCAGCGCATGCATCGATGACTCGGTCGCCAGGCTCGGCACCTAGCATTTCGGCCACTAGCTGACTGGCTCCGTCTTGTACTTCGAACCATCCCTCTTGAAAGGTTTTCGACGAAAAAAGGTTTTTCCGTTCTGAAAGAATCACGCCGCCTGAGGTTTCATGTGCCGGAAGGGCGCTGACGCCTTCTTCCTCTTTAAGCCTCGCAATCAGCTCGTCGCGTGTGCATTTCAAAGTGTTGGCGCGCAAGAAAACAGGTGCTGGCAAATTCAAAGCATGTAAGGTCTGCGGCCATTTGGCTCCGAGTTCTTTTTGACCAAGCTTATCAAGCCAGTCGGGAACAGATTCAAAAACCGCTCGATCCTTTACTGGGTCGATTTCACTTAGAGCATTCGCTATTTTGTCGGCCCTTAGGCCCTGGAATTCTGGCCATTTCGGAAGAGTTGGGTCCTGACCATCTTTCACGGATTTTTCGACGATGAGTACGGCTAGCCATTTCCAAAGATCGTCACGCGAAGGAGTGCTTACTTCTGTGTCCCAGCCGATGGCGGCGCCAGATCTGCGCCACCAACGAATTAAATCGTATACGATTTCCGCAAACTGTTTTCGATCGCGGGCACCCATATTTTTCCGCGACTTAAATGCTTTCTCGATGACTTTGTCAGCGTAGCGTCCCTCTAAGACAATTGTCGCAAGCGCATCGATTGCGATCTGGGCGACGGGGCGGTGAACAAAAAAGCCGCCGCGCTCGGGTCTTACCTCTTGTCGGAACGGATTTGCTTCAGGTCCCTTGGTGGGGAAAACGTCAGACCGATCGAACGAGCCTGGTTTGCGTTGAGTGGGCGCACTTCCGCTGCCGGACCTCGGTACGATCTTAGATCCCGAATTGGAACTCGATTTAGAACGTAAAGAGGAGCCCTGTCGTGATGAACGTGCCATTGTATTGTCCGTCGCTAAGAAGGTGGAGGTGGTTTTTGATGCCGCCTTCGATAAAAAGTCCGGTCAGATCCCACACATTAAAAAATCGTGCGCCTGCAAGTAACTGATAGTCGAGTGCCAGCGAAGATTCACCTGCTAACTGAGTTCCAAAGAAGCCAATGCCTGCACCGGCACCAAAATACAAGGGGAAACGGCTTGAAGCGTCGGGGAAAGTAATCAGCGGCAAGAAACTAAACTTTGTTACTCCGCCTTCTGCGAGTACGAAGCGGGACACATCAAAGCGCATCAGGAGATCCATCGAGTTGATCCACTCGCCCATTCGGTAGGTGACACCCAAATTCCAACGACCGATGTTGTCTTGATTTTCCGGGACGCCCCACTTGTAGGAATTATCGGAAACAAACCAACCACCATGGAGAGCGAGATAGTGATCGGCAGACGTGCCCGCAGGCTCGCGCGAACGAGTTGCTTCAACCTGATCGTCTTCCCCCCCTCCGCCCTCGTCTTTTTGATCCGGCCTTTGGGGAGACATGTATTTTGCGGCCGCTTGCCGACCGACTCGTGGTTTGAACTTGGACTTGGCCTTTCCAGGGCTTACTTCGATGGCGCCTTGGCCGTCTTGAAAAACCTGCCCATGGATAGTTTCCACGGCTCCGAGCCCAACGAGGAGTCCAACTGCCAGGTGAACAATCGTCCGCATCATTTTTTGCAACATTTTGACCTCCCTGAAGCCATCTTCAGGTTCTAGTGAAAGCACCCCGGTTCGCAAGCATTCTTCTTGGAGGCTGTGGTTGACGGCTTGCGCGTGGCTACTTAAAGTGCGCCGCATGACCCGAGTAACCGCTGGATCTGATATCGCTCAAGCTGAAATGTCGCCTCGGCGCCGTGCCCGGGAAATGACGTTGCAGCTGCTATTTTTGCGTGAATTTGCCCCCGCCAAAGGTCTTGAGGGTTCTCCTCGTGGGCTTCTGACTGATTTCGTGCGCGATTTTGAAATGGAACCAGAAATTGCCGCTTATGGTGGAATTTTGTTCATCGGGGTTTGTGAAAATCACGAAGCCATTGACCGAATGATTGAAGCGCAGGCCCGACACTGGAAACTCAGCCGCATGAGTCTTGTCGATCTCTCGCTTCTCAGAATGGCGACCTTTGAGATGAGTTTCATGGTGCCTAAATTGAGTGCCGGCATTGCCATCGACGAGGCCGTTGAGCTTGCACGACTCTACGGCAGCACGGACTCAGCGTCATTTGTGAACGGGATTCTTGACCCGATCGCACGTCAGCTCTGACGATTGAGCTATGACAATCGAGCTTTTTTCGTCCTCAAGTTTCGAGGCGATTTGGAAAATGAAATCTGATGTGTGGGTCCTTATCAATCCAGATGAAAATCATTGGACGGAAAAGCTAGATTGGCATCTAGGTCTGCTTCTGCGTCGAAGCCTGCAAAGAATTGAAAAGCGAAGCGCCGGTTTCTCGGATGCTTTACTACTCGCGACTCCTGAAGGTCTTCCTTCGCCGCGCGTGCTGGTCCTTTCGCTAAGCGCTGGCTCGGATGCCTCTCGAAATTCGGAATGGTTACCGGTTTTAGGGGCTCATCTTTCAGGATTAAAAGTTCAGACAGCCACTGTTTTTCCACCCGCTGATTGGCGACCTCCCCAGCCCAAGCAACTGGCGGAAGTTTCTCAAGGCGAATGGGGGATTCGATGGGTCGAGTCGGCCAATTGATTTTTGAATTTCGGAAGAAACTTGTCCATTGGTGGCGTCGCTATGCTGAATTCGTTCACGGAGAAGAAATAAAAAGTTTCACCAGAGAACAAGAGCGTTCGCAGTGGACGATGAAATCTGAGCTGCCGAAAGCTGGAAAAGAAATGGCGATCAAAGACTTCGCCGAAATTTACCCGCATGGATTTCAGTTTCAGCGAAAAGGGGAGGATTACGACCTCGCCTTTGTTTTTTCAAAAGGTGAGGTGTTCCGACCCGAGCGCCGTTGTCGAGTGGCGCGGGAACTGGTGCAGCACGGTGATTCGATGAAAGTTTACCAGCTTCCTGACCCTGGCGGTTGGTTGGAAGCGATCGGTTTTGAAGACTTCAACGAAGAGGGAATGCGCGCGATCAGGGTCTCGGGAAACAACGAAGTGGTCTGGGTTTTACTGGATCCGAGGCCCGAGGTGTTTGCTCGGCCATTAATAGAGGAAATAGTTCGGCGGCGAGAGGTTGAGACGTGAGTCAGAAAAAAGGGACCATTTATATTATTTCGGACGGCACGGGGGAGACCGCTGCGACCATGATTCGCGCAGCGCTCGTTCAATATCAGGATGTAGAAATCAATATTGTGCGATCTAAAAATGTCAGAACAGAAACTCAAGTTGAAAGTGTTATTGCTGATGCGTTCGAAAATCAGGGCATTATCATTCACACCGTTGTCAGCCCCCAGTTGAAGCAGGTGATTCAAGAGCAATCGGCATCGAAAGGATTATTGAGTGTCGATTTGATTGGTCCTCTTTTGCAGACGTTGGATGACTACTTCGGTGGAAGACCTGGTGCGAAGAGCGTTGGAATTTTACGAATGGTTGACGATCGTTACTTTAAGCGAATCGAAGCCATTGAATACACGGTTAAGCATGACGACGGAAAGTGCCTTACTGACTTAAACGAAGCCGACATTATTTTAGTAGGCATTTCGCGAACCTCCAAAACACCGCTTTCAATTTTTTTAAGTCACAAGGGCTGGAGGGTGGCCAATATTCCATTGGTGTTGAACTCGAAGCTTCCCAAAGAGGTTTTCGATGTTGATCAAAGACGCATTGTTGGACTTTTGATCGACACCAGTTCGCTTTCCCGCATTCGGCGCAATCGTTTGGAAAAGTTTGGCCAAGATCCGGGCGGAGAATACGCACGGCTAAGTTACATTGAAAAAGAAATTGAGTACGCTCAAGACTTGTTCCGACAGAATCGTCGTTGGCCAGTTTTCAATGTGACCGAACGCGCGTTAGAAGAAACCGCTGCCGAGATTGTTCGCGTGATTTCTTCGCGCCTGGGTTTGCCGGATCGTATGAGTTTTTAAAAGGTGCCGATGGAGAAGTGCCAGGCTTCTGGACTTTCATAGCCGTAGGGATGCCAGTTTTTTCGATTTAGTTTTTTTCCGTATTCAAGACCCGCGACGATACCGCCAGATACTTTGTAGCGAAGTGCCACGCCGAATGAATCTCGATAAGAATCCTCAAGGAATATTTGCGAAAGAAGAACGGCGCCGCCATCGTAGAAGAGCGCACCATGAAAATCGCCGTAGACCGGAAAACGAATTTCCGCTTTCAATAGATAATAGTAGCTGTCGGTGGTGACATAAAAATCCCGCAAATTCGCTTTTCCAAGCTGGGTTAAGTTAGGAACTCGCTCGAGATCTAAAGATCTTCCAGTCGGCTGGAAACCGCGAAGTGTCGAGCGACCACCTAGAAAAAATGCTTCTTGATCCGGCACGCCACCTTGAGGAAGCGTCGATAAATTCGCGAGGTACCCCGAGCGAACACTGGATGCGAAAATAAAATTAGGACTACCAAATATTCGGTAGGGTACTGAAACGGAGGCGGTGACTTTCGAAAACTTAATGGATTGTGAAGCGTCTTCGGAGCTCCCCAAGATCGGGTCAGCATATTCAAAACCGATTTGTGCGTAGAGACCTTTGGTTGGGTAAAAGACATTATCGCGAGTGTCGTATTCAATCTGAGGGCCGGTTTTGGCAATGTTTTGCGTTCGCTTAATTTCATCCGGATTACTGCGATCGAACTCGCTTTGGCTCGAGAGGTTGTAGGCGGTATAGGTAAGTTTCAAGTGCTTAGTTAAATCGCGCTCAAGATTTAATCCGATTTCATTCTTCGCTAGAATAATAGCTTTGCCGTCAGAATCGACTTCCTTGAAGCCAACGTCGCGCACCAAATTCAAGCGACCTTTATTTCGGTCACGTAAAATATATGGTTCAAGATAGCTGAGCGTGATTTTGTACTCGAGATAGCTGATCTTTGGATCAGTCGAATAGCTTGGATCAGCCCGAATACTGGCCGCGCGGCCTGTGCCTTGAAGATTTCTATAAGCGATCCCGGCATAGCCACGGAAAAGTAAATCGCGGTCATAGGCGACTCCCACGCCGGACTCAAAGGTGCCAGGGGCACTTTCCTCGACTTCGACAATCACCGTGCGTTCGGCAATCGACGTTCCCTCTTCGAGCGTGCGAACATTCACGCGAGAAAAGAGACTTAATCTTTGTAAGTGAAAAATCGAGTCATCGCGGAGCTCCGGTGTAAACACATCGCCTTGCTTGATCGAGAGTTCGCGTAAAATGACATAATCTTTTGTCATGACATTCCCATCGAGAACGATGGAGCTAACGGTCACTTTGGGGCCTTCATAGACTTGGAATTCGACCGTCGCTTGGGTGCTGGACTCGTTGTAAGTAACGAGTCCTTCTTTTTCATTTAATATCCGCATCTCGATAAAGCCTTGAGAGTAATAGTAGGACTTAAGTGCTTCGATGGCGTCATTCAGATCTTTGATGCGAAGTGATTCACTGGTTTTGATCGGCAAGATTCCCTGAAGCTGGATCTTGGAAAATGCCTCAACCCCCTCGAAACGAATCTGGCGGATAACCGTCAGTGGGCCCTCGTCGATATTTAGAATCAGTGTTGCTTGACTGCCGCGTTTTCCTGCGGATTTAGTAGCGGCCATGTTTTGTCCAGTGTCCACTTGGTCCCTGGCACTCGTGGCAGACGAAAGCTGAGGATTTGAAAACTCTGACCGCCACGACTTTACTTTTGCTCGCAGATAGCCTTGATTCTGAAGTTCTTCTTCGAGGCTTCGGATTCCATCTTCAATGTCTTTCCGGTTGTAATATCCTTCGCCAATCAAGTCGCGACTACTGCTTTCAATAAACTCCGCGTAATAGCTTCCCTGGCGAGAGATATTGCCAGTAATTTCAATTCGCTTCACTCGAACGCGCGGACCTTCATCGATCTTGAACGTGATCTCCTTGATGAAGCTTTCTTCGATAGTTTTTTCTGTCGCCGAAACTTCAATATGTGCAAAACCGCTGGTTTGGTAAGCCCGCCGAAGTCTTTCCGCAAGCTCAGGAGCGGGTGTAGTGACTGTTCCCACCAGCTGTTCAAGGTTCATTTGGCGGATTAGCGCTGAGTCATCCAAGGCCAAATTGCCCTCAAATTTAAACAGATACTTCCACGCGCTCTCGATCGTGATCGCGATTCGAACACGAGACTGTTGCTCGTCAAAAACCGCCTGAGGATCGAGAGTTCTGGCGGTCAGAAATCGGTTGCTACGTAAATCTTCGGCAATTTCTTTGGTCAATTTTTGCAGATCGTCTTCGCTAAGCGCTTTTCCTTTGAGAGGTTTAATGATTCGGTCAATTCGGCGCACGACCTCTGGATTTGCGCTATCGATTTGCACCCGTTCGACAATTGTCGGTATTCCTTCTTCGACCTTTACCTTAAGTTCCACTTCGCTTTCGTTTGGAGTTTCGAAGTCGACTTCGGCGTTCATGCCTCTATATCCGCGCCTGCGATATTCTGTCTGAAGGTTTTTGATGGATTCGATTAATTCTTTTCGTTCAAAAACCTTTCCCTCTTGCAGCTGTAAGACCTGAAGGACCTCTGAGTTGGACATGGCTCGATTGCCGCCCACGGTAATGCCTTTGATTTTTCTTAAGGCTGTCGCAACCAAAAGTAGTTCCGGGTCGCCGTCGACCACTCGCGAGACGACTTCAATATTCGAATACAGCCCGGTCTTCATCAGGAACCGAACGACTTCGTCGGCCTCTGCAAGCGAGATGGGTCGTTCAAAAACAAAGGGAAATTTCGATTGAAGCGCTCGGCCCTGGGCAACAGAGACGCCTGTAAATTTCATGATGGTCGCCGCTTCGGCCACCGGCGCCGCGAAAATCATCGCGATCGATAATGCGGCTGCCGATATAAATGTTGGAAACTGAAGAAGGCCAAACATAGGTGCTATTTGAACTCAAACTTGTACTCGAAGTCGAGGCCGGCCTTTTCAGAATTTCGAGACTGTTGGCCTGTCGAGTCAGAAACCTCTCCACGGTCTTGAAGTTGGCCTCGAAGAACGCCTGAAACGCGATCGGTAAATCGGTACCGAAGTACGAGTTCCGTCTCTGGCTTTTTTCCTAGGGTTTGGCTACCGGAGAGTTCAAGTTTTCTATTGACTGGAATTTTAAGGATCACTTTTTGGTAATCGCCATTTGTGTCATCAAAGCCAGGGGACAATTGGACGTCTACGCCGAGTTTTTTTGTCACTCCTTTGAGGGCTTGATTCGCAACGCCACTGATCAACTGCTGACCGGCTGCGGAGCCTTGTTGGCTTCCGCTGTCGGTGGTCGTCAACCTTTGATCCGTCGTACCGAGTGCCAAGAGAGACAGAATATCTCGTTCTGGCATTGGCGGTATGCTGGAGACAGAAATTTCTGGTTTTTTTCCGGTTCCCTGGACCAAGAGGTTCACGTCATAGCCGTCGACGCGAGTACGTGCGTTCAGGTTGATGCGCGGATTAATTTCAAGCGGGTCATCAAACGACAAGATCGCGCTCGAAACGTCAAAAATGTTTTCTCTGAACTTAATTTTGGTATCGGCATTTGCCCGAACCTGCCCGGTCAAACGTGGTTTTGATGGGCTCCCTTCGACTTGCATTGTTCCGGTGGCAGACCCTTCGATCATTTCGTTCTTAGCCTGAACTCCCTTTGAAAAATCGACATTGATGTCCAAAAGCAGCGGCTGAAAAGATTCTTCAACCAAAAATTTCGGTAAAAACTGATCTCGCCTTAGGTCTTCACTCGCTTTTCCGCCTGCGCCGCCTGCATCAAGCTCCATTGCGAAAAGACCTTCCCGCACATTGTAGTTTCCCTTGAGAAGAAACGGGAACCAGCTTCCGGAGAACGTGAAGTTGCCTGATCCCGAGGACCGAACTTTGTCCGGCAGGTTCAAAGTGATGCGATCAAAGGATCCTGTGACGTTGACGGGAACTTGTTTTTTTCCTTGGAATTCAAGGCCCCCTAGTGCCTGAATTTTTCCACCTGCGAAGTCGGACTTGATCGAGTTGATCACCACTTTCTTGTGATTGAAAACGAGGTCACTTTGTAGATTTTCGAAGGCGTGAGAGAATTCAGGGAACTTTATAAACGCGCGATCGATATAGGCCGATCCTATGACATCGCTGCCGCCGGGCCCCATCTTCAACGACACGGCCATGGACAGTAAGCCGCGGAGCTCTTCGAAAAATGGAGTAAAAATGGAAAGCAAGTTCATGTCGATTTTCGAATTGATCTGGAGATCAAGGTTTCTGCCAGATTGGTCGGCTGTTGGCTGGTCATTGATTTTAATAAATGTTCCGTCGCCTGAAAGTTCGAAATCACGGATTGAAAACAGACCGTTCTTCATGTTGGCCACAAGTTTTCTTGGGTTCGAAAGTTCAATGGGACCACGACGAAGTGAAAGTCGGTCAACTGTGATGGATCCATTTGACGCCCAGAAGCCACCGCGGCTGGACTTCAGATCGACGTCTGCGGTCAGTCGTCCTTCGAAATCCTTTCGCCCGCTGGGGCCGGCGATCGCAGAAAAAATTGGGGCGAAGTTCCATTCCCTTGTTTGCAGTTTGATTGACATTGGGGCTTCTTCTGCCAGAGGCCATACAAACTCTCCATTCAAAAGGTCACCTAAAAACTGACCCGCGCCCTCGATGGTCTTAGAAGTGAAACGAAGTTTGAAGTTGCTATCTGGCACTGCAGTCTCGGCAATTGAGGTTCGTGTCAGACTGCCGTTTAGATCAGCGTCCGGCGCTAGGACGGGGCCTTTGAGAAGCATATCGAAAGTCACAAGTCCCGCGAGGCCGAAGCCCGATTCTGAGATCAAGTTGGTTTCTTCCAATCGAAAGCCGCGACCGCGAACTACCGTATTGATAGTTCCATCCGGATGGCCTTCTCCGGTTAGTTGAATCACGGCTTCGCCGCGATTTATGGACACGCGTTCAGATTTTACTTCGCCCTTTATCGATTTCACATCGAAGTGGACTTGATCAAAATTTTCGCCAGAGACCGTACCCTTAAACAAAGACGACTTTAGATCGTAAGTCATTTTTGAGATGTCGAACGGACCAGAGGACTTGATCGAGGCTTGCCCGGTTCCAGTCACAGGGAAGGGCGGAGTAAATTTTCGCGAGAAAATTTTAAAGAGATCGCGCGAATCAAAAAATGGCATCCGCAAATTCGTATCGATTGTCGAATTTCGTAGGTCTATCTTCACATCGCCGTTGTAGCGGGAAGTGGTATAGAACCCTTGAAGCCCCGTGAAGGTCAGATGACCGGCCTTGTATGTCGCGACTCCTTTCGGCTGGCCCAACCAGAAGTTTTCCAACCATAAATCTTGGCCTTCAAGGTCCATCGTGAGCGACGCCGACTTCGAGCCGCCAGTGGTCGAGCCTTTTAACTTGAGCAGACCTTCTAATTTAAGCCCGCCAAGGGCAGAGAGGTCTTTTATGGAAAGTTTCTCGGCTTCATATTTTATATCAAAACCAGTTTTATAGCGGACCTCGCCGGTGCTTTTTCCGACCGAATTTGGGAATCGTATATCGGCCGAGTATTGAAATTTTTCGAGATCAAAACTGAATTCGCCTTTGGACGTGAATGCCGGAATCCCGGCAATCGCACCTGCGGGACTTCTCCCGGTTTTCAAAGCACTTTGAACGATCAGGTTTTGGCCTTTAAACTCGCCTCCACAGCGGATCGCGAACTTCGGTGCAAGCTGAGACTCACATGGAAAGGCACCCTGGGCAGAAAGCCAAACCGGAATCGGGCCGACACCCATATTGGTCAAAAATTCGTGCAGTTCGATGTCAGCATTCAAAAGTCCGATTCTCATCAGCCAAGGAGTCCGACCATCAGGTGTTTTTTGCAGACCTTCGCCAATTCGAACTTCTTTGAGTTCGACTTTTCCGGCACGTGCGACCGAGGTCACACTGGGAATAAATAGCTGCTGCCCATCCCACTTGCCACTGGCTTCAATTTTGTCGAGATCGATGTATTGGACATGATAAGCGTCGGTCGACAGCTTGAACGAGGCGCCCCATGGTTGCGGCTTACCCTTCTTTTCAAGCTTGGCAGTCATACGTAAGCGGCCCGACATTGGCGGCGTCGGCGCCGCGTCTGCAATCGACTTTTGCAGCCAATCGCGCGTTGACTTGACGTCGAGATCTGACGCGAGGTCAAAACTGCCGGTCGAAAAGGCCAACCCTTCTGTATCTCCATTGAGCTCACCCTTTAGGTCGATCACGGAAGAACCTCGACGGACTTCAAGTTTTTCGATGTTGATTTCTTTAGGCGTAAGTTCAAGTGACAGAGCCGGCGCCAATCGTATTACTAGGTCAGGCGCGGGACTTGGCTGGTTTTGACGAATGACAACGGAGGTGGCCGAGGCCTCTAATTCAACCTTCGGAAGTGAGCGAACACGGGTGCGATCCATTTGAAATTTTAAGTTTTCAATTTCAAGCGAAAGCCTTTCGTGCGGAATTTCCACGATCGCGTTAGTGTCAGATATTAGAAATGTGCCGATGGGAACTTTGTCGAGTGCCTTAAAGAGACCCTCAAGTGGTTTTCCGCTACTAGCTTTTGGCTTTGGTACGACTACTTTAACTTCAGTGCCTGCAATAGTCACTTCATCCAGTACGACTTCACCCCGAATGATTTGAAGCATCGAAAGGTCTGCTCGGATTTCTTGAATGGTGAGCGCTGAAAAAAGTTTCCCGTTCTCCTTTTCGAACTCTGCCGTGGGAAGAATCCGGACATCGTTGAGCGTGATTCCAAGTGGCACAATTCGGAAGTCGACAGTACCGGGCAGGATGCGAACCGGCAGGTTTTCTCGAGAAAATTCGTCGATCGATACAAGCAGCCAAGATTTTATCTTTGGAATTGTTTGTGACAGTACGGTGCCAACGGTAAAAGCCGTTCCCGCAATGAGTAAGGAAAAAACTAAAAACCGCCGCGAAAAAAACCGCCGCCGAAATGAGCTACGTGGTTTTTGAGCATTGGTCATGGAGCTTCCTCCACCCATTGCTGAAGAAGCGTAGTGGCAGATCTGTACGTGGGTCGCACTTTCGTTAAGCTTCGCATGAGTTCTATCGCAGTAACGGTATCACCCAATCCCCAAAGTGCTCGCGACCTAGCATAGGTCAGAGCGAATGGTGATTCTGGATCTCCTGCGTATGTTACTTCCAATTTCTCTACCTCGCCTAAGGCCGCAGCAAATTGCCGGCCAAGAATCATCGTCTCGAGAATTAGCCAATCAATTCTCGACGACATTCGCCTGTTTTCGAGGAGGCGAATAACGTCGTCGTACAATTCCATGAAAAGCAACATCATGCCGAGATCGTAAAGTTCGGGTTCTGTCGCTGTTTTTGCCATTGTTCGCGCTTGCTTCACAATAGGTTTCGCGGCTTCACGCAATTCTGGAGAAAGTTTCGAATATTTTCTCTCAAGTTCCGACTTCGGTGGAGAGTGTGACAGTGCGTTTTCGACAATTTCTTGCGCTTCACGAAATTCGAAAAGATCCTTTTGCCTACGAAGTTGGGGATCATTTGGGTCGAATGCCTGAATTTCGTCCAAGATTCGTCGTTCTTGGCTGATCAGCCGGTTGACGCGAGCATATTCCAAACGTCGCATTAAATCAGCGCGTCGATCTTCGTGATTTCGAAGCGCGGTTTCAATTCTTCGGCTGCGGAGTTCGGCGGGCCTTGGATCATAACTGTCGAGACCCGTACTTTCCACGAGGTCCATCATCAAATCTGTTTGAAAAACTTCCGACTGTTCGACGACTCCTTCAAAGATGGCGTCGACTTCCATCGGCTGCAACTTGGCATCAAGTCGCGAGAGAGTTTCGATGAACGCCGACCAGGGAATTTGAGCATCTTTTTTTAAAGATCTGCGAATTTGATTGAGAAGGTGAGGTAGCAGTCCCGTGTGAATCATGAACCGAGAAATACTTCGAATGTCGCGATCGGATAAGACATTGGCGTCCCACCGTTTCACCAATTGTCCGGCAACAAGAGCGGGGTCACCACTTTCGATGTATAGCTGTCTGATTTCCGATTCGATTTCCGAAGACACGCCTTTATTTTCAGCCATTTCCACTAGGAAAGGGAGCTTTTCACGTGGCGTTCTGGGCTTCGGGTTGCGACAAAGGTCCTGAATGTGGTCCAAAGTCGAAACGAAAAAGCCGGCAAGATTTGCCGGCTTCAAAATCACGCCTAACTAAACTTGTCTAATTAAACCGGTCTTACTTGTTTGCGCGCTCGACGTATTCGCCGGTTCGCGTGTCAATTTTCAAGGTGTCGCCCTCAACAATGTGCATCGGGACGTGAACCACGTAGCCCGTTTCCAACGTCGCGGGCTTTTGGGCACCAGTGACCGTGTTTCCTTTAAAGCTCGGATCAGTTTTCACGACTTTCAGTGCGACTGAATTTGGAACGTCGACACCGATGGTCTTGCCGTTGAAAAACATGATCACACAGTCGAGATTTTCGATCAGGAAGTTTTTCGCATCGCCGACATCAGTGTCATTGAGGGAAACCTGTTCGAAATTAGTCTGATTCATAAAATTGTAGCCGTTGTCGTCTTTGTACAGAAACTGCATTTCTTGCGTGTTGATGTCGGGAACTTCAAATTTTTCACCTTGCTTGAACGTCCATTCACGGTTTTGTCCTGTGATCAGGCTTCGCGCTTTGGCTCGGGTGAACTGGTTACCTTTACCTGGTTTGACGTGTTGAAAGTCGGAAACCGCAAACGGTTCTCCGTCGACCAGAATTTTAAGGCCTTTTTTGAAATCTGAAAGCTGATACATCGATCCTCCGCACGTTTTTTCGCGACATTAGATGTCGCCGATTCTGGTTGGACGGTCAATCACTCGAATTGGCAGAGTCGGCAAGTTTGCCCCGATTGACCTTTTTAAGCAGTTTTTTAATTTTTTCTTTTTTCAGCTGGACAGGGTCCTCAGTCGGACCGAAATTCCGGTTTAAGCCATCGGTCGCAAGCCGTTGAATTTCTTCGGGCCTAAGTCCCATGCGCTTCCCAAGAAGCATAAGCCGGTGCTCAAGGTCAGGGCGCGGCCCTAACGAACGAATGGAGCGACCGATCTGCGCGAACGCTCCTTCGATATCATTGCGAACTGTCAGGGCATCTGCAATGGAGATCGCCCGGTGGGCTTCACGGTCGGCGCGGGTAGGGTCGTTGCGGACCCGAAGGGTGGTTTTTGATTCTTGTTCGTCAAGCGGGGGGGCTTCATCGTGAGACCATTCGAAGTTTTCATCTTCAAATTCGTCAGCTGTTAAGAACTCCCATTTCTGAACCATTTTCCGCGCTCGTTCATGAAGCGGGTTAAGAAACAGCACCATCTTGAACGCATTCAAGGCATCTTTCGGTCTACGCAATTCAAGTAGCGTCTCGCCGAGAAGTAAAAAGGCCAAAATATTATCGGGCGAAAGTTCAGCAGATCGCTGTAGCTGATCAACAGCGTCGATATAAGCTTTTTTTGCTATCAAAACTCGTGCGTATGCGATTCGTCCTGCGGCAAAATCTGGATGTAAACGAACGCCTCGACTTGCAATTTCAAAGGCCTCTTCGACAAGGTCTAAACGGCGATAGGCTTCCGCTAAAGGTGCGAAAACTCGCGAGCTCGGATTTCGTTCGTATTCCAATTGGCAACGTTCGATGAACTCCGCATTTGGCAGTCCCGAAGGATTTGTTTTTTCGTCTCGCTTGCCAGTTTCTACCGCCATCTTGTTCATTGTTGCACTGCGGCTGTGTAGCTTCAAGCCTTGCTCGTCAGACTGCTAAGTTGCTTTGATGAAAAAATGGCGAAGTATTCCCTAAAGCGATCTACAGTGACGATTTTTGGGGTCGATCCGGGCACAAGACGACTTGGTTTTGGCTGGATTGAGGTGGATGCCTGGTCGCCGGAAACTATTGTAGCGCGCGGCTGTGGGGTCATTGAGCCTGAAGGTAAGGAAGCTTTGGCATCGCGGTTGGCTTCAATTCTGAGGGAGCTTCAGAAGATTTTTGCAGAGCGTCAGCCAGATCGAGTTGTCGTCGAAAAAGTATTTCTCGGGAAAAGTGTCACGTCTGCATTTGTACTCGGAGAATCTCGTGGCGTCGTTCTAGCCGTCGCCGCTAGCTATGGTGCAGAAATTTTTGAAACGGCTGCCAAGACTGCAAAAAAGAGTGTCACCGGACGCGGCAACGCTGAGAAGACAGAAGTGCGCTTGATCTTAGACCGAGTTTTGGGACTTGGCGGCGAGCTTGAAACTTTACCGCTCGACGCGAGCGATGGACTTGCACTTGCGTATCAAGGATGGCGAGACTACGTCCTCGAACGTAGAACTGGAGAAGCCCACCTATGATCGGCCAATTATGATCGGTAAAATTCGCGGAATTGTGGAAGAGCGCGATGCAGAAACTTGCCTCGTGGACGTCGCCGGAGTCGGCTATGAACTGACATGTTCGGTTCCAACCTTAGATGAAGCAGCGCTTGGCCAGAAAGCTGTTTTTCATGTTTATACGCACGTGCGTGAAGACCAAATCGCACTGTTTGGATTTTCTAGTAAGTTAGAGAAGGAACTTTTTCTTTCGCTTTTGTCGGTCAACGGGGTTGGTCCGAAGATGGCGATCAAAATTCTTTCTTCGACTTCTATGGGAGAACTCGCTCGTGCGATTGAATCGGGCGATGTGAAAGCGCTCTCTCAATTGCCAAAAGTAGGAAAAAAAACCGCTGAACAATTGGTGATTACTTTGAAAGGGAAGGTCGCTCCCTATCTCGAGAGAGGATTTTCGGTTTCGAATGCCTACACATCCGGAGGAAGAGTTTCGGTTGGCGGGGCAATGCCACTTGAGGGGCAGGCCTCCATCCTCCATGAAATTTCGAGCGCCCTTTTAAATCTTGGGTTTCGTGCGCCCGAGATCGAGCGCGTAATGACGGCACTTGAAACTCGCGAGGCGACAGTTTCTTCGACGGCCCAAGCGTTGACGTTGGAAGAGGGAGTGCGATTTGCGCTACAGACCTTGGGAGGAATGCGCTAGTGGACATCGAGAAAAAACCTTCAAAATCTCTGACCAAGCAAATCTCCCAGACTTCAGCGGTTCAGCCCGTCGAGCGCAATCCCGTTCTGCAGGCGACACCGCAGTCGGGTGAGACCTGGGAAAATACTCTTCGCCCACGACGCTTTGATGAATTCCCGGGACAGCATAAAACCAAAGAAAAAATTGCGGTTTTTGTTGAGGCGGCAAAGAAGCGTGGGGAACCGCTGGACCATATTCTTTTGAGCGGACCTCCAGGCCTGGGAAAAACAACGCTCGCTCACATCATTGCCGACACGATGGGAGTTGAGTGCAAGACCACCTCAGGACCAGCGCTCGACCGCAAAGGTGAAATCGCGGCGATTTTGACAGGTCTCCGCCCTGGCACAGTCTTGTTTATCGATGAAATTCATCGTCTGAATCGTACGATTGAGGAATATCTCTACAGCGCGATGGAAGATTACTATATCGACATCGTCACCGGGGAAGGCCTCGGGGCGCGCTCGATGAAGTTTCAGCTGGCGCCGTTTACCCTGATCGGTGCGACGACGCGTGCGGGTCTGGTCAATGCACCACTTCGAGATCGGTTTGGAATTGTCGAGCGACTGCAATTTTATTCGAAGCAGGATTTGGTCGAGATTCTTACGCGCTCGGCACAGATATTGGCAATTAAGATCACCCCTGAAGGAGCGATGGAAGTTGCAAGACGGTCGCGTGGAACTCCACGAATTGCCAATCGTTTGCTAAAGCGAGTTCGAGATTTCGCCGAGGTTCGGGGCCGTGGAGTGATCGATGAAGAAGCGGCGCGCGCTGCTCTCGATATGTTAGAGGTCGATGAGCTTGGCCTGGATGATATGGATCGTCGTATATTGGGCTTGATCCACGAAAAGTTTGCGGGAGGACCTGTCGGAATCGAAACTTTGTCGGCGGCACTTTCGGAAGAAAAAGACACTCTTGAAGAAGTTTACGAGCCGTTTTTGATTCAAGAAGGCTTAGTGCAAAAAACGCCGAGAGGTCGAATGATCACGGACTTGGCGCGGGCGCATTTAGGCGTTCTCTAGAATATCAAGTTAGCGGGCACCGCTGCAACTGTAGGCGGTCTTTGAGAAATAGGCGCGGTCGCCCTCTGGATCACTCGACTCACACTCTTTGAAGTAAAACAGAAAATCGTTGGCGGGCCGCACTTTCTGCGGCTTCCCGAAATTGAACGAATCAGTTACGCCGTAAGCGGCTGGATGGGCTCTTGCGTTTTTTCCGATGTGTTCGGGAACTGTCGAGAGGCGCATATCGTCAGACGAAGAGCAGCCCGCGAATGTGCCCATAGTGGAAAGGGCGGCACATGAATTTAGGACCCATCGAGTCAGGCGCATTGTCATTATTTTGCCGCACCCGATGTTTCTTTGCATCTATCGAAGCTGACGACTCGACTTTTATGTGACACTTGAAGTGGCTCGCGTCGTTCATTTCAGGACCCACGGTCAGCTGTCGAACGAATCATTGATTTGACACTTAAATTAATTATTTCAATAATTTAGCTCGCAGCAGAGGGGCGTCAGGCGATGTGCTGCACAGAGCACGCGAAAAAATTGGCGCAGGGATTGTAAAGAGGATTGTTGAGGGGAAATGTATGTATCTTCAGCGAACCATTCGAAAACGTGTAACGGTCGATGGCCTGGGTCTTCACAAAGGGCAACCCGCGTCCCTTTCCTTCCGGCCGGCTCCACCTGACACCGGAATCCATGTCGTTCGCGTCGACCTGCCAGGATCTCCTTCGATCCCTGTGCGCGCAGAAAATATTCAAGCTACGTCGCTTGCGACAACATTGGGAGGCCCGGCATTCTCGGTCTCGACAGTTGAGCACTGCCTCTCAGCGCTCGCCGCGTTTCGCATCGACAACTTGTTCATTGAGCTTTCGGGTCCGGAAATTCCAATCGGCGATGGGTCAGCAAAAGTATTCATGGAAGCGCTCTTGGCGGCGGGCTTCGCTGAGCAAGAAGAGCCACGACACTACTTGTATATCACGGAGCCGGTATTTTACGGGGAAGGTGACAAGCACGCCTACGTCGTACCGTATTCAGGGCTTCGCGTGACGTGTACGATTGATTTTCCAAATCCTTGCATCGGGCGAAGCCGAATGGATCTCGATATCAACGAAACCAGTTTTGCTCGCGAAGTCGCGCCCGCCCGCACCTTTGGATTTCTAAAGGATGTTGAAGCAATGCGGTCGAGAGGTTTGGCGTTAGGCGGAAGTCTGGACAATGCGATCGTGATTGGTGACGACGGCGTTATCAATCCCGACGGCCTTCGCTTTCAAGACGAGTTCGTGCGCCACAAGGTTCTTGACGCACTTGGAGATTTGGTGACTTTAGGGCGCCCGCTTCTTGGGCATGTCGTCCTTTTTAAAGCTGGTCACGACATCATGAGTAAGCTCGTAAAGAAGATCCTCGCGTCACCAGATCGCACGAAATCAATCGAGCTGGGAGGCGCTTGGACAAACCAGGTTGCCTCCTCAATTGCCGGCTTCAACCGAACCGGTATTTAAACCTCTGAATCCCACTTGCCTCCCGGGCGTCCATCGGCTCTAATCGGCGCGCCCCATATAGGGGAATCGCGCAAAAGGGGATGAAATGGGAAAACGCATCGTCATTGGTGTTCCGAAGGAAATTAAAATTTCTGAGAACCGAGTGGGTCTAACAGAAGCGGGCGTGAAGCAGCTCGTGATGGAAGGCCACACACTTCTTGTTGAAAAAGACGCTGGGGTTGGAAGCCGGATTACAAACGAAGACTACATTCGCGCTGGTGCAAAAATCGTCGATTCGGCAAAAGATATTTATGGTCAGGCCGACATGGTCATGAAAGTGAAAGAACCACTTCCGGACGAATATGGTCTTCTCCGCGAAAACCAAATTTTGTACACGTACCTGCATTTAGCTGCAGAAGCGAAACTCACGAAAGTTCTCTGTGAACGTCGCGTGAAATCGATTGCTTACGAAACGATCCAATTGGAAGACGGTTCGCTCCCGCTTTTAACACCAATGTCAGAAGTTGCAGGCCGAATGGCCACCCAAATTGGTGCTTACTATCTACAAAAAGATCACGGTGGAAAAGGGATTCTCCTCGGCGGCGTCACTGGCGTAAATCGCGGTAAAGTCACTATCATCGGTGGCGGAGTCGTCGGTATCAACGCTGCGAAAATGGCTGTCGGCCTTGGTGCTGAAGTCACAATTCTTGATGTGAACCACAAGCGCCTTGAATACCTTGATGATGTTTTCCAGGGCCGTTTGACGACACTTCACTCAAATACAGCGAATATTGAAGCAAGTGTCATTGGTTCTGATCTTGTGGTTGGCGGAGTTTTGGTCACTGGCTGGAAAGCACCGGTCCTTGTCACGAAGTCGATGATCGAACGCATGCAGCCAGGTTCTGTCGTGGTTGACGTTGCGGTTGACCAAGGCGGTTGTATTGAAACGTGCCGTCCAACATCGCACCAAAGCCCAACGTACGAAGTCAGTGGCGTGATTCATTACTGTGTACCTAACATGCCAGGTGTCGTGGCGCGCACGTCGACCTATGCATTGACGAATGCGACCTTCAAATACGCTTCGATGCTTGCTGCCTTGGGTGTTGAAGATGCGATTGCAAAAGACAAAGCCCTCTTCAAAGGTCTGAACGTCTACGGCGGCAGTGTTTGTTATGAGCCCGTCGCTCGATCGCTTGATATGGAATACAAACCTTACCGCGTTTAGTGCGCTTCGCTTTATGAGCGAGATCTAACGCT
The DNA here is from genome assembly GCA_017302795.1 of Deltaproteobacteria bacterium. Classification (GTDB taxonomy): domain Bacteria; phylum Bdellovibrionota; class Bdellovibrionia; order Bdellovibrionales; family JAMPXM01. Next base: position 227,334 of record JAFLCB010000004.1, on the reverse strand, counting down.
TTGGTTTCTGAAACCGCGGCCACTGAAGACAGTGGCCGTTTTTTTTGATTTAAAACTTGGTGAGCCGCAGAGGCCAAAGCAAGTAAAGCAAATGCTGCCAGCCAATTGGGCCATCGTGCTTTGGCTTTTCTTTCCCATCGGCTCAATGGAGAAGACCGAGAAATAATAGCAAGCGCCATAACCACCATAGAAAGAGTGGTGATTCCCGTCCATTTAGCCCCTTTAATGGGCACCGCGGGTGCGGCGTTCGGCAAGAAGGCTGCAACAAATTGAATAGTTATTTCTGTTATCCGCCACACCCAAGGAAAAATGTCCTCAAGGCCAAAAAGAAAAGAAAAGAGGGCAGCTGGTATTAGCACTACACCTAGTAGCGGAGCCAAAATCACATTCGATAAAGTCGCTAATGGATGTGGAACTCCCATTGGTAAGAGAAGCGGAAGAAGCGCCCACCAAAGGAAGTTTTGCATCATGACAGCTAACAGAAGGGGCTGGTCATGATGGCGCCGGCTAACACTTTCGACCACCACGGATGCGAAAAACGAAAGTCCAAGCGAAAGGAGATCGCCTTCATCTGCGATCGCCGGAAGTGCTAGCCAAGTCGTTACAAAGCTTCGTTCGTTTGCCTGCCAGCCATATTTCTTAAAGGTCGGTCGCAAAATGTAATCAAGCCATGCGCGAAGAACCGGCGGCTCGAATTGATTTGCGATGGCGAGGGCTGTGATCGCAGAAAAAACTAGTAGTTTAGAAGCGATATGGGTCAACCAGCGTCGATGTTCAAATTTGCGGCGGCTCAAAAAATTTAATGAACTTGTGATAAGCATCAGTACTAGCCACAAAGTTTTTGCGAGAATTGTCAGATGTCCGCCTGACACCACGAGAATGTGGATGAGGCCGAGATCTTTCCAATTTTGGAGACTTTCGGAGGACTTTAAGTTTCTTCCACAGACCAAAGCTTGATGAACCGCTCGACTAGGGTTTTCTGTCGGCTCGGCTTTTTGAATCGGAGTGATTTTCAAGCACTGCTGATGAAACGGGCTTGTGTATTTTGCTCTCCAAGACGGCAGTGAACTGTGCAGGACTAAAGTTAGAAAAAATAGAGCAATTGCCAGCCGAATCATTTCAATCAGTTACAGCAATTTATAAACTTAGATGGGAACGACTTAAGAATGTCAGACTGTGACAGTATTTCGAAATTCGGATTTAAGGAAAAAAACAGAATCTCACCAGAATCTGTTAATATCGGTGTTTCATTAGTCGAAACAATAGCTTATCGGATGTATAAACTATCAGCAATTCGCTGAAACCCTTATCCAGTCACGGGTCTAAGGTCCAAATAGGCCAGTGATCCACAAAGCCTGTGGATAAGTACAAAATCACCGTAAAAAACTGGGAAAACCGGGTCGTCAAATCGATGTTTGGGGCGGGCGGTTGAAGGCTTGACGTAGTCACTTGTCGACTTTGGCCAAAACATAAGTGCGCACAGACCTAGACCCTTGTTCTTCCTAGCTTTTCATTGTCGGCGACGCTCCTTACCATAGAGGGAGTATGACAAAACATGGATGTTTTTCGTTTACCGCCAGAGAAGTTGAAAACCCAGTCAAAGATGCAATTCGTCAGAGGCGTTTTGGGCTGTTGATAAATGCAGCGATCTCCGCATCGATGATCTTCATTGGATCAGGCTGTGCACACAAAGCCACCGGGAGTCCTAGATCTGAACAACGGTGGTCAAAGGAAGAGTTGCTTCAGCGAAAGCTTCGACGCGCTCAAGCGAAGATCGAGACGCTTCGCGAACGAAACCTCATCTTGAAGTCCAGGATCGAGATGATTTCGCGGAACGGGGGGACCGAGGCACTGCGCGCGAAAGAAGATCTTAATGGTTTCGACAATGGTGTTGTGCTCGATGTCCCGATCGACTCACGCAGAGAATCGACCAAAGAACCTACGAACGAATGGTCCACCGATTCCATCCGAGAATCGAGCTTAGTGCCTGCTCGCGCGAACCCGGTTGGTCGTGAAGAGGTCTTGAACAAAATCGATTTACGGCCTAATTCGCGAAAGGCGGAACGGCTTCGAAAGCTATCTGCACAGCCACGGCGTCTACCAGCCAAAAAAGCCCTAAAACAGGCATCGTCGGCATCGACGTCGGCGGATTCTTTGCAGGGCGAACAGGCAGATCGCGCGCTTGTGCGAACCGTTGTCGCACTTCTTAAGGAAAAAGATTTTTCGGAGGCCGAGCGAACCGCCACACTTTTAGAAAAATCCTATCCGGACTCACCTGCCTTAGCGGAAGCTAAGTTTCAAATCGGACTGGCTTACTTTCGCGCGCGGGCGAAAGTTCCTGGGGCAATGCAGAAGGCAGACGGTTTCTTTGTCGAAAGCCTCGGTCATCGCTCGGGACACATTCGCGTGAAGGCCGGCGCGTCGCTCATGCGAGGAATCATTGCCAAACGCATTGGCCAGCCCCATAGCGATCGCCGAAATCTAGAAATCGCGACCCGAAACTTTAACTATGTGATTTCGACGTTTCCAAAGACAAGCGAAGCCCGTCGCGCACGCGCCGAACTTTCGGCGATAAATCGGAGAGTGAAATGAAGAAAGTGAACCGTCATGGTTATCGACTTCCAGTTGCGCTATTGGCTTTAGCTCTAAGCTTAGGTGTATACCAATCTGGTTTTGCGCAAGATTTTGAAGACACGATTGAATCCGAACTCGATTCACTTTCAGGAACCGGCTCAGGCGAAAGTGATCTTGGCGAAGAGTCGCCGATCAATACAAAACCAACGCCAAAGCCGGCCGGAAAAAATGCCCAAAAACCTCTGTTGAATGCCGATGATTTCGTCAATGAGGAGCCGCTTTTAGACGAAGCCGCAATTGGTGGTTTAGAAGATGAGACGATTTTGCCGCTTGAGACATCCAGCGAACCTCCGGCAAAATCGAATACTCGCCGAGAAGAAACCGAAGAACCATTGAATCCGTTTGGCGACGAGGAAGTCAAAGCTCCAAAAGCTCCAAAAGCGGCGGCCCCAGTTAAAAAACCAGAACCGGAAATAACCGCTTCGATTGCGCCCGGGAGCGATGAACCAAATTCCGCTTTCGAATCTCGACTAGCTGAAATATTCAATCAGCACGGTTCTCCAGTCAGCGACGAAAAGTGGTCCGAACTCATCGGCACGCGCGCGACCGAATCCTACTCGGTACAACCGGGAGATACCCTTTGGGATCTAAGCCAAACACTGTTCGCTGACGGCTTCTATTGGTCGCGCCTGTGGGCGGAAAATCCTGAAATCCAGAACCCGCACAATATTGCCAAGGGCCAGGCCATTCGGTTCATTGGCGGAACCGAGGCGACTCCGCCAGAAATCCGTGTCGTAAAAGACGAGCCCGACCAATTGACGGAACAGAGTAACGCGGCCTTTGACCGTGAGGATGTGGTACCTGTCGTTCAGGAATTGCCGTCGCAGGATTTGAAGGACATTGATATTTCGCTTCCAGCAAGTGGTCGAAGGACAGAAGTAAAAGCTTTGATTAATGAGGCACCTGTCTATCAAGAGGACATGGAAGGAAAAATCACTCAAGCCGATCTCGAGGCAGGCGTTGTGATCGAACAGGGAGAATTAATACCTCGCCCGACGATTCCTGCGCCGGATGGTGACAAGCGCCAGGTGTTACGAAAGATCCCGTCGTCGTTCAAAGAGCTCCGGCCTCGAGCTGCTAACAGGACAGTTACAATACAAAGGCGAAATAGCGATGCAGAAAAGAACCCGCCGGCCGTGGTTCCCGGCTACATGGCCTTTGAGCAAGAACAAGAGCCGATGGGCGAAGTCGTTGAGGTCGATACTGGCGAGTATGTAGCTTCGATTGGTCAAATAGTTATGATCGAAGCCAATGAACCGATGACCGTGGGATCGAGAGTTTATTCGGTCATTTCAAAGTTTAAGATTACTTCGCCCGAAAACGGACGGGTTGGATATGCATATGAAGTTGGCGGTATTATTAAGCTGATCGATTTGGCGGATGAAAAAAGACAGATCTATCGCGGTCAAATTGTCTATGCCGTTAATCCCGTCCGCTTGGGTGCCGATATCTTGCTAGGACAGCCACCGCGTGTTGCTGCCTCGACAAAAGGTCGGCGCACGAGCGGTGAATTGATTATAGTGGGTGGCGAAGAGGCCGAGGATCGAAAGTTTTTTGGAGATGGATCGATCGTATTTTTAGACGTGAACAAAACCGATGTTCGAGTCGGTGATGTGCTCTCGGTACAAAGTAAGCGAGGAGAACGAAAGAAAACCGTACTTCCGGATTTTCTAACCCCAGTCGGCATCTTAAAAGTGTTCCAGGTTTCAGGAACAGTCGCATCTGCATTTGTCGTGGTGGCGACCGACGAGGTGCGAGTGGGAGATCGAACCGGTCCGATTTTCCCAACCCGCCTTCCGGATCTCGTCCTAGAAGCTCCACGCGTCAGCACGGCCCCTGCCGAATAGGTGAATTCTGGCAGCGTCTGAAATTTGAATGTTTCAGGCGCTATGGAAAATACAGTTGAACGAAATCTTGGGCCCCGTGAAGTACCGTTTTATTCCAATGACTACCCTCTAGCGCTGCGGGATTTGGCGGATGCGCCGTCTATTCTCAGTGTTGACGGAACTTTAGATTTTGATTCTGTTCCGGTCTTGGCCGTTGTGGGCGCTCGTCATTCCAGTGTCATGAGCGAATCTTGGATGAGACGTTTTTTACCAGCGATTGCCCACCACTGTATCATTGTCAGTGGAGGTGCGCGCGGAATTGACGAATTGGCCCATGCCATTGCCGTCGGAGAAGCTCGGCCGACAGCCGTTGTGTTGCCAACGGGGCTTTTGCGGCCCTATCCAAATGATTGGCGCATGAAGCGGGATTCCGTCCTTAAAGCGGGAGGCGTATTCATTTCAGAATACCCGCCCGAAACTGAAATCAGGCCCTGGCATTTTGAAAAGCGAAATCGCTTGATTGCGGCACTCGCCGATGTCGTTCTTGTCGTCGAGGCTCGAAGTCGAAGTGGAACGGCGATCACCGCTCGACATGCAATGAATCTCGGGAGGGGCGTTGCGGCTCTACCTTGGTTTCCCACTGACCCTCGAGGTGAATATTGTAACGAGCTTTTATCTCGAGGATCAGTCCCGATTCGAGATGTTCATGATCTCGCAAGTCTTTTAGGCCGAGAAGTGAGCGCGCGAAAAACCAGAACAATTAGGCAGGGAACGTCATCCATTCCAAACTTTCCTGAGCAAGAAGAACCCACCAATTGAGAAAATAAAGTTCGCAAGCCACATAGCAAACCAAGGGGGAAGGGTTCCGTTGCGAGCAAGGCTTTCACTGGTCACATAAATAATCCAGTAGGCGACAATTATTGCGACTGACAATACGGCTCCGCCAGCTTTGACGTTGCGCCGATTTGTGACTGTCCCAAGCGCGACGCCAATCATTCCAAACACTAAACACGCAAGTCCGATGGCGATTCGTTTATGAAACTCAGTATTCAGTTCAAGCTTCAGTTCCTTTTTCAAGTCTGGCGACTTGAGCGTTGTTAACACCTCGGTGATGCTCATCGAGGGAGGGGACTTTGAAGAAATCGACTCGTTAACCGGATCAAACAATTGAAGGTCGTAAGTTTTGAAATCGATTTTAGTGTGCCTCGCTTCGACCGAGCGGTGAATGCTGCCGTCGATCAGCTGGAGCGAGGCCGAGTGGCCGGGTCTCTCGGGGTCTTGAACGAGTCGCCCTTCTTTGGCAATGACGGTGATTGCCGACTGACCACCGCGTTCGTCATAGATAAATACATCCTGCAGAAGTCCGATTTTGTTGTCGACTTTGTTGGCGTACACGACGAGATCAAAAAAACCTTCCGAAAAAGTACCTTCCTTTATCGTCACACCTGGCTTCATCGAGCCAAGTTTAGAAACTAAAACTTCGAATTGGCGATTTCCCCAGGGGGCGATGTGAAAGGAGGTTTGCAGGCTTAGCAAACAAACGAGGCCACTTAAGATTAACGCGGGAGTTGCAATTGAAAACATGCTGAGGCCAGAGGCGCGTAGGGCGACGATTTCAGAGTCTGCGCTCAGTCGCCCATAAGTAAGAATCACGGTAAAGATCAAACTCATCGGAAATAATATCGCGAGGAAACTTGTCGATAAATAACCCATCATCTCTAGCACGGTGGAAAGTTTCACGCCGTGAATAAGAACAAATTCAGTTAAGCGCAAGGCTTGAAACATCAGAAGAATGAAAACAAAAACAATGACCCCGAGAAAAAACGTCGGGATCATTTCTGCTAAGACGTATCGGACAAGAAGTCTCGATCTCATTCTAGATGACGAACTGACCGACGTTTTCAGGCGCCTTGATAGCAGCGCGAACTCGCATCGCCATCAGGATCATTGGCTCCCAATGTTTCAGGTTAAGCTGAGAAGCCGCATCGCACTTGGCTTTCATTGGCTCTGGGTGAGATTCAATGAAAAGGGCGTCACAGCCAGCTGCAACGGCCGCCATTGTCAGATGCGGAACGAAGCGTGGTTCGCCGCCGGCAGGATCAGAAGAAGAAATTCCGTAAAGTCGAACTACGTGAGTGGCGTCAAAGCACACTGGGGCGCCAAGCTCCTGCATGACGGGAATCGAGCGCATATCAGCGACAAGACGGTTGTAACCGAAGCATGCTCCGCGTTCTGTTAAAAGCACGTTCTTGTTGCCGACAGAGTGCATTTTTGAAACCGCACCGGCCATGTTTTCTGGCGCGTTGAACTGACCTTTTTTAATGTTCACCGGTTTTCCCGTGCGACCGCAGGCCAAAATCAAAGACGTTTGTTGGCACATGTAAGCCGGGATTTGCAAAACATCGACGGCCTCTGCGACTTTTTCTACGTCTTCTTGGCGATGAATATCAGTCAAAACAGGAATTCCGAATTCCTTGCGGACGTCAGCAAGAACTTTAAGTCCTTCGTCTGCCATTGGTCCGGTCCAATTTTTCTCTGAGCCACGATTGTCTTTCTCGTACGAGCTCTTGAAAATGAGCGGCATGCCAGTTTTTTGCGAGAGCTCTGTTAAAGCGCGGGCAGTGTTCATGATCAATTCACGGCTGTCGATCACGCATGGGCCCGAAATGATGGAGAGTCCATGGCCCTGGCCAATGCGAATTTTTGTGCGACCTGCTTCAACAACAAATTCACGTGGTGGGAGCGTTGTGGTTTCTGTTCTCGTCTTCATTTCTTTAGTGGGTTCAGCCATTTTTCTCTCGTTCTTGGCTTAATTTTTTTCAAGCCGGTAGGGTTTGTACTCGCCGATTCGGTGACCTGTTAGTCGTTCCAACACATCGCTTGCGAAAAGGTTTAAATCTTTTAGCGACCATTCCGAAAGGTTTAACTTGGGGTCAAACTTCCAATCCTGAGATCGCACGAGATCCGCCATAATTGCCGGATGCGTGTCGGTGAATGGCCGCAAGCCATATTGCCGAGCATACTCAAAATTGTCGAATTCGTGATCCCTTTTGTTGCCATGCCACCATCGGTTAAGAAGTTTACTCTTTTGTCCCATCATTTTCGGTGGTTTTACCCAGCCATAGTGGAAAATACGTGCACTCGCGGGAATAACGTGCGGTTTCAGCAGGCCACTGGACCCGGGAACACGAAAACCTTGCGCGTCATTGTGGCTTTGAATGCCACTCGATTTCCGTACAATTCGAACCTCTTTACGATACCAGCGCCTGGATGTGGCAACCGTCGAATAGCTGCCGTAGAAATGAATGTAATCAAAAAGAAGGCCCTGGATCTCTGGTCGTAAGTTCGCAAGTGCGACAGCTGCTTGGATCGAGGGCAAATCGCGCTCGTGCAAGACTTCGTCAGCCTGCAAGTAAAAGCACCAGTCGTGCTGGCAATGGGCCAACGCCTCATTGGTTTTTTCACTTAGAATCAGGCCACCTTTGGTTTTTCCAGTGTCCCAGAAGCTGTCGAAAATTTTGATTTTAGAATTTTTCAGGCTTTCAAGCATGGACCGCGTGTCGTCGTCGCTTTGGCCCAGGCCCACAACGAGCTCGTCAACAAGGGGAAGCAGACTTTTAATACTCTCTAAGACCGGGTACCCCATCAGGCGGGCATTGCGAATAACTGTGAAGCCACTCAATGGGACGGGCGGCTCCGTAGGCTGCATATCAAGTTTTGTGCGAGTCATCGGCCCTCGGTTGTAACAATGGATTGAGATTGAAGCAAGGCGTTAAGCATGGGTGAACTTTATCGAGGTGTTTGACCTTTGCGTCGCGCCATTTTGACCATGGAGTGTGCGCAAAATCCTTCTCGTCATCGACGATTTCAACGAGCTCGTTGGCCTCGAAACGCTGTTTCGGCGGCTGGGATTTGATGTATTGAGTATCGGTCGAGAGTCGCTCGTAGCGGAAACTGTGCTGGGGTTCCCGCCAGATCTCGCTATTGCAACCGGGCGTGGGCGAAATGTCGATGGCCTGAACCTCGCGCCCAAACTTCGATTCGGCTCGACTCAGCCAAAGCTAGTCGTGCTCTTGCCAAACCGAGGCGACGACAAGCTTTCTCAAGATCCCGGTCTTTTGTACGCCGATGTCGACGCTGTGATTGAAACTCCATTCGAACCGCGGTCGGCATTGAAAGTTGTTTCCCGATTATTGGGTCTTCCATCTGAACCCTTGCTAGAAAAATATTCGAAAATCGTCAGTGCGCGCTTGTTTGAGCCGGAAGAACTAAAAATTATCAAACACCAAGAGGCTTCCTTGCCGCTGATCCATGTAACGGGGACCGGCGAGTCAGATAAGACTGTGAAACCTGGTACGCTTGACGAAGCATCTTCCTTGATCAAGCCCGTTTCCGCGCGCGAGCGCCGATATCAGAAGTTCTTGGAACAAGAGATGGCAGAGGAGCTTCCGCCGATGTTGGATGTCAATCAAATGCGGGATGCGCGTCTAGCTTTGGAAGAGGCTGAAAAGAATTTATCGATTGAAGAAGAGCAGAAAGTGGCAAAGCACAATCGCGAAAAGCGCGAGTTTGTTCGAGCGATGATCGAAACGGCGCAAAGTCTTACGCCTGATGACTACTCGACGGCGATCGAAGGTAAAAATACAGACGGCAAAAAGTCGGGCGGCACTTGAGGCAACCTAGCGTTTCTTTTTTCCGCCTAGAAGTACGCCCAGAACGTCCTTTAAATCGCCCTTCAACAGATCGACTGGCTTTTCCAAGCGGCCCGCTTGAAGGCTTAAGACATTGAGTTCGCGTTTTGCGTCGACAAAGTTTTGCTCAATGCCGACCGATTGCTCCAAAGATCTTCGCGCGCCGTCGAAGTCCCCTGATGCTTTCTGTACAAGGCCCTTTACAAAGAAGTACACCGCATTGTGACGGTCTTCTGGTGGGACTGCTGAAAGCTGATCTTTCAGGCGACCAACTAAATCAGAATCTTTCTCGGCATTTGAACTCTTAATTTGTGCCCACATCAGCAGAAGGCGAAGGTCTGTGGTCATCGGAACGTGCAGGATGGCGTCTTCGAGCATCTCTTTAGCCCGGCGCACGTCGCCCTTCGCCAAGCAGGCTCGAGCTTGCTCCATCATCTGCTCAGCTTCCAAGATTTTCTCGGCACGACCTTGTTCTAACTCCAGCAGATAATTATCGCGAGAATTTGGGTTAGAAAGAACCTCGTTGGCTTCTTGAATCATATTAAAGCATTTGCGAGCTAAGTCTCGAATGTCAATTGGGGCATCAGAGCCAAGTCGATCCGGGTGAATCGTTTTAGCGAGCTCGTGATAGGCTCGTTTGATTTCGACGTCTTTGGCTTTAGGCGAAACGCCCATCCGCTCGAAAAAGTTTTGTCGTTCTAGGTCAAGCTCGAGCTTTTTCAAGCGCTTTCGCTGAACCTGGACGTCGGTCGTTTTTACCTCTTCACCAAATCGGACGTAGCTGCCTAAAAACAGGTTGTGAAATGCCGGGAAGAAATCGCTGTCAGAAAGCCCGGTTTCCATCTGCATTGATTCAATCGTGACACCTTTGGAAATGAGGGGAAGGATTTTCGACGCTCGCAACACTGCGGGGCCCGAAAGCGTACGGTTCATATCGCCGTGATCCGGGCCGGCAATTATTTTGTGCCGAATCCAAGGCGTGTAGAAGGTTTTCATCCAGTCGACCGGAAACTTCGAAGTCACCCAATCGTTGAAAATGTCGTTCAGCATGTGAGTGTCGATGTTTGCTTCTTCGCGCAATTCTTCGGTCTCGACGAAAGAAATTTTAACGCTAGTGTTGCCGACGATTTTTCCAAGCCGAATCCCCTGTTGCTCGGCCATCACAATCGAAATTGCATGCGGACTTAAAAGATTTGCGTCAACCAAACGCTCGCCAAGTTTTTTAACGCTGACAGTTTCGTTCATGGCCGCATCGAGCTCTTCTTGCTCGATGAATCCATGTTCGACCAAAAGTACTCCGAAGTAAGACTTCTGATCACGGTTTGCAACTTGGATAATTTCGCCAGCCTTAAAGCCTACCAGCGAGGGGTCGCCTTCAGCGCTTAGGATATTTAGGATTCCAGAGACCTTTGGGTGCATCAGCATCGCAAAGATCCACGGCAGTTCGAAACCATGCACAGTTTCACTTTCGTTGATCGCCTTCAAGCGTTCGCCTGGGGTGATCATGGTCTTTGTCATCAGCTCAATGACAGGTGAAACGGGGATGTCGATCAAATGGCCAACGCAATCATTGACCTGGCGAATAACATCCAGAAGTTCAACGGGCTTGGTAATGAACGATTTCGCACCAGTTTTTATGAGCGATTCTTTTATAAAGTTTTTGTCGCGAAAGATTCCAGACATTAGGATTTTCGGAATTCCGCCAGCGCCTTCTTCATCCATTTTTTTTGCGAGATCGCGGCCGTTCATTTTCGGTAGCATACAATCGATGATCGCCAGAGAAATTGCATGAACTTTCAGCTGAGAAATGGCGTCGTCAGGCTTGTGCACAAGAATTGGGTTGAAGCCCTCGCGCACGAGGGCCTCGCGTATTCCGGCGCCAAAGGCGACATCGTCGTCGACAATTAGGATTTTGATCTCGTTCTTGAGCATGAGGTCTTATCGGTAGCTTCACCGGTCGCCCAAGTAGAATTCGACAAGGACGGGCCATCAGTCCTGACATCTTTGATCTTTGTTTGAGCACGGTCTGGGAAACTATGCGTTAATGTGTCTCAATTTGAGAATATTGAACGCTTGGGCGCCTTGACCTTCCTCTGCGAGGCTCCATTATAAAGGAAGGTGTAAGACGGTCCTGGTAAGGACATTGCTCGCGGTCCGAGTCCGCGACTAAAGGAGATAGAAATGGGAGCCAATACTGCTGCGACAACGGATGGAACTTTTGAGACTGACGTGCTGAAATCTGACGTTCCAGTGCTTGTCGACTTTTGGGCAGAATGGTGTGGCCCATGCAAATCGCTGGCGCCTAAGCTTGAAGAAATCGCCGGCGAATTGTCAGGCAAAGTTAAAATCGTAAAACTCGACATCGATAACAATCGCGAGATGACCGAAAAGTTTGGCGTTCGCGGAATTCCGACAATGATTCTATTTAAAGGCGGCCAGCAAGTGAACCACATGGTTGGTAACCGCTCTAAAGAAGAAATCGTCAGCTTCATCTCTTCCGCGTTTTAAAGTGTCGTTACGGCCTCCGTCCTTCACTGCTTTTCGTGCAGTGGCACGAAAAGATCGGGGCCGTTACTATTTTCCGGTTGCGCCGGAAGCCGCAGGCTTAGTTTCATTCCCTTTTGGATTCGCTCTCTCGCGAAATAATCTCTCGCCGGAGGCTTTGCGCTCGCCTTTGGAGTTACACTGATAGTCGATCGGATTGCTGAACACTTTTCCGTGGCAATTGCAAACGGCTGTGCCCTCTAAGGACGAGCGTCCGCCTAGCTGAAACTCTTCAAGAAACTTAGCTGGAATAGCGAAATGACCACCACTTTGCTCACAGAGGCCCGCAAACAGGCGGAGCCGGCCACTTTCGAATTCTTGCATGGATAAGTCCTTACCAATCGTCACTTCGCGGTTGCTGATGCCTTGAGTTTCAGAAATTTGGCTAGCTAGCTTTCGAATTGCAGCGAGATCTTCCGACTGTGGAAACTGAAGAATCTCTTGACCGATTTCGATGTCGGAAATTTTCGCTCGAAGACTTTCCTGAGTAATTCCGAAAGTGGTTTTCCACTTTTCAGCGTGTTCCTCGCGTGGGGAATTGCCGCGTGTCTCATTGTAGAGTCGAGCCAGCTCCACTCTTGAAAAGGGCCGTGCTTCGGGTTGGGAAAGATCAGAAGTCTTGTCACATTTCACGAGAAGTGCGTCTTCGCGCGGGGCAGGCAGCTTAACAACGACCACTTCGTCTTGGCCTTTGCAGACGCTTGGCGGAGAGGTTTTTCCATTCGCCGTACCGACCGGCAAAACAATCAAGACGATGAATAAGCGAGCCAAGTTCAAGCTATCCCCCTTGTTTCGATTAATACAGATTCCTTGGACCGGTATGTCCCTCTTCATCCTACTACAAAGTAGCTTAAAAGAGGTATTTTCTGTAGCTAACGCTGGAAACAATGCCTAGGGCCGCCATGGTCGTCAACATATTCGACCCCCCGTAACTTAGGAGCGGCAACGGGATTCCAACGATGGGCAAAAGCCCAATGACCATCGCGATATTAACGAACATGTGCCAGAACAAAATCGCTGTGATTCCGACTGTAACTAGCGCTCCGGCTTTGTCCCTGGCATGCGATGCGATTCTAATCATCGACAGGTAAAGGAGGCCAAACAGCGAAATTGTGAACAGACTACCTAGAAAACCAAACTCTTCAGAAAGCACTGAGAAAATAAAATCTGTGTGGCGTTCGGGAAGGAACTCAAGCTGTGACTGCGTTCCCTTGCGAAAACCTTTGCCGAGCATCTGGCCAGAACCAACCGCGATTTTACTTTGGATGCTGTTATAGCCTTTTCCTCGTGGATCGCGATTGGGATCAAGGAACGTGTAGATTCGATGTTTTTGGTAATCTCGAAGGCCAAAAAACCAGCCACCGGTCGCACCTAAAATCAAGACAGCAGCCAACGCACCAAGCAGGACCTTTCGAATGCGGACGAAAAACAAGACGCTAGATCCAATGATTAAAAGCATCATTGCGGTTCCAAGATCGGGCTGCTCGGCCGTGATCAAGAACGGGACACCCACGAGAATTAAAAGAGGAAAGGCGAGATCTTTTAGTCCCATTCCATCAGGAAAGGACTTTAGCGACAGAAGTTTTGCAAGAACCAAAACCAGCGCGAGCTTCATCGACTCGGAGGGCTGGTAGCTAAAAAAACCAAGATCAAGCCAGCGCTGGGCACCCAGCGCGACTTTTCCGACGAACATAACTGCAATAAGAGCTACTAAATTCAAACCATAAACGAGATATGCAAGTCGTATGAAGAACTGATAGTCGATCAAGGTAACTGCTAGAAATACGATCCAACCTTTTACCAGCCAAAGAACTTGCGAGATGAAAAGACGGTCCGTCGATATGTCGCTCACGCCATGAGTTGCAGAGTAAAGGTTGATGATGCCGACAATTTGAAGGAACAAAATCGGAATGACGAAATTCCAATCGAGTTTTTTAAAAAAACCGCGTTCCTGAATTTGAAAGTCAGCCATTACTCTCCCTCAATCGGGCCGTCCGGAACAGGGGCCTGAGGTTCGGGCGCAGCAGCCGCTGTACCTGGTTTGTTTTTCTTTCTGAGATCGCGCTCAAGCCACTCCGGTCGATACTTCGCGACATAGGCTGCGACCATTGCCTTTGCTATTGGCGCAGCACCACTGGACCCGTGACAAGCATGTTCGGCGAGTACGCCAAATGCAATTTCTGGATTGTCGGCTGGGGCATAGCCAATAAACCAGCCGTGATGGCGCTGGTATTTCGGTCTGGCTTCACAAGATGCATAAATCTGATCGGCAGAAAAGTTCATGACCTGCGATGTCCCGGTCTTGCCAGCGATTTCAATATAATTCAGGCGGGACGCTCGCGCAGTTCCTCGTTCGCCGTTGACGACCAATCGGAGACCTTCTTTGACGCTTTTGAAAACATCTTTCTTGATGTGAAAATCGGTCGATGAATCGGTCAAATCCCGAACCACTGTTGGTTCAAATTCTCGAATCAATTTGTTTTCGGCGCTCAACACACGTTTCACCACGAAGGGCTTTACGACCTTGCCTTCCGTGCCGATCGCATTGTAGGCGACCGCCATTTGCAGAGGGTTCGAAAGAACGAATCCTTGCCCAATTGCTACGGACAGGTTCTCCCCAGGCTGCCACTCTTCTCCGATAGTGCTCTTCTTCCATTCATTCGAAGGCATCAAGCCAGCGCGCTCGCCCAATAACTCAATCCCTGTTTTGCGTCCTATCCCAAACGCATCACAAACCTTAAACATCTTGTCGATCCCAAGCGCGATACCCATCTTATAAAAGAACACGTTCGACGAACGCTCGACCGCCTGTGTGACATTCAGATTACCATGGCCACCGCGCAGATGGTCGTGGTAAGGGCGCCCAGCGAAACGCAGGACGCCCGGGCAAGAGACAATCGTGTTCGGAGTGATCACACTTTCTGCCAAAGCCGCCATTGCAACCAGCGGCTTGAAAGTTGACCCGGGGCTGTTGTGATCTTGAATCGGCTTGTTGCGAAGGGGTTTATCAGGATCGTTCACCAAACGACGCCAAAGATCCGGAGAAATTCCCGTGGAAAACTCATTCGGATCGAAACTTGGTGCCGAGACCCACGCCAAAATTTCTCCGTTGGCCTTCATCGCGATTGCCCCACCGATGCGATTGCCTTCAACGAAAGCTTTCCAAGCTGCTTCCTGAATATCCTTATCGATCGTTAAAATAACATTGTTACCAGGCGTGGCGGGGGTGATTCCGCCCATAGAACCAAGCAGTCCCATTGGATCGCCAAATGCTTCGCGACCATGAGCGTCGAGCTGAGCGACCGAGATTCCGTCTTTTCCCCGTAAATCCAAATCGTAAATTTCCTCGAGACCAATCGTCCCGATAAGATCTCCCTGCTGGAACTTCACTCCGCGTGCAGAAAACTTTTCATTCAGTCTTGGTAGTTGGCGCTTGGATATTTCGGCGACGTAGCCAAAAAACTGAGCTCCATTTTCCTTCAGTGGGTAGGCGCGAAGGACCGTTTCCTTAATGTCGATCCCAGTATAATCCTGCTTTAAAACTTCGATGTTAAAAATGTCGTCGCGAGTGAGATTTTCTTTTATCCGCACAGGTCGGAATGGCCCATTGATTCGACGACTTTTCTGCACCAGTTGCATCACTGTGCTAGCTGGAACATTTAGTGCGAGGCCAAGCGCTTCGGCCGTTTCTTCCAAATTTGTAACGTACTGAGGAGACAGATTTACTTCGAAGCCCGGAAGGTTTTCTACTAAGACTTCTCCGTTTCGATCATAGACGATGCCGCGAGGAGCAGGGATTTTCGTCTCTCGAATCGAGTTCTGTTCCGAGAACTGTCGAAGTTCGGCCCCATTTACGACCTGAAGTATCCAAAGCCTCAGAGCAAATACCAAAAATGTGACGCCGATCAGAGAGTATATCAGGCGGTACCTAGGCTGATAGTCCTTCGCTTCAATTTCTCCGCTGGGTAGGTAATCACTCATGCTGAATAGGCTCCTGAAATTTCAGGCGGCTCGGTTCGTTCGGTGATTTGGTCAATCCAACGAAAAACGGGAAAAAAGAGCGGCGCAAAAAGTGGCGTAAGCAAAGACTGAATTATCCAGGAACTTAAATTTGGCGAGGTCAGCGGGTGATCCCAGAGAATCCAAGTCGAAGTAAAGTGGAACACGTGAAACGCGAGCGTTGCACCACCACACACAAGCATAAAGTAAGTTGTCGCAGACCAGTAAATTCGAGCTTTGAAGACCTGCACGCTAAGGGCGACAGCGAGACATGAAACCATCATGAGCGCCTCTGGCATTGCCGTGGCAGAAGCGAGCGCAATCGCTAGCAGGTGTGAAAGTGCTACGATCATAATGGTTGATCGGAAGAGCGCTAGATAAACTAACACCGGCATCCATAAAGCTGGTGCAGGGAAGCTTCCGAACACCTGCAGCCAGAACGAGGTCTGGCCCGCGGCAAGTAACAGGGCGACTGCTACGAAGAGAGCTATGTTGGAGAACAAAAGCGCGGTTTTTTTCATTGCGAAATCTTCACAGTGCTTGCTGGCGCAGAACCAGGAAGATTCATTTTCGATAGAAGCGGTGGCCCAAAGCCAGACTGTAACTTTTCGTTAAAGTCCTCGCCCCCTGAATCTAGGACGACAAAAACTTCTTCTAGGTTCGAGGGACTGACGACAGGTTCGACGACGGCTTCTTGAGAAATACCGAAGTCGGTTTTTCTCACACTCGTGACTTTTCCAATTGGGAATCCTTTTGGAAAAGTGCCTTTTAGACCGCTGGTGACAACAGCGTCGCTGACAGCAACATCATCGGCTCTTTCTAGGTAACGAAGCCGGATGGCGGCTGCGTCTTTACCACTTATTAAACCACGGGCTCGAGTTCGCTGAACAAGTGCGTCAACAGCCGCGGAGCGATCGGTGATAACGAGAATTTGCGCCGTGTCCATTTCCGTCGAAAGAACATAACCGACCACACCTTCGACCGTGATTACGCCCATCAGCTTGCGCAAGCCCTGCCGGTATCCGCGGTTAATCCGAATCGACTCGTGATCCGGTGAAAGGTCCCTAGCGATGACTTTCGCCGCTAAGAGCTCCATTTTGGTATTAAGTTTGAATTCGAGAAGCTGATTGAGGCGCTCGTTTTCAAGCTTCAGTTCGCTCGAGGCGGCCAGCTGCGCGCGAAGTTCTTGGTTTTCTCTCAGCAGCTGTTGATTATCTTTTTTAATGCCGACCAGATTGAGATACATGGACGTCGTTCCTCGAACGCCACTGGTGAAGCTCGAGTATCCGCCCTGAGAGGCGGCCACAAACCAAGTGAACGGGCGACGATACCAGGGCTCTTCGCCAGGATTTCTTTTCATGTTGATGGATAAAATCGGAAGCGCAATAACGGCGATTACGATTAGCAATTTGCGGATATCGAACGCAAAAAAATTCAAAGGCACTGGCTCCTTTTTTGGTCACAGTATCACTTCTGAACACTTAAACACTTAAGCATCGCGTCGCCAATCAAGGTTGGAGCCGGTTGTTGCCTAATCTTCCTCTATTCCAAAGAAAGGTTCTTGAAATTTCAAGTAAAACTGGCTGACATGGTCGCTTCACACCAGGCAGTCGGAGGACAGATGTCTCAAGGAACAGGCAATTCGGGATTTCACACCATGAAGACGACGTTAAAGAATGCGTGGCGTGACGATCGTCGGTCCATCATTAAAAGCGTTTCTGCCTGGCTGATCTTCGGTGCCATCATTCTGGTTTTCGCCTTTATGGGTATGACTCCCCAGCAAATGGGCGTTGCGCAAGGCGGGTCAGCGGCCGTCGTCAATGGAGCGATTGTTTCTCAAGCGGAGTTTGTTGAACAGGTTGAGATTATGGGTAAAGACCCTCGCTTCGCTCAATTGCAGCAGTTCGGCGGGGAGTTTGCTCAGCAAATGATCCGTCAGCAGGCAATTCAGTCGTTGGTCGATCAGCGGCTTCTTGGTCAAAATCTTGGCAAAACAGGAATCGTGTCCTCTGATTTGCACGTTCGCCAGGCGATTTCTGAAATTCCTGCCTTCCAAGACGATGGGCGTTTTAGTCCAACGCGTTATCTTGGTTATCTTCAGCAGTCGCGTCAGGAAGCCGGGGAGTTTGAGGAGAAAGTTCGACAGCAGATCTCGACGTCGCGTATGGCTCGCACGTTTTCGGCAGCCCTTCGCCCCATCGAGCTCGAGCGTGAGTTCATGAAAAACGTTGAAAGTCGAAAAGCCAATGTTGAAGTCATGTCGATCCCAACGGAGACTTTGATCGTTTCAGAGACCGTTTCTGCGACCGATGTTAAAGCATTTTTAGAGAAGTCTGACTCCAAAGGCCGAATAAAGGCTTACTTCGACGCCAACCAGGCGAAGTATGCAGAGCCGGAAAAGGCGAAAGTTCGCCACATTTTGATTCGAGCCGAGCGAGCTAAGGCTGAGGACGTAGAAAAAGCTAAAGTAGAGGCTGAGAAAATTGTCGCAAGCCTTCGTGCCGGCGCAAACTTCGAAGCGATAGCAAAAGAGAAAAGTGCCGATCCAGGTTCGGCTAAAAATGGTGGTTTGATCGACTTTTTCGCGCGCGGCGCGATGGTTCCAGAATTTGATGCTTATGCTTTCTCTGGTAAGCCCGGTGAAATTTCCAATCCAGTGCAAACGGACTTCGGTTTTCACATTATTCGAGTTGAGGATCGTAGACCGGCCACGAATCGAAAAGTGGATGAAGTGTCCGAGGAAATCGCGGAGATCTTGATTGCCCAGGATAAGTCGCGTGAAGCGGTCGCCGCTTTAGAAAAGACTCTGTCTGCCGGTGATCAGGCGGCGTCGGCGGCGGCGCTCAGCACTTTTGCTACACAACACAAGCTGGCGTGGACCGAAACAGGATCCTTTGCCATCACTGCGGACTCATTACCTAAAGTCGGTGTCTCAAGCGATGTCGCGGTTACGGCTGCTTTCAAGCTCTCGCCGGAAAAACCGCTCGCCAAGGAACTCATTCGCCAAGGGGGCCAGAGTTTCATGCTGCGATACAAAGCTGTTCCTGCGGCCGATCTGAAGGCAGCGGCGAAGCCCGTACCTAAAAACGGCGATAAGGAAGCTGCGAAAACGGCAGCAGCGCAAGAGTCTCCTGAATTTCAAGCTGAAACTTCAGCTTCTCGTCGAGCCGACGAGGCCTTTGGGCAGTGGATCGACGGACTTCGAAAGACGTCTAAAATTTCGATTAATCCCGAAGTAGGCGCGCGAACCGCGGCAGGAAACGAAGAGTAAACTTTGAGTAACTCGGCAGGTTCACCATTAGAAGATCTGACGAATCCCAAGTTGCCAGACGACAACAAAAGTCTCTGCCTCTATCCCTTTGTGCAGTTGTCGACGATCCCTTCGGGGTTTGTTCGCCCCTGCTGTTACTACACGGAGTTTCTTGCCGACGGCGATGAAGGACGACGAATGAACGTCAATCGCAATTCGATGTCGAGCGTTTGGAACTCGCCCGAATTGCGTCGGATTCGGAATGAGATGCTTGCTGGTCGAAAGTTGATTGGCTGCGGCCAGTGTTATCAAGAGGACCGAGTCGGAACGACAAGTCTTAGGCTTCGCTCATTCAAAGAGTGGGGCCAGCACCCAGGCGTAAAAAACGCGATTTCAGAAGCACTAGCTCAAAATGGCAGTACAACCGAGCCTATTCGCTATCTTGAACTTAAGCCTGGTAACCTCTGTAATTTAAAATGCCGAATGTGCAATCAGTTCGATTCGAGCAAAGTAGTCACCGAAATGCGCGAGCTTGCGGCCAAATATAAAGTGCCGCACCTCGTGACTCAGGCTCGCCTTTTAGATGAGCAACGAGTTGAGGCTGATTTCGACATTTCGCGGATGCCCGACTGGTCGAAGCTCGACTCCTTCTGGCAGGAGGCGGAGTCACTTCTTCCCCATTTGGAAACCGTGTCGCTTGCCGGAGGCGAGCCGATGCTACTTGAAAACGTCACGCGTTTTCTTAACAGTGCGGTTGAAACAGGTCATAGCCGCCACATGAAGGTTTTCCTGGCGTCGAATTTTACACATTTCAAAGATGATTTCTTTGAGATCGCATCAAATTTTGAATTGTTTGAATTTATCGCAAGTGTCGATGGCTTTGGAGCGACTCAGGAATACATTCGCTTTCCCTCTCTGTGGACTGTGGTGGATGCCAATTTTCGAAAAGCGAAAAAACGAATGGTGCCCAATCGCCTGAAGGCGCTCACAAACGTTACCCTTCAGATGCTGAACGTCATGACGTTCACCGAGCTGCTTGATTGGCACGACGAACTGGAACAGATCGATCCGCCGTACCATCAACATCCCTATTTTTTGAACCTGCTGACGCATCCGTCTTATCTATCAATAGAAAATCTCCCTCCAAAAGCGCGGGTGATCGCGATTGATCGAATCGAAGCTCATCGTGTGCGCTCGGTGATTCTGAAAAAGTTTCCAGAAATGAATGAGCGGCTCGATTTGATTGTGGCGACACTTCGTCAAGCGCCTCGGCCAGACTATGAAGATCGACTCCGCGAGTTCGTTAAAGTTCAGGCCGTGCTTGATGAGCACCGCAATCAAGATTTTAAGTCGTTTGATCCACTTCTTTATTCGATCATTCAGGATGAATTGAAGTCGACCTTCAATACGGACTGGGATTCGGTCGTCCGCGAGGTTCAGTTGTGAAGTTTGGCGAGACCGCCGAACAAGCGTTTAAGGCGGAGCGAATTGCGAAAGCGGAAACTGGATTTTGTCCACTTCCGTGGATTCATTTAAGTGCGAACACCGACACTTCTATGCGTGTCTGTTGCAATACCGACCACGGAGGCCACGTAAGAAATGAACGCGGCGAAATCGTTTACCTCAGTGATCTAAAGTCTGCCCGCGAGGCTATGAATCAAGAAACTCACAAAAGCTTGCGTCTGGCGATGCTTGCTGGCGAACGTCCAGATTTCTGCAAACGCTGTTATATCGAAGAGGATCACGGCGCCGTCTCTATTCGTCAAATCTACCTCCGGCATTTCTCTACCGTTTTGGATTCCGCTGTGTCCGAAGCAATGGCCTCGGATAACAGCGGAGAGATTGATCCGCGTATTACCTACGTTGATTTTTCGCTTTCGAATAACTGCAATCTGAAGTGTCGAATGTGCAGTCCCCATTCTTCATATCCGCTACTAGCCGAGTTTAAAGATCTTGGGCTTCACTATTCGCCCGATCAGGCCGAAAAAGCGAACCGCGGTTGGAACTTTGACGAAAACCTCGGACGAATTGCTGCTGAAGTAGTGCCTTACCTGACGGAAATGCTAACGACCGGCGGAGAACCGTTTCTATCGCAGCAGCATTATAAAATTTTAGAAATGTGTGTAGCGCAAGGGCGAAGCCACGAAGTTGTTCTTCGCTACCATTCTAACCTGACTGTTTTACCCGAGCGCTTGTTAAAGATATGGCGATTGTTCCGTAAGGTGGAGATTCACGTCAGTCTTGAGGGCGTAGGTGAAGTGAATGAGTATGTGCGGTATCCAGCTAAATGGAGTCAAATCCAGGCGAATCTCCGGGTGCTACAGTCCTTGCGCTCAGAAATAAAAATGCATGTTGAAATTCACACATGTCTTCAAGCCATCAGTTGGCTGCGCCTTGGCGAGCTTCTACATTGGGTGGCTAAAACTTCGATCGAGCTCGAGGGCCTATTTCCTCGAATTCCGTACCCCATCTGGATTGATCAGCCGTCCGAAATGACTCTCCTTGCTCTTCCACCTAAGTTCCGCGAATTGGGCGCAAAGCGGGTTTTACAGGAGCTCGATTGGATCGAGCCGATGTTCGAAGATGGTCGTAGCCCGGATTTTGAATTTGGTTCCGCGAAATCATTCCGCGCTGCCATATCTCGCCTGCTAGCGGCCCCGTTTAACGAGAACGACTTCCGGATGTTTTTGGAGCGAACCAACGGTGTTGACCGTTTTCGGGGTCAGAGCTTGGCTGCCGTGATGCCTGAGATTACAGGGCAGTAGCTCGCCGTGTCAAAATTCCACAGATGGGGGCACGTCATTCAATTGCTTCCAGCAATGATTCCGCCCGCGCCACTCTGCCTGATTTTCACTTGTCGGGGTGCGGTCCGGGAACCTAGTGTTCTTGGCGATTAGAAGAAAATTTGATTCTAAGGGGTGGCTATGTCCAACGCTTCTTTAAACGGTATGGTTCACGTTCAGCATCCAGAGGTTCTTGAATGGATTGAAAGTGTCATTGCACTTACGGAACCTAAGGACGTTCATTTCTGTGATGGTTCGGAGGCCGAAGAAGCCGCGCTCATCGAGAAAATGGTAGCGAGTGGTATGCTGAAGGCTCTGAACCCAGCGCTCCGAAAAAACAGCTACCTCGCACTTTCAGACCCGAAAGATGTCGCGCGCGTCGAGGACCGCACCTATGTCTGTTGCGATCAGGAAGAAGATGCCGGTCCTAACAATAATTGGATGGCTCCGGACGACATGGCCCGAGCACTTGAACCTTTGTTTCAAGGCTCAATGAAGGGACGTACTCTCTATGTGATTCCTTTCAGCATGGGACCTCTCGGTTCGCCGCTAGCGAAAATCGGGATTGAACTTTCGGATTCACCCTATGTCGTCGTTAATATGCGTCGCATGACCCGTATGGGTTCTGATGTTTGGCGGCAGCTAGGGGTAGACGGAGAGTTCGTAAAGGCACTTCACACGGTCGGAAGTCCGCTCGCAGAGGGCGAAGTCGATAAGCCATGGCCCTGCAACGTCGAAAAATACATTGTCCATTACCCGCAGAAAAATGAAATTTGGTCCTTTGGTTCTGGTTATGGCGGAAACGCATTGCTAGGAAAAAAGTGCTTCGCACTTCGTCTGGCCTCAGCAATGGGGCGCCGCCAGGGTTGGCTTGCCGAGCACATGTTGATCCTTGGGGTTGAATCTCCGCAAGGAGAAAAGATTTACGTCGGGGCAGCTTTTCCGTCGTCATGTGGAAAAACAAATTTCGCAATGATGGTTCCACCGCCTTCGTTTGACGGATGGAAAGTGACTACCGTCGGAGACGACATCGCGTGGATTAAGCCCGGCGATGACGGAAAGTTCTACGCCATCAATCCGGAGGCCGGATTTTTTGGCGTAGCTCCAGGCACGTCACTTCAAACAAATCCCAACGCAATGAAGACGATTTCCGAGAACGTGATTTTCACGAACGTGGCACTCACGGCTGAAGGAGATGTTTGGTGGGAAGGCTTGAGTTCTACGCCACCCGCTAAATTGACAGATTGGCAGGGGAATGAGTGGGTACCAGGGTGCGGCCGCGCAGCGGCTCATCCGAACGCACGGTTTACGGTTTCGATTGAGCAATGCCCATCGTTAGACGAAGAATGGAATGAACCCAAAGGTGTTCCGCTCTCGGCAATAATTTTTGGTGGCCGAAGAGCTCAGCTCGTGCCTTTGGTCTATGAAGTAGAGTCGTGGGCGTCAGGAGTTTATGCGGGAGCAACACTTGCCAGTGAAACAACAGCCGCAGCAGCCGGTCAAACTGGAATCGTGCGCCGAGACCCGATGGCAATGCTACCATTCTGTGGTTACAATATGGGCGACTACTTCAAACATTGGCTCTCGTTCGCAGACGATACGAAGTGGAAATTTGTTTCCGATTTGCCAAAAGTTTTTAGCGTGAACTGGTTTAGAAAAGATGAAGCAGGCAAGTTTATCTGGCCCGGGTACGGTGAAAATATGCGTGTCCTTAAGTGGATTTTTGAACGCGTACAGGGTCGTGCGGACGGAGAAAAAAATATTCTTGGCACAAGTCCTCGCTTTGAGGATCTCGATTGGAATGGCCTGGAATCGTTCGACCGCCAAACTTTTGAGAATCTGACAAAAATAGATGGGCAAGGCTGGATCGAAGAGGCGGGAAATCATCGTGAGGCACTTGCGACGTACGGATCGCAAATGCCGCCTGAGCTGATCGCATGCAATGAGCTATTGACCGTTCGAGCGTCAGAACTCTCTGCCATGCAGCGGGCTGGTCGTTCGGACCCGTCGAAGTCAGAAGTTTCTGCAGAACTTCTTGCTCAGGCAGGGCGAGCGGGGGCTGGGCGCGGTGAACAAGCTTCTGCCCGAACTTAAGTCAAAAACATTGGCAAAAACATTGGCAAAAAAGGCGGCGACTAAGCGGCCGCCTGGTTTGATGTGTTCGACATGCGCGAAAGGCATTTTGCGAGTCTCCAATGATCGCGATCTCGAAGTCTTTCAATTGAAATTGCGCGATTGGCTGGCGGTGGAATCCGTTGAACTTCGTCCCTGTTTAAGCGTTTGCCCGGAGGCTGGAATTACAGTCGAACGTCGAGGTAAGCAGATGGTCTTGGGGCGTGATGAAATTGAAAAGGTCCACGCGCAATTCGATCCCACCCGCCAAATGACTTTCTTCTAGTCTGGTTTGTCTATAGCGAAACTCAGAATCTATTGTCTGCCGTCCGATAGGTCCCCTAGATGGTGGATCAGTTTAGACTTTTTCTTTTCATCTTTATTTTCGGTTTAGGGTTTTCCTTTCCACAACCTGTGATGTCCGAGGAACCGCGAACTCATGTAAGGGCGTTTTCGACCGACGATTTTAAATCAATGTCCAATAATCAAGCTGCAGACCTAGCGATCACTAAACTCGCGGAAGTGAATCGAGCTGTTGGCGTCGGAGCGTCTTTGTCGCAGGAAGAGTGCGCAGGGCCGCAGGTGATTGCAATTCGCGATGGCGAAACTCAGCAAGTGGCGATTTGTATGCTGACGCCGACCGAGGTGGCTGCGGTAGAAACTACGGGCCCACCAGTTGCCGCCGAATCGTCTGTAGACCTTTGGGGCCGCACAGTCTCACCGACCGCCAGTAAAAAGCCGCCTGTGATCGCGTGGGAATTTAGCACTGGAAACGATGCGAACCTGACCAATCTGGGAACAAAAGTTCGCGGTGACGGAACACCAGAACAGAGGCTAAACGATGATGTCGGGCGAACGTTCGACGTCGAAGTTAAAAGACGCGAAACGACTGAGGAGGGATATTCAGAAGTTCGTGTTGGGTCGCTCAATTTTGGACAACGAGGGAAGGTCAACGGATCTTCAAGAGATGCTGAAGGTCGACCGTATATGAAGCTCCTCAACATTACGTCCCTTGAACTTGAAAAGGGGACGGTAATTTCAAGTCAGAATGGAGTCACCGATCTTCGGGTGGTGGAAGGGTCGATCGAGATATCGACGGGCAGAGGAAAGTCACTTTTAGGTACAGAGCTACAGACCTGGTTTCACGAAACTACTAAGTCAGGTCCGATCTACAAGTACTTGGACCATGACAAGATGCGGGCCACAGCCACAGTGAAGACGGGGATGACTCGCGTGATCGAAGGTGATCTCGGTGCGTTCAGATGTAAATCCGCAGCAACAGGACTGGTTGGAATCGGGACCGATGGAAAACCGGTGCTCGATGGACGTCTTAATTCAAGTATCAGTACTGGAAATTTGGGCGGTCGTTCGAAAGACAATCCTTGGCTTCAGCTCGATGCTTATCGAACTCACCTGATCAAATTTGGAGAGCGCTCAACAGAAAATACCGGTTTAAAGTTAAGTACTTCGGGCGAGTTCTTTGGCACTCGAGTGAAGCCATTCATCGGGGTTTCGAAATATGACGGTCCGCTTGATCGGCAATACGCGGCAGGCAGTCGCGGCGGTCACAAAGAAAAATATTGGCAATTCGGTATCGCCATAGAAAAAAACTTTTAGTAGTTTCTGGCTTCTATGGTATCCGACAAATCACCGAGCGATTATTTTCTTTCAGAGGCGGCCCAATCAGACGCAACGTCTATTTGCGCGCTAGTCAATTCAGCCTACCGTGGTGAATCATCGAAAAAAGGATGGACGACAGAAGCTGATTTGCTTGGCGGTCAACGGGTAGATGTCGAAGGATTGCTTGAATTTCTAGGCACACCCAATCGATCGATTCTTTTGTTAAAACGTCAGGTCACGGGGCAAATTGCTGCTTGTGTGAGTTTAGATTTTTCCCTCGAGGCTTGCGACGGTCGCGAACGTGCTTGTTATTTAGGGATGCTGACAGTGGACCCGAACCTTCAAGCGTCCGGTCTTGGTAAACGACTGATGAAAGAGGCGGAAAAAACCGCTCGTGATCGAGGATCCGAAGCGATGTTGATAAGTGTGATTCAGTTAAGGACCGAACTGATCGATTGGTATCGCAGGCACGGCTATCAACCTAGCGGAAAAACCAAATCGTTTCCCTACGGTGATCAGCGCTTCGGCGAACCCAAGCGCCGCGATTTACATTTTGTCTTGTTCGAAAAGCGCCTCTAGTCTAAGGCGAGGTGAAAGAACTTGAGATAACGCAGTTCTGGGCACGCATGGGGATAGGGGTGATCTGCTCCTTGGCCAGAGATGCGAAGCACCCTTCCGTGACGACGAGCAAGGGACAAACTATCCGTCGTGATTTCGTGAAAGTCCTCAAATGAAATGTGACTTGAGCAAGAGCTAAACGAAATTTGCCCATTGGGTTTTACGCGCGCAAGACACTGACGAAAAAGTTCGGTGTATTTTTTTACTGCGATGTCCTTTCGTTCTTCCGAGTGCGACATGGAAGGCGGATCGACGATAACGTGATCCCATTTGTTCTTTTCATTTAGCAAAAAATCAAAAACGTCGGCCGCGATTCCGTGGTGTCGGCTTTTTTCTAGTCCGTTGGCCTCAAAGCCGGAATTGGCACTGGCGATTGCGGCACTCGACAGATCGACGCTGGTCACGCTTTCTGCGCCCCCAAGCCCTGCGGAGATCGAAAAGCCACCTGTGTAACTAAACAAATTTAAAACGGTTTTACCTTTGGAAAAGCCGCGCACATAAAACCGATTGTCTCTTTGGTCCAGAAAAAATCCTGTCTTCTGACCTCTCGCAATATCGACATCAAAGCGAGCGCCATTTTCCCGAACTTCAACGCAGTCGCCTGGTTTTTCACCACGCAGGAGGACGAGTGGTTCGACGTCAGTTTCGGGGCGACGAATTTTTTCCACCACACACTTCACTTCCATTTTTTCCGTCAACCATGAGGCGATTTGTTCGCGATCCCAGAATTCACCTGGGCCCCGCCCATCAAATTGCAAAACGGCAGTTTGATGGTAAAGATCGCAGACTAACCCAGGAAGCCGATCTCCCTCTCCATTGAATAAGCGAAAGGCATTTGTCGCCGCTGGTCCGCTTTGATGAAACTGACCGCGCCTAAGATCCCAAGCTCGAGCGAATTGTTTCTCGAAAAACCGATTGGCGGTTGTAGGAGGAACTTCGTCTGTCGAAATTAATCTCAGAGCAAGTGGGCTGTGAGGATCATAAATGGCCCAACCGATAAAACCTTTCGCATCGGAAACTTCAGCCAAGGTCGCGCGATTGATCCCAGAAACCGGGGAGATCGCTTCTCGGTAGACCCAGGGGTGGCCCTGCAATAGCGATCGACGGAGATTTCGAGTAAGACGGACTTTGATCTTAGACATTGGTCAATAATGTCGGTTTTGAAGGAAAAGGTCCATGTGCAAGTGAAGTCGCTCTAGTTGTTCGCGGCTCCGCCTGCGATCCAGGTTTGAAGCGCAGAAAGTTCGGTCGCGTTGAGAGCTTGGAAGGGAACTTCGGGCATAAGTCGATCTCGGCACTCCGTATACATTCGACTGCCATTCGCGTTTCCGGCGCTGACCGTTCTCATTGTCAGGGCATACGTGTCATAACGGATGCCTTTGTCAGCCCTCGCAGGCCCATGACACATAACACATTTTGGCAGAAGTATATTCGCATAGATACTGTTGTAGGTCGGGCCCAAATCGGGAAGTGGTTTGAATGGTTGTTCACCAGTAGCAAGCGGAACAAACGACATTGAATTGATCCAGTCTCGAAGAACTTGAAGTTCCACAGGCGTCGTCGCCATGTAGCTTCCCGCTTTCGGCATTGTTTTGCCGACGATCGACCCGATCAGACGCCCCTTGGTTGAGTCGCCCATCGTGACTAGGCCGAGACTAACGAGAGAGTTTGGCTCCATGATTTTGTTTATACTTCCCGCGTTGCTATTGGCTTGATGGCAGCCCGCGCATTGAAATTGCAAAATTCCCATCGCCTGAGTTTGAAGGGCTCCGTTTGCGCCGACTTTCATACCTGGAGGAATCACCGGTGGCGGTGGAGGGGTCGGTGAAGGAGTGGGCTGCGGCCCGACGACCTTGATGGACGAAATCCACCCTTTTAGAATCGAAAGTTCACCCGGTGTCACACGTGCCAAACCTGTGGTGGGCATCGAGTTGTCTTCGATGGAGCCGATCAAACGTCCGGCGCTTGGGTTGCCGGGTGTGATCAGACCCGACGCAATTAAGTGATCGACGTTGAGGATACCTGTGACGCCGCCTTGTGTGGCGGCATCGTGGCAGGCGGCGCACTTGGCATCGAGGACCGAAATTGATTGCTGTTGAAGATTAAGATCTTGCTCGACGGTAAAGCCTTGCGAGGCAAGACCTGATTTCACTTCAAACTTTCCAGAGCAATTTTGAAAGCCGAGAACCATTAAAAAAAGCGCCGCGAATATTGCTATTTGCGAAAAATAATAGCGACGAAATTGTCGGTCTCTAAATGATACACGCATGGCCATGATAATATTAGTTTACCAGCCTCGGAGCTGAACGGTTCGATTCAGGCCATATGCGAACAAATCGTCACAATGATATCTGCTTTTGATACTAATCGGTCGTTAACGGTCCTTTTAGCCAGCCATGAATAAACTGCTGAACCAAGGGGTCAGAACATGCTTCGGTCTGTTCGGCGTTTCCTGTTTCGATGATTTTTCCATTTGCGACAAGAAGAATTCGCCCATTTTCGCCGGCGAACTGGTACGCGCGAAGTATGTCGTGGGTCACAACCACAAGAGTGGCAGAGATTCGATTCTTCAAACTAAGAATTAGTTCGGCCATGTCATCCGCATTGATCGGATCAAGGCCCGCGGTCGGGTCATCCATAAATAAAATATCTGGACTGAGTGCTACTGAGCGAGCGATGCCAACTCGTTGTTTCATACCGCCAGACAACTGGTGCTCGCGATAGTCTTTGTACTTTTCAAGTCCGACGGATTTTAGGCACTCGATGATTCTACGATCTCGTTCTTCCGGACTGAGATCTGTATGCTCCTTTAAGACAAATTCAATATTTCCGTAAGCAGTGAGTTCATCGAAAAGGGCGCTACGTTGGAACTGCATGCCAATTTTTCTTGCCAGATCGTGTCTTGAATCTTGCGATCTCGCTTTCCAAGGTTGCCCCATGCAAAACGCTTGGCCGGATTTAGGTGGGAAAAGACCAGCCAAAGTTTTTAAAAGGACTGTTTTGCCGCCTCCACTGGGACCTATAATGACGATGGTCTCGCCCTTCATCACTTTCAAATCTACGCCGTCGAGGATCTTTTCGCCGGTAAAATCGATGGTAACGTTCTCAAGCTGTAGAACCGTATCTTGAACGCTAGATTGATTTGTATTGCTGTCCATGGAATCCTCTTTAAGTCATTTAGGAGAAATAAGACGATGGAAACCGTGAAACGAGTGATAGGAATTGATTTCACAGATGGCATTGTCGGTCGCTTGCGGCAGCGTGGATTTACATTGGCCGAAGTGCTTCCCGATATCCATGGCTTTCGAGCGTACTTTGTTGGGTTGGAAGATCCAAGCCAGGATTTCGGCGGCTTTGAGATCCAAATCGTCACCGATGAAGTGGAATACCTAAGGTACCAAAAGCGCGATCATTTCTTTCCCTTTGTAAAAGAACTTCCTATTTTGCCCGTGAATACGGATTCGAACGTGGTTCATGTCAACACGTGTTTTAAATTTGAATCGGTGATTACTTCGCTTCAGGGTTTGTCTCGTGATCTCGCGATTTATTTAGGGCTGAAAAAGAACTTTCAGATTTCTTGCGTCGTCCTGCGTTGTCGCGATTTTGAGGAGTTTTGCCGTAGCGCGGCGCCCGACAAGTATTTCGATTATGCTGGCGAAAAAGCGGCCCTTATTCACCTTGGTCCATCTTGCTTTGATCTCCTCGTGCTTCCGCCCCAATAGTTGCGGGCAAAATTGTCTCGAAAAAACTATTTGGTTTTGTTTGAATTCAGTTGATTGACCTAGGAGGCTTTGCTTCGATGGTACGAAACTTACTATGGTACGAAACTTACTATGGTACGAAACTTACTATGGTACGAAACTTACTAAGGAGTAAAAGAATGAATTCACGTTGGGTGATTGCAGTAGTCGGGATAGCAGCAGTCATGATTGGCTGTTCGTCAACCGCAGAAAAGTCCGTTTCTACTCGAGTCGATGAAGCCGCGAAAAAAGAAGTTCCCACTCAAAACATGGGAGAGCTAGCGGCTCGTGGCTTTGAAGCTTGGTCAAAGGGTGCGGGACTCAATGCAGACCAAAAGTCGAAGCTCTTCATCGTACACACCAATACCGCCGCCCAAGCATTTCGGATCCGAGATGAAATTTCTAAAAATAAGTCGGCGATGTACAAGGAATTGGCGAAAGGGCAGTACAATTCCAAGATGGTGGAAGGTTACAAAAATAAAATCATTGCGCTTGATCAAGAACGTCTAGATATCATGATCAAGGCACTTGCTTCGGTTGAGTCGGCTTTGGGCCGCGGCGAAGAAGCAAAAAAGTATTACGAATATTTAGATCAAATTGAAACTCGATATTCCCGGGAGAATTGATTTATGATTTCACTGGCAGTTTGGATCACTTCCAACGAAGCAAAAGTATTTAAATTTCTACCGAGTGGTGTGGAAGCACATCATATGCATGCTCATGGCGTAAAGCATGTCGCCGAAACAGCCGGCCGCAACCACCCTAAAGAGGGCGGCGATGCCGATAAATTCTTTCACGAAGTTGCAGAGTACCTTGGGAAAGAAAAAGGCACACGTTGGCTCGTCATGGGGCCTGGAGTCGCAAAAGTTCAGTTCCAGCATCATGTCGAAAAGCATCACGGCGCAAATGCGAAAAAAATTGTCGGAGTCGAGGCAGTTGATAAGGGCACCGATGGTGAACTTACAAACTTTGCCCACGACTTCTTCAAAAAACAGGGAGTGTTTCAGTGAGGTTAGGATTTTTTTCAGCGGTTTTGGTAGCGTTTAGCGTGAAGGTTTCGGCAGGTGTGGACACGGCGCCGGTCGATCTGAATGCTCGCGATCCGCGTCTACAAGAAGGGCAAATGTTTGTAGTCCGCCTTGTGCCAGCTGGAAAAAATCTTGAGGTTTTGATTACTGGAAAAAAGGCCGTCGAGTTTAAGGCAAGTGATCTTGGCTTGACGGCCAATCTCTTTGTAGGTGACAAAATTATTTCTCTTACTCCCAAGAGAAGTGCTGATGCGCCGGCGCGATTTCAACTTGATGCCTTTGATCCCAAAGCTACAAAATTGAAACTACAAATTAAAAGCGGCAAAGACGAAGAAAAGTTCGAGTTTGATCAGCTTCGTTAATTGGTAAGCTGATCAAGCGCCCTCTGTCTTAGTCGAGACTGACGGACTGATGATATTCGTTACGTAGTTTCGGATTTTGATCGCTTGCCATCACTAAAAAGTTACCTATGACGAGTCCATCCATATTGGTTCCCATGAGGCAACGAAAAGCATCCTGCGGAGTGTTTACGATCGGCTCACCACGTACATTGAAGCTTGTATTGACGAGTATTGGGCAACCAGTCAGGTCTTTAAATTTGGAAATAAGTCGGTGAAATTTACTATTGGTTTGATGATGAACTGTTTGAACGCGGGCCGAGTAATCGATGTGAGTGATAGAAGGGACGACCGATCGGAGGCGATTCAGTCGATCGATGCCAAATAGTTTTCCCTCATCGGCAATAGGTGCCACGCGGTGCTTTTCCAGAACATCGGTCACGAGCGTCATGTAAGGACTATCGACATTGAGATTAAACCACTGGCTGAGGTCTTCACGAAGCACGGCGGGAGCGAATGGTCGAAACGACTCGCGAAACTTGATCTTTAAGTTCAAAACCTTTTGCATGCTAGGGGATCTTGGATCGGCGATGATTGATCGAGCGCCTAGCGATCTTGGGCCAAACTCCATGCGGCCTTGGAACCAGCCGAAAACTTTTTCTTCGCCTAATTGCTCTGCAACTTTTTGCAAAAGTTCATTTTCTTCTAAACGAGAAAAATTTGCGCCGGCTTCTGTGAGTGCTCTTTCAATTTCTTCATCACTATAAGATTGTCCGAGGTAGGACCCGTTCATTTCGTCTTGGTCGCGACCAGGCGCTCGGTGTGCGGTCGGTTGAGAGTAATAGTAGGCCAGCGCCGCACCTAACGAGCCCCCCGCATCTCCGGCAGCAGGCTGCACCCAAATCTGATCGACGATACCGGCCTTCAAAATTTTTCCATTTGCGACACAATTCAGTGCTACGCCCCCGGCGAGGCACAGGTTTCGAATTCCATATTCTTGAACTGCGGCCCGCACGATTTTTAAAACGATCTCTTCCGTGACCGATTGTATGCTAGCGGCCAAATCCATATGAATTTGGGTTAGCTCTTGTTCTGGAGTGCGGGCGGGAATGCCGAAGATTTTTTCAAATCGTTCGTCGGTCATCGAGAGGCCAACTGGAAAACTAAAATTAGAAATTTTTAGAGCAAAGCTTCCATCCTCCTTGACGTCGACAAGGTGGTCTAGAATTTTCTGATGAAACCGTGGTTCTCCATAGGGCGCTAGTCCCATGACTTTGTATTCACCTGAATTGACCTTGAAACCAATGAAGTGAGTCACGGCCGAATAAAGTAGACCCAGAGAGTGGGGAAACTTCATTTCCTTCTTGAGACTTAAGCCTTTTCCTTTGCCGATTGAAAGCGATGAAGTGGTCCATTCTCCAACGCCATCCATGGTCAGCACGATCGCTTCGTCAAAAGGCGAAGGGAAAAATGCGCTGGCGGCATGAGCTTGGTGGTGTTCGGCAAACCTCAGTTTAGGCGTCCAGTCTTGAGAAGAATCAAGTTTCTTTAGTTCCATAGAAAGTAGTTTTTTTTGATATAGCTTTTCTTTGATCCAGATCGGCATTGCTAAAGAAAATGATTTAAAACCTCTGGGAACAAATGAAAGGTAGGTTTCTAGAAGGCGCTCAAATTTTATGAACGGCTTCTCGTAAAATACGATGGCGTCTATATCGCTGAGAGTAATGTTTTGTGATTTGAGACATTCATTTAGCGCTGCTGCGGGAAATCTTGGGTCGTGCTTTTTTCTCGTGTATCTTTCTTCTTGTGCGGCAAAAACAATAGTGCCGTCGTCAACCAATGCGACGGCACTATCATGATAAAATGCTGAAATTCCCAAAACTCTCATAAATTTAAAACAACGTGTAAAGAAATGGCGCGACGGCACTACCGCTTGTAAGAACCATGAGCGCTCCGAGTGCCAACATCAAAAGCAAAATGGGGAGCAGCCAAAACTTTTTTCGTACCTTTAAAAATTGCCAAAATTCTAACAACACTGAAGCACGCTCCAATCCTTAAAATTGAAAATTAAAGTCTGTCCATTGATCAGGGTCTTGTTTCTTAATTTGCGGATTTGATTCGCGCCGAACCCAGTAAGTCTCCCTTTCGGCGTTTTCTGTTTGCGGTATCGGTGTTTTCCCAAGAATTTTTAGCACCACTCCGATCGGCAAGAAAAGTCCGAAGAAAAGAAGCGCCATGACTGCGAAGCTGAAAATGATATGGAGTTTAAGACCAAGTTTGAACCAAAGAAGGTTTGGGACCCGTAAAATGTTAGGCGATAAAATTGAGATCGCGAAAAGTAGAAACGCCAAGAAAAGTAATATGCCGGAATAGTTTGAAATCTGAATCTTGCCATGAGCAATTTGGCCAGCGACGATTTGATAGATTCCGATTGCCAAAAAGATGGTCGCAAAAACAAAGCCAAAGCTTCGGTCGGAACCCAGTTGTGGTGCGTGCATTTCGGCAGCGCTTTCATGATGCTTCACACCTTTACGTTAGGTTATTCAATCTAGACTGTGGAGCAGGCAGTTTGCGTCAATGAAAAACCCGACCTTTTTCCCCGAAGCCCTGCTAGATTTGAAGCAGCTAGCACCATAAAGTAGTCTCATTCTTCGGAGATCCCTATGTTCACTCAGTTCCAAGTTGTGACGGTCGAGTGCCTTAAAGACAATCTTTCGTATTTGATTTTGAACACGACTGAAAAAACCGCAATTGCTGTTGATCCGGGCGAGGCTCAACCGTTTTTTCGTGCTTTAGAAACTCTCAAACAATCAACCGGAGAGTTGTTTACGATTGCTGCCGCAATTACGACCCACCACCACCATGACCATGTTGCCGGGCTGCCAGATTTTCCGATTTTGCCGACTTGGAGTTCAGTCGGCGATAAAGCTAGGATCCCTGCTGCAGGATCCGAAGGACTCAAGCTCTCTTTCGAGCGAGATCGAAAGTACACATGGTCAGAGCTTACGAGATCGAAATCCCAGCTGTCAGCGAACAGAAATTCAGGGGAAATAGATTCCCTCGAAATCGATATAATGGAAATTCCCGGTCATACAAGCGGGCAAATCGCCCTGCGCGTTAGCGGGATGAGCCGAATTTCCAATGCCCGGGAAACCCATTTGTTCGTGGGCGACACGTTGTTTTCGTTTGGATGCGGTCGCTGTCTCGAAGGTACGCCGGAGCAACTGTTTCTAAGTTTGCAAAAAATAAAAAGTCTTCGGGCGGATACGATTTTGCACTTTGGACACGAATACACAAAACGAAACCTCGGCTTCTGGCGGAAAGCGGTAAGTGAAACGCCCGACCGCTGCCGGTCCATTGTCAATCTCGCAGATTTAACTCGGTTTGACCTAGAAACGTCGCGGGCGGAATTTCGCTTCCGCAGGGCCCCAACGCTTGGGGAAGAAGTTCTTACGAACCCGTTTTTAAAGGTCAAAACCGCCTCAGAATTTTCGGAGTGGCGCGCAAAGCGCGATGACTATTAGTGTCGCTTCGGGCGCCGCCCTTCGCTGCTTTCGATGCAGTGGCATCGAAAGATTGGTAGTGTCGCTTCGGGCGCCGCCCTTCGCTGCTTTCGATGCAGTGGCATCGAAAGATTGGTAATGTCGCTTCGGGCGCCGCCCTTCGCTGCTTTCGATGCAGTGGCATCGAAAGATTGGTAATGTCGCTTCGGGCACCGCCCTCCACTGCTTTTCGCGCAGGTGCGCGAAAAGATTCGGGGAGTGTCGCTTCGAGCCTGCGGCTTGCTTAGCTTGCAACTTGCTTAGAACAATGTTGATTGGGTGGTTTTAATATGAACGAAGTTGCAAAAAAAATCTCGAAGTCCTCAGAAGAGCAGTCCAAGACCGGGCTTGCCGACGGCTATATACATGGCTTCACACAAGAAGAACAAGAACGCTTATTCCGACAGGCACGTATTCATGAGGAAGTGATTTTTTCGAAAGTCGACTTCAAACACTGCAAAGATTTGATCGAAATTGGAAGTGGCGTCGGCGCTCAAACCAGCATTCTTCTAGAGAGAAACCCGGCGGCAAATATTGTTTGTGTTGACGCCTCGAGCGCCCAAGTAGCCCGAGCTCGAAAGGCGCTCGAAAATCAAATCGAGTCTGGCAAAGTGAAGATCGATCATGGCGATGCGCTTCATTTAAAATATCCGGACAACTCGTTCGACGGAGCCTTTATCTGTTGGTTACTCGAGCACGTGCAAAACCCAATCGGGATTCTGGAGGAAGCGCGGCGAGTTTTACGATCAGGCGGAGTGATTTACTGCAACGAAGTTTTTAATGCCTCTTTTTATGTCCACCCTTATTCACCTGCGACCTTAAAATATTGGATGGAGTTCAACGATCATCAGTGGTCGCTGAAGGGGGACCCGTTTGTCGGAGGTAAGTTAGCAAATTATTTAATGGCTGCCGACTTCCAAAATATCACGACCCATGTATTGACACATCAATACGACAATCGAACACCGAAAAAGCGCGCCGCTTTCTTGGATTATTGGACTGGGTTATTGCTGAGCGGTGCTGACGCCTTGATTGCGGCTGGGCGAATTACAAGTAAAACGGCCGAAGATATGCAAAGGGAGATGCAGGACCTGAAAGGCGACAAGAATTCCGTCATTTTCTATTCTTGGATTCTTGCTCGTGCCGAAGCTTGGTAGCAGATGAAGTCGAATAGTATGTGTTTAAAGATCCACCCGCCAGGCCCATAGAAAACAAGATAAAATCGTCTAGGTTTCAAACAAATGGTTATAACCCTTCTCGTATTGCAAACTCGAGGACTTCCTGGACTTCATTGATTGTGACTGGTCTGTCTTTGAATTCCGGTACCGTGAATTGAACTTCCGACAGGAGTGCGAAGTCATTTAGGATCCGAGCAGCGATTGTTGACGTATTGCGTGGCGAATGACGAACTGGCTTCTCGCGATAGTCCCAAACTATCGTATCGAGCATCGAATCTTTTAAAGACGAAAATATTTTGTAGCGTTCATGAACTTTCTCGAAGATGAAAATGTCCATGATATAGCGAGTCCGATCCGAGAGACCGACAGCAACCGCTCGTTCTTGAAGTGCCATATATCGCCGCTGTTGTTCAAGGTACTGCTTGTCGATTTCTGATCGAGTCAAACCATTTAGACGCAGCTCAAGTTCAACTAAGTGACCATCATCGTGTGCCAAGAATGGCGCCGGACGTTTCAAGTTACGGTCATCTTCAACGGTGATTTCATCGACAATTCCGCGTGGTTTGGATCGCGAAATCCAAAGCTTTACTAATCCCGAGTGATGGAGGACTTGGGCGAGAGGAATCGGTACAATGCCTAGTCGATCGCCATAGTCTGCGGCGTCGAGCGCGACTTCTTGGGCCCTTTTCTTAATTAATGTAAGCGCGCGCTTGGCATCAGCCGAATTGATTTCGGGCGCAATTTTTTCGGAAACTAAACCGTCAAACAAATAAGTGAGCTCAAGCGACAGTTCGCTATACTCATTAAAGGTTTGTCCATGTTCACGGGCTCGGCTAATTCGTGTCCGGAAATGTTGCATCAAGAATGGAAGACCGTCGTTAGCTTGTCGGGCGCTAATTCTTGTGATCGCTTGACGCTCGATCATCTGAGCCATTTCTTCGAGCGACTCTTTGATAATCCTGATTTGTGTTACCGACTGGCCGGATTTAATAGCTTTCGCCAGCGCATTATTTTGAAAGATTAGGTCGCGGAGATCGAATTGTAGAAGCTGATTTTTTAAAGGTTCGACCCGCGTCTCGAGTTTAACAAATTGCTCTTCGCACTTGTCCGCGCTCGCTATTGGTCCGGAGAAAGCCAATACGAGAAACAAAGAAGCAATCGTCAGCGCGTTTTTGTGTATTTCCATAAAAGAGCCTATTCCACGCGTTCAAATACATTCCGACGCATGTTTGGTTTGCATGTTTTGATCCTCATTCAAGGGCCAGTTGTTTGAGTTTGTAATTCATCAACAGCCCAAGTCGTCGTCAGAGTGACAAGAAAGGGCATAGGCGTTGCGAATTTGTTGGCGTTCGCCAACATGGGAGTTTGGATTCAATTTTGAGAAGAAGACGCTATATCCTGGCTGTAGCTTGTGACTGATTGAAGGAGAAGCTGCTTGGTCCTCAGCTAAAAAAGTAAAGTATGTCAAAATTAAATCAGCAAGCGTAGCGACAAACATGGTCCCAATCTTTCGATGCCACTGCATCGAAAGCAGCGAAGGGCGGAGCCCGTAGCGACATAACGGTCCCAATCTTTCGATGCCGCTGCATCGAAAGCAGCGAAGGGCGGAGCCCGTAGCGACATAATGGTCCCAATCTTTCGATGCCACTGCATCGAAAGCAGCGAAGGGCGGAGCCCGTAGCGACATAACTGGTGGCCCCGGGGAGAATCGAACTCCCACACCCGTGAAGGTACTGGATTTTGAGTCCAGCGCGTCTACCAATTCCACCACAGGGCCATTTGAGAAGAGTCTCAAGTGAGGGCATAAAGTAGGGCCTCTTTACGTCACGCTCAAGAATTTCTTTCAAGACTGTAAGGAACTCCAACACCAAATCCGGGTCCTTGCTTTCAATTTTGATTACTTAGTTCGCAATCGGCGACCTCAACTCGGGGTTTAAAGCGTTTCCGCCTGAACTCTCGGCCAGTGACGCATCGTGGCACAGAGCTTGCCTTTAAAGGACCCGTTGAAAGCAGCTCCTGCGTTTAATCGATGCCGAGTTGTCAATTTTGCTCAGGGACTAGAAGGCGTCAGTGGCCAATGGCTGAAGATGTCTAACAGTCACGAGAGGAGAGAGAGTGATGAAATCCGTTAACCGAGGCCTCATTTTGAGAGCGGCAGTCCTTCAATTGGCTGTCTTATTATCTGTTGTTGGAGCTCAAGCTCAATCGCAGTCGTCGCAAAAGCGACTAGTACAGATTGACGAAACGACGGGTGAACTTGTTGAAGTCACGCCAGCCGAGACGGCCCAGGTCGCTCCTCAGGCTGGAATCGTGATTTTGAATAATCAAAAGTCGACGCAGTCTTCCGGTCAAACCGTGATTCAAGATCAGCCGACGAACGTGATTGAGGATTCGCCTTTGACGATGTCTTCAGCTGAACGCCGCCGTCGCGAACGTCAATCGATGGAACTTCAAACAGAACAGAAAATTGTTGAAAAGCTAGAAGAAGCTCGAATGGACGACGAGCGCGCCCGTGGGGAGCGATTGTTTAACCAGGGTTTTGGCAGCGGCAACAATCAGCCTGCACAACAACAAGTAGCGCCGCAAACAGTTCAAGTGATCCAGGCTCCGCCACATGTTGTAGAGGTTGCTCCAGCTCATAAAGAAGAACCAAAAGTGAATGTGAAAGAAGAAATTCGCGCAGCACTTGATGAGATGAAGCCAAAAGAAACTCAAAAGCAGACTTCTTTCTACGTTCAGGGTTTGGTTGGGATCGGCGAATACCCCGATGCGATCAATGTTCGTGGAAATGTAGCAACTGGGTTTTCGATTGGTATGGTGACCCCAGAGCGTTTAGTTGCAGAAGGCACATTCCAGTTTTCGGAGTATGACATTGAAGATATGCAAGCAGGGTACTCTTACGGTCTTCCGCCGTTTAAGACACTTAGCCAGTACAACTTCTCTGCTGCGATCAAGTATCAAATCTTGGGTGGCAAACTTCGCCCAGTTGTTGGAGCAATCGCGGGCTATACTTACCGAACATACGAAGATCAGCAGTATTTCAACATGGTAAGCATGGGCAACGTGAAAAGCGTTTCAACTAACGCCTTTGACGTTGGTGCCTTGGTTGGACTTGATGTTCAGTTGACAGATTCATTCGCACTTGGCTTTGATCTCCGTTGGATGAAGAATATTGCTTACCGAGAAAACTCGGACTACCAAGCTTCGTTCGTTTACCCACGGGCTGGAAAAGCAGTCGAAGAATTGAACTACTACCTTGGTTCGTTGACCGGCAAGTTTACTTTCTAACGGCCTGGACCTCGTGCGAAGGGCTTGGCGGGGCCCTCCTGCGGATGGTCGCCAAGCCCGAAGCGACATAAGATAAATCTTTTCGCGCCACTGCACGAAAAGCAGCGGAGGGCAGCGCCCGAAGTGACATAAATAGAGCCGCGTGGTGTAATGACCCGCAGCTCTTTTTTTATTCGCGACTTGAATTTCAATCCTCGTGGAACATAATCACTTTATGTCGATCTCAGTGAGCATTCTAGTTGTACCGCTATTTTTGTTTACGTTGACCCAGGCGAATGCGCAGGGACCGGCGGCGAACTCGACGCCTACCCCGAAAATAGAAAACAAGCCGGAAACGGTGACCCGCGTAGTGGGTGAAGTCGGACCGCGGATTGTTACTTCGAGAGAAGTTCGGATGAACGAAGCGATCGGCCAGGTGCTTCAAGGCGCTCCATCGCTAAAGCGGGTTTTAGGTGCGACCGACCCGAACTTTCCGAACCAGGTGCTTCGCGTCTTGGATGAGTGGACCGTTTTTTTGGAGGCGGGCGAGATCGACTCGAAAGCGACAGACAAAGCCGAAATCCAGAGGCTTGCCAAAGCCGTTGCTGATGGTTGGAAATCAAATTTGGAATGGGATAAAATTGAACCATCGGTCACCGAGATCCGGGATATCGTCGAGCGAAAGCTAGTCGCGCAGAATTTGGAGCGTCTCAAAAGCGACGCATCGCTCGTCAATGTGACTGACGCCGAGGCGCTTCAATATTATAAAAAAAATCGCCTTCGCTTCGGCAACATGCCGTTTGAAAATTTCAAGGACAATATCAAGTCGGCGCTCGTCAGAAGCCAAACGGAACGCCGTCTTTTTGAATGGCGATCGGTATTACGGCGCAAGTACCGCGTCAGAAATTTTGTTGGAGCCTAAGCGATTGTGAACGTTGAACCTCAATATAGAATTGCTCTGCTGAATGCTTTAGAGGAATCAATCCAAGCACTGATAAAATTGGAAATCGAGCAAGAGATTGCCGATGCTCGAAGTCGGGGAGAGGCGTGGGTCGGTTCGTGGACCGTGGCCTCTGTTCAGGCTGAGCTTTCGCAAGGATCTACACTCGTAGCGCTGGGGCAGCACGATCACCGATTAAAGGCATTTCTTTGCTTTCGTCCCCCGGGCCCGCTCTGGGAGATTATGCTAATTGTAACGCTGGGGCCTATACGGGGTCACAGATTGGCGGGAACTTTAATCGATTCTCTTTTCTCCCATATCGAGTCGATTCAATCCGCCGGCAGCGCGCCGCACGTCGTCGACTCCGCAACCATTGAGGCGCCAGCCATTGAAGTGGGCCTCGAGGTGAGTGCCGATAATTTATCAGCCCTCCGTTGTTACGAGAGGTGCGGATTTATTGAGCAGCGGCGCCGCAAGGGCTACTATTCGGGCTCGGTTTCTGGGCCTATCGACGCAGTTTTGATGTCTGCTAGGCGGCAGCGGTACACTGGGCGTCTAGTAAAGCAGTAGCCACCTGGGCCATGTCTCTTGTTTAAACAGCTCGCGGAGTTTGCCTTTCGGTAAGAGGTTTGTTACGAACAAAGCCGTCAGATGGCCCCAAAAGGCCATTTTTTTTTGGCTATGGCTATGGCCGTGGCTATTGCTACGGATGCCGGCGGCTGCAGCGACATGTTTAGAACGGGATGTTTTTGAAATTCGATATTGAGAACGAAAATTCTAGGATTGAAAATGAAGGCCTCGAGGGTGGTCAGGGTTCTGATCATGAAGAGCTCGAAACCCACGAAAACACCGACGAAACTCCGATCGACGAAGTTGAAGGGGAATCGCTTGGGTGGCGTGAAAAAGTATTAAAGATGGCCACGGAAGTGGCGGCTCGTGAGACTTGCGAAATTTATGATTTCGAGTTCGTAGGTGCTGGCGGCAGTCGGGCGTTGCGCGTTTACATCGATAAGATTGGTGAAGGCGGAGTTTCCATCGAAGATTGTAGCAATGTATCTCGCGGTTTGAACCTGCTTTTGGATGTCGATGATGTGATTCCTGGAGGAGCGTACAACCTTGAAGTTTCGAGTCCCGGTCTTGAACGATCGCTTCGGACTGCGGCCCACTTTATACGTGCGATCGGCAAGCGGGTTCAAGTTAAAGCCTTCGAATCGTTTGCGGAGCTCAATCCCCAATTAGAAGAAGCACTGAGAGTAAAATTGGGAAAAGCGAAGCAACTTGAGGGGATCATCGTTGGACTTGAAAGTGCGAGCGGAGAAAGCGTTATTTCAGCAGCAGACGAAAAATCCGCACGTTTGGTTTTTGATGCTGAAAATGGCGGGCATGTCGTTCGTGTGAAAGTGCCACTTGGCAAGATCACGAAGGCGAGCACCGTATTTATTTTTGAAAAACACGAGAAGAAGCAAAGTAAGTCAGCGGAAAAAGGCGGCAAAGTCCACGGCAAACACAAGTAAGTTGAGGCATCCCATTTGAGGAGGCTTGAACCGCGGGTGAATGTAGTGACTTGATGGCTCTGATTTAGTTGCGCTGATTTAGTTGAACTGAATGGTTACTTAGCTTCGAAACGTTTTTGTTATGTTGGAATTGAAGAAGTAAATGTAAACGAGCGCAAGTTCGCCTCTGGCAGATTCGCCAAAGGTTTGACGAGCGTGAGTGAGTACTCTGGAGGACCAGATGGCAGGCGATAATTTTTCAGACTTGAGCCGGATGATTGATGCGGTTTCGAAAGAAAAAAGCATTGATAAGCAACTCGTCATTGATGCGGTTATTCAAGGCATGCTGGTAGCGGCGCGTAAAAAATACGGCACCTATCGTGAAATCGAAGCTCAATATAACGAAGACTCCGGTGAGGTTGAACTTTATGAGTTCAAAGAAGTCGTCATGCCCGAAGACTTCATCGACGAAGAAATTGAGATTAAACTAGATGAAGCTCGCGAATTGAATCCTGATATTCAGGTCAACGATTCGATCGGGATCAAAATGGATGCAACCGAACTAGGGCGCATTGCGGCCCAAACGGCAAAGCAGATCATCACTCAAAAAGTTCGCGATGCCGAACGTGAAATCATCTACAATGAATTCGAACAGCGCCGAGGCGAAGTGGCCTCGGGGATCGCTCGCCGGGTTGAACGTGGGATGATCGTCGTTGATCTCGGAAAAACGGAAGCATTTATTCCTCTTCGCGAACAGATCCCAGGCGAGGTCTACAAGCCTGGCGACCGAGTTCAAGGGTATCTTTTGGATGTTCGCCAAACTACGCGTGGCCCGCAGATCATTATGTCTCGTGCCTGCGAGCAGTACTTAATTAAGCTTTTCGAACAAGAAGTTCCTGAAATCTACGATGGAATTGTTCAAATCGTCGCAGCCGCCCGCGAACCTGGCGCGAGAGCGAAAATCGCCGTGGTTTCGAAGGATCCAGCAGTTGATCCAGTTGGCGCATGTGTTGGTATGAAAGGAAGTCGCGTTCAGCAGGTTGTCCAGGAGTTGCGCGGCGAAAAAATCGATATCATCAATTGGGATGAGGATATTACTCGCTTTGCTTGTAATGCGCTTGCACCGGCGGAGATTTCGCGGGTGTTCGTTGATGAGGCAAACAAAGAAATGGAAATTGTCGTTCCCGATACGCAGTTGAGTTTAGCTATCGGGCGCAAAGGACAAAACGTTCGCCTTGCTTCGAAAATCACGACTTGGAAATTGGATATTCTCAGCGAATCTTCAGCGGCACAAAAAACAGCGGATGCGATTTTCAATCTTCTTTTGCTCCCTGGCATGAGCGAAACAATGGCGCAGAACGTGTTCCAGTCTGGATTTGGAAGTTTCCAATCTTTAGCGGATGCAAAGGCAACTGACGTCATGGCGATCCCGGGCTACGATTCGCCCGAGGCAGCCGAAAAACTCATCTCAGACGCAAAAGGTTTGGTTGAAAAGTACAAAAAAGAAGGTCTGCCAGTGCCAGCAGCACCCGTGAAGATCCAGGCCGTGACCCCAGTTGGCAGTGCGAAGTCGCAAGCTGACGAACGTCTGC
Organism: Deltaproteobacteria bacterium; assembly: GCA_017302795.1. GTDB lineage: Bacteria > Bdellovibrionota > Bdellovibrionia > Bdellovibrionales > JAMPXM01. The sequence goes on along the minus strand of JAFLCB010000004.1, from coordinate 184,139 downwards.
GAGCTGAATTGGCAGCATTGAATCAACAAGAAACACACAAAGACTCTAGCGGAGAAGTAGCTCCGGAGAGCGCAGAGTAAGCCGGCTTACGAAATGAGAATGAACGAGTGGTACAAGTGGAAGGACGCAAAGTGAAGGTTTTCGAATTTGCCAAAGAGATCGGCATGGAGACGCTCGCACTTATGGATAAGATCCGTGAGTGGAAGCTTCCCGTTCGAAGTCACATGGCGGATCTCGACAGCGAGATGCTCGAAGAAATTCGAACGAAGCTTCGCGGAGATTCTGAATCAGCCGGATCAAATGCCAAGAAGGCGACGAAGAAAGCCGCCAAAAAAGCGACTTCGGAAGGTGCTGATGCCGACGAAGTAGCTGCTAAGGCTAGAACCACCGCGAAATCGGCTGGTGCTGCAGTAAAAAAAGTAGCGGCAAAAACAACGACCAAGACTGTGAAGTCTGAGGCGGTTGCCTCTGCGCCGGCAACGGCAGCAAAAAAAACCGGTATAGTTGTCAAAAAGGCAGCTTCGAAAGTTGTCGTTCGGAAGAAAACCGACGGCGATGATGTGGACGATCCAGGTCTCGACGAACCGCAAACAGATTCAATCGATTTGGATCCAGGCAGTGAACAGGCTCATGCGGGAAGTGTCGACGTCGGTAGCGAAAACCTTGGTGTCGCAACTGTCGAGCCTGGAGATTCCGGTGCTGACGAGATCGAAGAGAACGTAGTTGCAAATGCCCAGGTATCGACCCAAGTGACTTCCTCGCCTGCGGCTCAAGTAGCTGGAGCTTCAGTAGCTCTCGATCCGGTATCAATTGGAGGCGACACGATTTCTGTTGAACCAGCGAGTGGAGCGGAAGTTGTTGGTGGCCCGGCAACGCCCGCGCGAAAGCGCGAAGTTGTTATGACAGCACATGGGCCTCAAAGTGGAATTCGGTCTGAACCTCGTCGCAACATTGTTGGTCGCATGGACCTTTCCCGTGTGCAGGCACCGGCAGGGCCCCGTCCGCAACCGGCCGGCCCAGGTGGATTTCAAAGTGGTGGACCACGACCAGTAGGTTTCCAAAGTGGCGGTGGACCACGCCCTGTCGGTACTGGTTTCGGTAGTGGCGGAGTCGGCGGAGCTCGACCGCTTCGTGCGGGCTTTGTCTCGGCACCGGTCATGCCATCAGCGGGTGGAAACCCGTTTGACGACATGCTTGATAAAAAGAAATTTGAAGTAAAACGCGAAAAGCGAGTTGGAGCAGGCGGAGCTGCAACGAAAGAAGAAGAAGTTGCAGCGTTCTCGTCGACCGAATTCCGTAAACGCGAAATGGTATTCCAACCAAAAAAGAAAAAGGGAATGCTGTCCCGTGCGGGCCTCTCTACACAAAAAACAACTCCACGCGCTTCGAAGCGCGTCGTTAAAGTAAACCAAACAATGAAGGTTTCTGATCTCGCGCAAGAAATGGGCTTAAAGGCCGCGCAGATTACGAAAACTTTGATGACTCAAGGAGTGATGGCAACGATGTCGACGGATCTCGACTTCGATACCATTGCTCTCATCGTTCCTGAATTTGGATTCGAAGCGCAAAACGTGCACGAGTCCGTAGAGGAAATGATCGAATCGACTGCGTTCGGAAAACTGGATGCGTCGCGAATCGTGCGACCACCAGTAGTCACGATCATGGGACACGTCGATCACGGTAAAACTTCACTTTTGGATGCTATTCGCAAAGCCAAAGTTGCCGAAGGTGAAGCGGGCGGAATCACGCAGCACATTGGCGCGTACCAAGTGACCACAGATGGTGGTCGAGTCATCACTTTCATCGATACGCCGGGCCACGAAGCCTTTACGGCAATGCGTGCTCGCGGAGCGAATGTCACTGACATCGTGGTCATTGTTGTCGCAGCGGACGACGGTGTGATGCCGCAAACAGCAGAAGCTATCAATCATGCGAAAGCGGCCGGTGTACCGATCATCGTTGCGATTAATAAGATGGATAAGCCAGGCGCTAACCCGGACAAAATCAAACAACAGATGACAGAGTTTGAGCTCGTTCCTGAAGAATGGGGCGGAACAACGATTTACGCTCCGGTTTCAGCGCTTAAAAAGGAAGGTCTGTCGGAACTTCTAGATCATATTTCGCTGATCGCGGAAGTCGAAGAGCTAGACGCGAACCTCGAACGCTCAGCTACAGGGGTGGTCATCGAGTCGCGTATGGATAAAGGCCGTGGACCAGTTGCCACGCTTTTGGTTCAAGACGGGACTTTGAAAGTCGGACAATCAATTGTTGTTGGTTCTGTTCCGGGACGTGTTCGATCGTTGATCAATGATCGCGGCGAGCGTGTTCAAGAAGCTGGCCCAAGTTGTCCGGTTGAGATTCTAGGTTTAAATGCGGTTGCCAACGCAGGCGACCGCTTTGATATCGTTCAATCAGATGAGGATGCAGTTCGAATCGCTGGAGTTCGCAAACAGGCATTTGATGACGCGAACAAAGGAACGAAAGTTTCGATGGAAGCGATCTTCGATAAACTGAAAGCTGGCGCCGTTAAAGAATTTCCGATTATTTTGAAATCGGACGTTGCTGGATCTGCGGAAGCGATCAAAGGAATGTTCGAAAAGTTGGCGTCGAGCGAAGTGAAGCTGAAGCTCGTTCACAGTGCGGTTGGCGGTATCAATGAATCCGACGTTCTTTTGGCTTCGACCGCCAATGGGATTGTAGTTGGTTTCAATGTTCGTCCCGACGGTGGAGCGCAGTCACAAGCAAAACGACTTGGCGTTGAAATCAAGCTTTACACGATTGTCTATGAACTGATGGATGACATGAAGAAGGCCCTTTCCGGACTTCTCACTCCAGAGTCCAAAGAAACACAATTGGGTCGTGCGGAAGTTCGCAACATCTTCAATGCACCAAAAGTTGGAACGATCGCCGGTTGTTCTGTAGTCGATGGAAAAATCGTTCGCTCGGCGCAGGTTCGCCTCGTCCGCGACGGAAAAATCATCTACACGGGTCGCCTCGGCAGCTTGAAGCGATTTAAGGATGACGCAAAAGAAGTCGCACAAGGTTACGAGTGCGGTATGAGCATCGAAAACTACAACGATCTTAAAGTTGGCGATGTGATTGAAGCGTTCCAGATGGAATCGATCGCGCGTGAGTTCTAAATGAGCTCTGGCGGCCAAGATCATGATGTACGAGTGTCGCGGGTGGCGAAAACCCTCCGCGACATTATTGCCAATCGGATCATCAGAGGTCTGGGCGATGTGCCAAGGGGACCGGTCACAATCACTCGCGTGGATGTGACTCGCGATTTCAAAATCGCCAAGGTCTATGTTTCGGTTTTTACTCCCGATGGTGCTAGCGAAGCGAAAAAAGACGATATGATCGAGCGCATATTTCAAGCACTTGAGGACTCAACGCAAGAACTCGTTCGCGACGTCAACAAACAACTTCGTCTAAAAAACATTCCAAAGTTCGAATTCATTCTCGATACGGGTCTTGAGAAAATGGCTCGTCTTTCGGGAATTCTCGACAGCGTTCGCCCCACCAAACCCAATGAAGCAAAAGCAGCGAAGGGCGAAGCCCAAAGCGACACCAATGAGGAATCTCCCCAATCTTTCGGTGCTCCTGCACCGAAAGCAGCGAAGGGCGGAGCCCAAAGCGACACAAACGGAGAGTCAGAGTGAACGGCGTTCTCTTGGTTGATAAAGAACCAGGAATGACCAGTCACGACGTCGTTGCGAGAGCAAGGCGCACGCTTGGTATTCGTTCCATCGGTCACGCTGGAACTCTTGATCCCCTCGCCTCTGGGCTGCTGCTTTTGTTGGTTGGCGAAGCTACGAAGATTTCCGATTATCTTCTTAACGGCGACAAGTCCTACGAAGTCACAGTTCGAATGGGCTTAGAAACCGACTCGATGGACATCACGGGGAAAGTTTTAAAAGAAACTTCGCTTCGCGACTCGCAAGGACAGTTTCTTCAGGAAGTGTCAGAAGCCAGGGTGCGGGAAGTCTCCTTGTCTGCGACCGGCGTATTGAGTTTAGAAGTTCCTGTGCACTCTGCGGTAAAAGTCGGCGGGAAAAAACTTTATGAGCTTGCGCACAAGGGCGAACGTCCCGAAGAAGTTCCAGTTCGCGAAATGACCTTTTATGGACTTCAATGGTTAAGCTGGTCGCCGGAAACGGCTGAGTTCACAATGCGAATTTCGTGTAGTAAAGGCAGTTTTATTCGAGCCTGGGCGAATTACGTGGGAGGATTACTAGGGTTTGGCGGCACGGTGAGTGCTCTCCGCCGCGTCGAGAGCGCGCCTTTCAATGTGGCGAAAGCGAAGCGGCTGGGGACGATTTCCGACCTTTGGGAGAATCGAAAGGGGAGGTCCGGCGAGGTGCTGGGCTCGTCTTGGGTGCCACTTGACGAGGCGCTTCCGCATTTCGGACGAATTGAAGTAGCGGGTCAAGATGCCGCTTTGCTAAAAAATGGCCAGATTTCGAAAGCTGTTCAGGCTGAACTTTTGCGAAAAATTCAGCTTGGAACTCAGCCAGCTCCCATACGGGTTATAGACCGTGAGGAAAATCGCCTTTTAGCGCTTCTGGCGGCCGAACCTGGAGAGTTTTATAAAATCCGACGTGTTTTCCAGCCCTAATGGGCTTGAAGCTATTGCGTCGCTGCGGCCTGGCGATCCCCTCCGTGAGGCAGGGCCCCCGGCAAAGGCCTGCGACTCGGGCGATTCTTTCTAGACATTTCGCGCTATCTTCGGTACCCCTAGTTCAACGTTTTAACAGCGTTTTTCAGAAAACTTTGTTCGTCGACAGCCATGACGCGAACGAGGTCCTGAAGGAATCAAAACACTCCAATTGAAAGGGAGAAATAATGGCAGTTTTCGGATACCAAAAAGCCGCAATCGTTAAGAAATTCCAACGTACAACAATGGACACAGGTTCATCGGAAGTACAAATCGCGTTGATCACCGCTCGCATTAAAGATCTCACAGAGCATTTCAAAGCGCACAAAAAAGACAATCACAGCCGTTACGGACTTGTGAAGTTGGTTAACCGCCGCAAAAAACTTCTTAACTACCTTCGTAACACAGCACCAGAAAAGTATACGAAAGTAATCGCGGACCTCGAACTCCGCAAGTAAGGATGCCCAATCGCTAGTGGCGTCCGCAAGCCAACCCGCGGACGCCTGATTAAACGGCGACCAGTAAGCGGGTTGGTTTTTTATTTACAGGAATAGAAGAGTACAAAAATAATAATCGGATTCGATGAAAGTAATCCGATAGAAGTCTACAAAAAAGGAATCTTTTAGAATGTCATCACTCACGTTTAACACTCAGACCGTTACGACTACCGTTGGTGGCAAAGCCATCACAATTGAAACCGGCCGCCTAGCGAAACAAGCTGATGGCGCCGTATTGGTGACATCTGGCAACAACATGGTTCTTGTGACGGTCGTGTCGTCAAAGAAAGAATCGACCCTCGATTTCTTTCCGTTAACAGTCGAGTATCAAGAAAAATTCTACGCGACAGGGAAGATTCCTGGCGGCTATTTCAAACGCGAAGGTCGACCAACTGGCAACGCGACGCTCACAGCCCGTTTGATCGATCGCCCAATTCGTCCTTGTTTCCCAGAAGGGTACCGCTACGAAACGCAAGTCGTTGCGACAACTCTCTCGTATGATGGCACATTCCCAATTGAAATGTTGGCGTCGATCGGCGTTTCAGCAGCTCTTCATATTTCTGACATCCCTTTCAATGGTCCAACTTGCGCCATTCAAATCGGTCGCATCGGTGGTCAATTTGTATTGAATCCTTCTGCTATTCAGCTTGAAGGCGCAGACATGGATATCGTGATCGCTGGAACGCGAAACGGGATCTTAATGGTCGAAGGCGAATCGCAGTTTATTTCTGAAGCGGATGCATTGGCGGCACTTAAATTCGGTCATCAGTCGATGACTCCAATTATGGATGCGATTGACGAACTTCGAAAGAAAACTGGTTCGAAGCCAAAGCGTGTTTTCACCCCGCCCGCAATGGACACAGATTTCGAAGCGACAGTGACCGCGTTCCTTGAGCCAAAAATCAATGCGGCTCTTCGCATTCGGGAAAAAATGGCGCGCTATGCAGCCGCCGACGAAGCGAAGAAAGAAGCGAAAGCGAAATTCGTCGATTCTGTAACTGACGAAAAGGCTCAAGCGAAACGCGCCAAAGAACTTGGAACTATCGTAGAAAACATCAAGTACAAAGCCGCTCGATTGATGATCTTAGACGACAAGATTCGAATTGATGGTCGTGATATGAAAACTGTTCGCCCGATCGCTTGCGAAGTTGCGATCCTTCCGCGTGCGCACGGTTCGGGATTGTTTACTCGCGGTGAGACTCAAGTTTTGGGCACCGTGACTCTTGGCACAGGTGATGACGAGCAAATGATCGACGCGCTTGGCGGCATGGTGAAGAAGAAATTCCTTCTTCACTATAACTTTCCACCATTCTCGGTTGGCGAAACAGGCCGCATGGGTGGACAAAGCCGTCGTGAAATCGGCCACGGAAACTTGGCTGAACGCGCGATCAAAGCTGTCATCCCAGATCAAGAAAAGTTTCCATACACGATCCGAATCGTGAGCGAAGTTTTGGAATCAAACGGATCGTCTTCGATGGGTACAGTCTGTTCTGGAATCATGGCGCTTCTTGATGCCGGCGTTCCGATCAAAGGAAACGTCGCGGGAATCGCGATGGGTCTTATCAAAGAAGGCGACCGAGTTGCAGTTTTGACGGATATCTTAGGCGACGAAGATCATTTGGGCGATATGGATTTCAAAGTTGCGGGAACGCGCGAAGGAATCACGTCACTGCAGATGGACATCAAGATCGACTCGATCTCGTTCGCAGTGATGGAGCAAGCTCTTACTCAAGCACGAGATGGCCGTTTGCACATCTTAGGTGAGATGGAAAAAGCGATTACACGTCCGCGTGGCGAAATCAGCCCTTATGCACCAAGAATTGAAACGATCCAGATCAAGCCAGAAAAAGTGCGCGAAGTCATCGGCGCCGGCGGAAAAGTGATCAAAGCGATTGTTGAAGAAACGGGTGTGAAGATCGACATCGAAGATGATGGTCGCATTCATATCGCATCTTCAGATCCACTGAAAACAAAACGTGCGATCGAAATCATTCAGGGAATTTGTGCGGAAGCAGAAGTAGGCCGCGTTTACAACGGCCGAGTCGTGAAGATTATGGACTTCGGTGCGTTTGTTGAAATCATGCCGAATAACCAAGGCCTTCTGCACATTTCTGAAATCTCGAACGAACGTATTCGTCAGGTGACGGATGTTCTTAAAGAGGGTGATCTGATTGACGTAAAGGTTCTTGATATTGACCGCGCAGGTCGCATTAAGCTTTCTCGTCGCGCTATTCTCACCGACGCACCAAACTGATGGTGAGTAAGAATCCTTGGACGAAGTATCGGTATAAAAAGTCGACGCTTCCAAGTGGCGTAAGGGTGGTTACCGAAAACCACCCAAGCGCTGTTGCGGTTTCGATTGGTGTATTCGTCAGCAAAGGAACCCGCGACGAAGCCAAAGACGAAGCGGGGCTGGCTCACTTCGTTGAGCACATGGTCTTTAAAGGCACAAAGAATCGCAATGCCTTTGAAATCTCGAGAGATATGGAAGAAGTGGGTGCTGATATCAATGCGTTCACCTCTCGCGAGGGCACGTCGTTTGTCGCCTTTGGCCTTCCAGAATACTTGCCTCGATATGTTGATGTCCTGTGTGATGTCGTAACCCGCCCTACATTTACTGCTAACGACGTGACGATGGAAAAAGATGTCGTCATTCAAGAAATTCGCTCGAGCGAAGATCAGTTGGATGATTGCGTTTATGATCGACATTTCGAGAATGCATTCAAGGGATCGACATTGGCACTTCCGATTTTAGGCTCGATGGAGTCAATCTCGTCGATGACCAGGGAGCGAGTTTTAAAGTTTTATCGTCGCCAATATGTAAACCAAAACATGGTCATAGCGGCTGCGGGACGTGTCGACCATGACTCACTTTGTGCGTTGGTGAATAAACACGTGGGCGAGCTCCGCGGAACCACGAAACAAGAGCTTCCTGCAGGGACAGCTTTGGGTTCCGTCGATGCGCAACGCTTCACTAAGGTGATTCGCAGGCGCGCTGAACAGGCTCATATTCTTGTCGGTACAAAGTCGCCTGGTTTTCGAGATCATCAGCGATTTGAATCGATAATGCTGAATGGAATGTTAGGCGGAGGTTTAACTTCGCGCCTTTACCAGGAGGTTCGAGAAAATCGAGGTCTTGCTTATTCGGTCTATTCGCATCTGTATTCTTTTGTAGATGCAGGAACTATGATGATGTACGCGGCCACCGAACCAACGAAAGCCCCTGAGGCGCTTTCCGTCATTTTTGAGGAGCTCACCAAGCTTCGAACCGGTGGTTTTGATAAAGAAGAGTTGGAAATGGTTCGAGCGCAAGTTCGCTCGGCGACAATTCTTGGTTCTGATGATCCTGAAAGTCGGATGCAATCCATTGCCATTAACGAACAAGTTTTCGGCCGCTATCGTTCACTTGACGAAGTCCTCACGGAATACAGTCGGGTAAAGTCCGAAAATGTGCGGGAAATGGCCAATGAGGTTTTACGCACGGATTCTTTAGGTGTCACGATCATGGGTCCGATGCCTGAAAAACCCATGGCAGAGTGGATCGAAAAGCAACGAACTAAATGGTCGAAGGCTGGGCGATCTGGAAAAGGTTCTCAGATGTCAGCGGCAGCAAAAGCGCGAAGTAAGAAGACGCGGGCGAAGCGTTCCAAGACTAAGGGATCGCGAGTAAAGCTACTTCGATCTTCAAAAGTGAAATTGAAACTGACGTAATTTTATTATTCTGGAGGAGAAATGGAACCGACATCGAATATGGGATCGACTGCCAATCGGGGCTTTGCGTTTCTTAAAGTACCATTGAAAATCAAAACACTTCCTAATTTCAAGGGTGAGCTCCCGCGCTATGAGACGACCTACGCGTCTGGTCTCGACGTGAGAGCTGCGCTTGACGAGGTTATGATCCTTCAGCCTATGGCTCGTGTGATGGTTCCAACAGGGCTCTCGATGGAAATTCCCCCGGGTTACGAAATCCAGGTTCGCCCTCGAAGTGGCTTAGCGGCCAAACAGGGTATTACTGTTTTAAATACTCCGGGAACTGTCGACGCTGATTATCGCGGCGAGGTGAAAGTGATTGTGATTAACCTTAGCGACAAGGCGGTCGAGATTCGGGATCAAGACCGAATTGCTCAGTTTGTTTTGTGCCCCGTTGTTCAAGCGGATATACAAGTCGTTGATGAGCTTTCGAGCACCGATCGTGGCGCCGGAGGGTTTGGTTCAACTGGCGTACGCAACTAAGTGTGTCGCTGCGGCCTCCGGCCTGCGCTGCTTTTAATCACTGATGAATCTACCAATGGACCAAAGAGCCGTGTGCGCGACCGCAATCACGGCAAACCATCGCAGAACTAGGTATTTTGGCAGTCCGAGTTTTTCGGTATAGCCGACAGCCGCTATGGAGAGTGCCGCGAAAAATCCAATGAGTGCGACCGCTGGAAGTTTTTCTGCTGCGCCAATTGGAATCCACCAAAATAAATTTGCAAAGGCAAAGATGCTAGCGCCGGAACGATATCGATACTTAATCCCATGTGCACCACGGAAAACCAGCTTAAGAATCGAATTCGTCGCAAATACAGATAAAAAAGCACCCACCGGCAAAATCAAAACTGCCATCAAGAAACGCCAGGCACTTTGGTAGATCACTGCGTTGACGACTGCGCCAAGAATTCCGCTTGAGATGGCCAGTACGACCCAGGAAACCGTTCTTAAATCGGGTGTCGTCCGAATGAATCGGTAAGGATTAATCAAAAATTTCAATACCATCATCGGCAGATGAAACAGCTCATTTGCTCGATCTTTGGCGCCGTCGACAATTTCGTGAGAAATCTGGGCGGAGACGTCGAGAATTGTTTCTGTGGTTGCGTCTGAAATGCCGATCCCTTTCGGGTGCGTTGGCTTGTCGGACTTTTTAGAGCCGTGATCTGTAGGCGCCATGTTCTGATAGCATCATCGCAGATCGAATTCGGCAAGGGAAACAACATGGTCAAGTGCTGAGCGCTCGGTTTGAAAGTCGAATTTAGCAATTTGCGGCTTTAAATCGGGTCGAACGTGAAGCGGAACTCGGGGCGGGCGAAGTTGCATCGGACTCATTTTTTGCGAACCGATGACGGTTAAGCTTGCGAGTCCTGGGTGACCGTTGAAAGCAAGATCGAGCGCCAACTCCGCAAAGTCCGCCGGCAAGAAGAGGTGAGTTTTCGACGCTGCGGAGGATCGTAAGAGGGATGAAATAACTTTGAGAATCGCAGCTGAATTCAAACCGCGAGTTTGAAGTTCAACTTCCTCGACCTGAAACCCGTGCTCCTTCAAATAAATTGGAAGTTCTAGAAAATCGCCGGCAAGGCGAAACAGCGATCGGTTGCGGCCGATGAACAATACAGGGTGTTGAGTTAGAAGAATGTTGGGAATCAGTTCGAGATCCTGGAACCTCTTTATTCGGCGATTCCGGAGTGCCATTTGTGTGACTAACACGAAGAGTACGAATGCCAAACCGGCACCCGCGCTTGCGATGACGAAGACAATCCAAGGTGAATGCCAGAAGCTAGACACTGGTGGATCCCTCTTCTAGAAGTGAGTGTCGAGGCGAAGGGTTCCGTCGTAGCTCGTTCGGTCAAAAGTTTCAGTTATCATGGCCGTGCGGACTGCGAGATCCACACCTAGACTGACGGTTTGTGAAAGGTAAAAGTCGCCGCCGACTTGCAAAACACTCGCTGGTGTCGTGATGTCAAATGTCTCGAGTCCAGATCGAACAGTCATGTATCGAGCCGATAAACCACCGCCGCCCTTGAAACCAAAACGTCCCTCGCGGGTTTTCACTAAGACTTTCAGATCAAATTCTTTGAGCGCGGTTTTCGTAGCTACTCCCATTGGCGAATCCTCGGACTCGCCAAAGTTTCTTACGCTTCCCTCGGCAGATAGGTTGGGTCCTAAAATATCGATTCCAAGTGTGGCCTGCACTCCGCGTCCTGCCATATAAACAGTGGCTCCGTTTGGCAGATCAATATTTTGAGTGGTTTGCGCAATTCCGACACCGGCGTGGATCCAAACATTCTCAAACGGATCTCGTCCCGAGGAGTAACGAGTCGAGCTTTGTGAAGCCGGCTGCTTTTTTGTTCGGGACTGGAGATCATCAACAATTTTTTCATACGAAACGTAGTCGTCTTCTTCGCTTGCTTCATTGATTTGCGAGTAGGCCGTCGAAGACATTATGAGGCTCACGATGAAAAATAATCGTGTACTTGTGGCTTTGTTCATTGAGGAGACCTCCTTCTATAAGACTAACATTGAAGATCTTCCGGTGAGGGCCTTTGGTCGCGTTTCGCGATGGAGTTCTGGACCACGGTCTAGTCGCTGAAATTATTCGAACGGTTCTGGTCTCGTGGGGCGCTGTCAATGTGCTGTATTCTGAAGTTCATGCGGCGAAAAAAGAATGACATTCGATTCTGTGCCTTTTGCGGTCACCAGCACCGGATTTATTCTAAATCCCATGTGTCCTTTTTCGATGTCGCCGTTTCGATTTTTCTAGGCTTCATGGTGTTCGCTCCGATTGCCGGAGGGATCGATGCGAGAGGCCTTGGAGTGGCAGCGATTTTCGTTGGCATAAGTGAAGTGTTCACCGTGCTTCGACACCGAATGAGTCTAAGCTGTGGACGATGTGGATTTGATCCGATTGTTTATCGCCGTTCCCATGACGAGGCATCGAAGTTAGTTAAGGCCCACATTGCCCGCCGCGCAGAAGACCCCATGAAGTTGCTTGCGACCCCGGTCCGCGCTGTGGGCAGTCGGAAGCAGAGCGATCGCGATCGTCGACTACCCCCGCAGGTTTGAGAGCAGAAGTGCTGAAGACGGGTTTAATGCGCACCATGTCAAAAACATCGGATTTCTGGCTCTGCAAATGACCGATGGGGGGAGGTTTCGCTAGGCTCCGCCCATGCGAGCTCTCGTAATTATTCCTACCTACAATGAACTGGAAAACGTCCGTCCGCTGACGGCGGAAATCTTTAAGACCGTCGATGCTGCGATCGGCAGTGGAGAATTGAACGGACTTCAGTTCGAAGCTCTAATCGTGGACGATAACTCTCCTGATCGGACCGATGATGCTGTTCGAGACATTCAGAAAACCTCTTCGTTCGGCTCGAGGCTGAGTCTTTTATCGCGCCCCGGAAAGCAGGGTTTAGGAAAAGCCTACCTGGCGGGCTTTGCGTGGGGGCTCGAGCGAGGTTTCGACGTCTTGGTTGAAATGGACGCCGACTTTTCTCATCGCCCGGTCGATTTAGTCAAATTGTTGAAAGCCATGTTAGATGGCGCAGATTTCGCTGTCGGTTCGCGCTACGTTGAAGGCGGCGGAACGCGGAACTGGGGACTCGGTCGAAAAATTATCAGTCGTGGTGGAAGCCTATATAGTCGAACAATCTTGGGTCACCCGCTGAATGATTGGACGGGTGGTTTCAATGCCTGGAAAGCGTCAACGCTGAAAGGGATCGGACTCGAGCGAGTAAAGTCAGAAGGCTATAGTTTTCAGATTGAACTTAAGTACCGCAGTCTCGAAGCCGGATTCAAAGGCCGAGAAGTTCCCATTCACTTTGAAGATCGCCGAGTTGGCCAAAGCAAGATGAATGCGAGAATAGTATTTGAAGCCTTTGGACGAGTTTGGGGCATGCGCTTCGGATGAAGATCACCGCGCTGATATTTTTCGTCACCACGGTATTTTTTGCTGAATGTGTTTCAGGCAAAGCTATTAAAGTCGCTTCATCTAGACACTCGGTTGTCGTTGCTCCGGAAACTTTGGTCTACGAGAAGCCGGACCTTGATTCGAAACCGTTTGCAATCTTGCCTCAGGGGACCAGAATCCCGGTTTCCAAAGGGACTCGTGGAGAATATCAAAAGTTTTATAGAACTCGATTTCAAGGAAAGCTTGGTTGGGTTTTAACGATTGATGTAAGGCCAGAGGCCGAGGTTCGAAAGGCAATCGCAAAAGCAAAAGGGAAAAAACCGAAAAAAGGTCCCTTCGCCGCCGAAAACGAGGCCGAGGAAAACCAAGCCGCAAGCGCTAAAAACCCTTATGTGTTTTCTCAGTCGGCCAGCTTGGTATTTGGACTCGTCGATTTCCAGGAAGATGTTGATGGTGTGGGCCGCCAAGAGAGTTTAACTGTTTACGGTTTCAAAATTTCTGGCCCGGACGTTTTAATTCAGGGGCCAGTTGTAGATCTCAACTTTCTTTTGCATTACGGCGCGCCGACTTATTACGACAATTTGTCGTCAACGAAACCTTCTGGATTTGTTGTTTGGGTAGATGCCCTTTTGGTGATGCCCCTTCGGATGCGGAACGACTCCTTAATCTCGGCCGCGGCCGGCCCGGTTTTAACTTTGTCGAGCATTCAGACTTCTCAAGGCTTGTCGGCTGGCGATAGTTTAGATGCGCGCATAGGCGCGGCGCTAAGTCTTACGGCTGGTATGCGCTTCGACGAAATTGCTACGCGAATAGACGCAAGATACGTGATCGAGGGGAAATCCTACCCGCAATTTTTATTTTCGCTTGGTACTGTCTTTTAGTCAGATTGATTTTTTCGCTTAGAGGGGATTTGTGGAAAGTAACACGCTATCGACACAAGATATGATGGTACCCAAAGCTATCAATGTTTTGCAGTCTCATGTGGTCGATCAAATCGCGGCCGGTGAAGTTGTCGAGCGCCCGTCGCACTTGGTGAAAGAGCTAGTTGAAAACTCGATCGATGCCGGGGCGCGCGAAATAGAAGTCGAATTCGATTATGGTGGCCGGTATGTGCGGGTAGTTGATGATGGCGCTGGAATTGTCGCTGAAGATTTACCTAAAGCGTTGGCGAGACACGCGACCAGCAAGATTCAGGCAGCCGATGAGATTTGGTCGTTGCAAAGTTTTGGCTTTCGCGGAGAGGCGCTGGCTTCTATTGCGGCGGTCAGTCGATTGGAGCTTCAATCAAGACCGCGAACTTCCGAAAAGGTCTCGTCAGGCTCGGCTTCCAAAATTGAGTCTGATTTTGGCCGGATCGGAGAGGTCATGCCAAGTTCCGGTAATTTCGGAACGGTCGTCAAAATCAGTGAACTGTTCGAAAATGTTCCGGCCCGCCTTAAGTTTATGAAGTCCGAAGTTGCCGAAGGCGCTCAAATTAAAAACGTTTTGAGAGCGATTGCAATCAGCCATCCTTCGGTAGGAATACGACTTCGCTCGAAAGCGCAATCGGGCGGAAGCACTGGTGCTAAACCTGAGTTTGCATTTAAAAAGGGTGAAGACTTTCTAGCGCGTTGCCAAACGGCGCTGGGAGTAAAGTTACATTTGGCTGAGGGGGAGTTTGAAGGAATCGAAGTTAAAATCGCTTTTTCAGGCCCGCAAGACGTCACAGGAAATTCGAAGGGACTTTGGTTTTTCGTGCAGGACCGATGGATTCAAGATCGTTCGCTTCAAGCGGCAGTCGTCGAAAGCTATCGTGGCCTATTGATGCACGGCGAATTTCCCGTGGCCGCCGTTAAACTAAAAGCTCCCAATGGTGAAGTAGATGTGAACATACATCCCACGAAATCGGCGGTAAAGTTTCGCGATCCTTCTCGGGCTTTCCGGGCTGTCGCTAGAACACTTCGGTCCGCTCTTGAAAAAGCACCTTGGTTAGATGGAAGCGCAAAGTCGGGTGAAAACACGCCAAGTATTCACCCAGCTATGGGCACCAGCAGCGGCATAAGTAGGGGATCGGCGTCTGCGAGTGGTGCCGTACAAAGCTACTCAGTAAAAGACTTTAGCCGACCCTATCAGCCCAACAGCGAAGTTGTAACCCCTGCGTCGCTCTCGTTCGAATTTTCTTCGTCCGATTTGTTAAAGACTCAAGTAAAAGAGAAAACGTTTCCGGTACTGTCGGTGAACACCGGCGTCGGCGTCTGGTCTCGCTTGGATGTTATCGGGCAAGCTGACCAGACTTACATCGTTTGTCAGGAAGCTGGGAAAATTGTTTTTATCGATCAGCACGCAGCCCATGAGCGTGTTGCGTTCGAGAGATTAATGAGAGCGTGGAAGGCGAAGGGACAAGAGGGTAAACTGGAAACTCAAAGTCTGCTTATTCCAATATTGATTAATATCGAAGACGATCAGTTGGAAGCGTTAATGAAGCATCAGAGTGATCTTCACCAGATTGGGTTTTCGATTGAGCAAGTCGGGCCACGAACCGTTGCTGTACAAGAGCTTCCCGTGATCTTGAAGGAAGCCGTCGTTGCAAAAGCACTGAAGGATGTGGCAAGTGCTTCGCTTGACCGCGGGGGAAGTTTTTTGATCGAAGAAAAGATTGGCGATATATTTGCGACCATGGCTTGTCATTCAGTCGTGCGTGCAGGGCAAACTTTGTCTCGAGAACAAATGCGCGAATTGCTTAACCAGATGGACGAATTTCCCATGTCCAGTTTCTGTCCTCATGGCCGACCGGTGAGCGTCGAGTATCCGTTCTCGAAGCTAGAGCGCGATTTCGGACGAACGGTTTAGGTCGTGATCGGAAGTGACACCACTGTTCATCCTAGCTTGCTTTTTTTGGTAGGTCCTACAGCGGCAGGAAAAACCGCGTTAGCGATCAAACTGGCGAAAGAGTTCGGCGCAGAGATAATTTCTAGCGACAGCGTTCAAGTGTATCGTGAGTTAATTATCGGCTCTGCTCGACCTTCACCAACGGAATTGTTGGAAGTGCGACATCATTTTGTCGGCCATGTTTCCGTTGCCGATGAATATACTGCAGGCACTTTCGAGCGCGAGGCGCTCGGTCTAATCGGCTCCAATCCCAATCGGTCTTACATCGTTTGTGGCGGAAGCGGATTTTATGTCCAAGCTCTGATGAAGGGAATGTATCCAATTGAAAAAGCGGATGTTGAAATTCAAACTAGAATTGAACGACGGATCGATGCCGAAGGCCTACCTGCCGTCTATCGCGAGCTCGTAGCAAAAGATTCTGAGGCCGCAAAGACCATTGCGGAACAGGATCGATATCGAATCGTGCGGGCCTTGGAAATTATGGAGTCGCAAGGCGGCGAAAAGCTTTCCGACATCAAGCGGCGTTTTGAAGACGCAAGCCGGTTTCGATTTCCTGGGCGAAAAGTAGCGACTCTTGGACTGAAAATCGATCGCCCGTCTTTAGAGGTGAGGATCGAGGCTCGCACCGCGAGGATGCTAGAACTGGGTCTACTCGACGAAGTGAAGGGTCTTGTTGACGCAGGCTTTTCCGATCGGCCGGCCCTTCAGTCTGTCGGATACCGAGAATCCTTGGAACATTTAAAGACTCCGGCGAGCTTGTCTGATTTAAGGGCAAGTATAGTAAAAGGGACGATGCGGCTGGCGAAAAAACAGCGCACGTGGTTTGCCAGAGATCCAAATACATTTTGGGTGGACGTTGAACGAGAGTTGGATATCGCCAGTCAGTTTGCGTTTAAGTTTTTTACCGCGAATACGATTGACTGAATGGTCGATCGGCTAGAGGATTCCGCGCTATGAAGAGCATGACCGGGTATGGTCGTTCAAAAAAGTCGGTTTCACAAAAAGCCGCGCGTTCAAAAGCCGCGCTCCATCGCACGACTCCTTCCGGTTTCGCCGAAGCCTGGGTACGGTCCGTGAACGGAAGATTTCTTGAAGTGCGAGTTCATTTGCCTAGAGAGTGGGCCGAACTAGAGCCAGAGATTCGCAAAAAGGCTCAAAGCAGACTTTCGCGGGGAACAGTTGATCTGCATGTCAATCGAGTGCGAGGAACGAGTGAACAATCGCATGTTGAGATTGACGAAAAGTTGGCATCCGAGTGGGTTCAGGCATTAAAAAAATTGGCGAAGGCGACAGGGCTCAAGGGCCAGGAAATTCCTTTCGAAATGATTGCGCGCGCTCCGGATGTTGTTCGTGTGGTCAGTGATTTCCAGATGACCGATTCCGAAAAGGGATTAATTTTAAATTTGGCTGAAGAAGCCCTCGCGGCGCTTGACCTTGAAAAAAGCCGTGAAGGGAGCGCCATTCAAGAAGAACTTCTGGAGCTTCTTAGCAATCTTGATGGAGTTGTTGAAAAAGTTGAGCGCCTTGCTTCGGAGGCGCCAGAGGATTTGCGATCTAGGCTGAAAACTCGCATGGACCGGTTGGGAGCGACAGGATTAAAAGCACCAATGGAAGAGGACGCGAGATTTCATCACGAAGTTGCCCTTTTGGTTGATCGTGGTGACATTCGAGAAGAAATTGCGCGTTTGAAAGCACACTTAAAAGTGTACCGGGAGCTCGTTTCACCGAACGTGAAATCGACTGGGACAAAAGTCGGTGGTCGAGGAGTTGCTAAAAATTCTAAACGAGCTGAAGGCAATGACTCTGATTCTGAATTCACACCGATCGGCAAAACCTTGGACTTTTACGCTCAGGAGCTATTGCGCGAAGTGAACACAGTCGGTTCAAAGAGCCAGACTGCCGAATTGACGAGGATTGTAGTTGAAGCAAAGACTCTCGTGGAAAAGATTCGCGAACAGGTTCAAAATGTCGAGTAAGGGGAGGCGAAATTGAATCAGCCTGGCCGGCTTGGCACAAGAATGATCATCGTCGCTGCACCAAGTGGTGCCGGCAAATCGAGTTTCGTCGAGCGAGCGACGAAAGAGCTATCGGTTCTGGTAGACACGGTGACCTACACCACCCGTGCAATGCGGGAAGGCGAGTCAGAAGGTAAGCCCTACTATTTTGTCGGCCGCGCCAAGTTTCAAGAACTGGTCGCCAGTGGGTTTTTTGTCGAATGGGCCGAAGTACACACGAACCTCTACGGCACTCCCCTCTATCAGTTAGAAGAGGCGTGGGCAGAGAACAAAGTCGTGATCATGGACGTGGATGTCCAGGGCGCAGAGACCTTCAAGATGAAGTACCCGGATGCTTCGACAATTTTCATTTTACCACCTTCTATCGATGAGTTACGGCGACGCGTCGAAAAGCGTGACAAGGGTAGAACTCAAAATCTTGAAGTTCGAATGGCCAACGCCAGTCGTGAAATTGCAAAAGCAGGGGAATTTGATCATCAAGTGGTTAACGACGATTTTGAGCGGTCTTTTGGCGAATTTAAGAAACTGGTTGAATCTCTGATCGCAGGACGTTAGGTTTCCTCCCTATGGCACGCGTCACGGTAGAAGACTGTTTAGATAAAGTAGAAAATCGCTTTGCACTGGTCCTATTGGTAGCCAAGCGTTCAAAACAGCTGCTCAAAGGAGCTAGCCCAACTGTTTCAGGTCGAAACAAGTACATCGTAACTTCACTCCGTGAAGTTGCGGCTGGATCGGTTCGATTTGAAGAAGTTGATGATGCCGACCAGATCGCACAGGTCGAAAAAGATCTAAACCGATAATTTGAACCGGTTTTTGTGAGGCTCGGAGCTTCATATCTGCTTCTTATTCTATCGAGAAATTTTCCGGAAACTCCGATAAGCTGATACACCCGGCATGGCTCTGATAGTGGGGACTGCCGACTAGCGGTATTGGGCACAAAGTAATGGTTGATCACGCAACAGCGGAATTGATTCCACAAGGTGTGACCGAGACACTCGAGGACCTCCTCGAGCGTGTTCGCGGCTACGACCCGTCTGCTGACTTCGAGTTGATCACGAAGGCGTACAAATTTTCCGAAAAAGCCCATGAAGGTCAATTTCGCCGAAGCGGCGAGCCCTATGTCACCCATCCTTTGGGAGTAGCGGGCATTCTCGCTGAACTTCGCTTAGACACAGCAACGGTCATTACAGGTCTTTTGCACGATACCGTCGAAGACACCCATGCCACTCTTGAGGACGTCGAACGCGAGTTTGGTCGGACGGTCTGTGAACTTGTCGATGGTGTGACAAAGATTTCGCGACTTGGATTCCGCAACACGCACGAAAAGCAGGGCGAAAATATTCGGAAGATGATTGTTGCGATGGGGAAAGATGTTCGCGTTGTTTTGGTGAAGCTTGCAGACAGGCTTCATAATATGCGCTCACTGACGCACATGCCGTATGAAAAACAGGTGCGGATTGCGCAAGAGACTTTAGATATCTACGCACCGCTGGCTGGTCGGTTGGGGATAATGTCTCTCAAGATCGAGCTCGAGGACCTGTCGCTTCGGTACTCGAAACCGGACATGTATTATCAGTTGGCTCAGGCGGTTGCGAAGCGAAAAACTGAGCGCGAAAAATACATCGATGACGTGAAACGACTTTTGTCGAATGAAATTTCTTTGAGGACAAAATTAAAATTTGAAGTGTTTGGTCGGCCGAAGCATTTGTATTCCATCTACAAGAAAATGCAGACTCGACAACTCGATTACGAACAGATCCATGATCTTCTCGCGTTTCGCGTCGTGGTTGGTTCCGTCAGCGAATGCTATGAAGTTCTTGGTCACGTACATTCGCTTTGGAAGCCGGTTCCAGGGCGATTCAAAGATTTTATCGCCATGCCTAAAGTGAATAACTATCAGTCGCTACACACGACTGTGTTCGGGCCGGGCGCCGAGCGAATCGAAATTCAGATTCGGACTCGAGAAATGCATATGGTAGCCGAGCGAGGGATCGCGGCCCACTGGAAATACAAAGAAGGTGGACGTCCTGACAACGACGAGAAGAAGTTTGATTGGTTGAGAGATCTCGTCTCTCTTCACCAGCAAGTCGGTAGCCCCGATGAATTTTTAGAGACCGTAAAAAAAGATCTCTTTGATCGGGAGATTTATGTGTTCACGCCGAAAGGCGAAGTTCGTGAGCTGCCGGATGGAGCGACTCCGATTGACTTTGCATTCGCTGTCCATACGGATGTTGGCACGCGTTGCTCGGGTGCAAAAGTAAATGGCCGTATTGTGCCTTTGAAACATAAACTAAGAAATGGCGATACGGTAGAAATCACGACCAACCCCAACCAGCAGCCGTCAAAGGATTGGCTGAAGAACTGTGTCACTACCAGAGCGAAGTCGAAGATTCGATGGTATGTTACCGCGCAGGAAAGAAAGCGGGCGGGCGAACTTGGCAAAGATATTTTGGAAAAAGAATTTGCGAAGTACAAGCTTACGAAAGACAAATACCTTCGTCCCTCGCAGGAGCTTGACCGAGTCGTAAGACATTTTAAAACTCATGATTTAGACGATATCCACGTGCAGATTGGCTACGGAAAAATCACTGCTCTGGCAGTGATTCAGGCTTTTGAGCCAGGAATCAAGCTTGCGGAAATAGCGGCGGCCTCTTCAGTTGAACCGGAAAAACCAAAATCTTTTTTGGAAAAAGTATTCTCAAACGTAAACGCGTCGAAAAAGAATTTGAAGTCGAAGTCGATTATCAAGGTCGACGGCATGGACGATCTTTTGGTTCGGTTTGCTCGCTGTTGCAATCCAATTCCAGGCGATCCGATCTTGGGATTTATTACGCGCGGCCGTGGCATTACCGTGCACCGGTCCGATTGTGAAAAAGCGTTTGAAGTTGATAATGAACGCCGTATTGATGTCGGTTGGACTGTGGAGACAACTCCCGAGGGTCAAACCCGAAACGTTCGCTTGCGGGTTGTGAGCCAAGATATTCCGGGTTTGCTGAAGAGCATGTCGGAGGCCTTTGCTTCGAGAAGTGCAAATATTTTGAATGTTCAGGCAAGAACGACGAAAGACAAAAAGGCTGTCTGTCAGTTTGAAATTTCTGTGCGCGATAAAAGTCACCTCACACAAGTGATGGCTGATCTTCAAAAAATTCCAGGTATTATCGCGGTCGAAAGATTTTAGTCAGCCCATGGCTTTTTCGGAAGACGGCCATCCTGGCCTCCTTGCGAGGAACCGGCATCCTGCCGCGCAAGAGCTTCCGAAAAAGCCATGGGCTG
Organism: Deltaproteobacteria bacterium; assembly: GCA_017302795.1. Taxonomy (GTDB): domain Bacteria; phylum Bdellovibrionota; class Bdellovibrionia; order Bdellovibrionales; family JAMPXM01. The sequence continues at coordinate 163,169 of JAFLCB010000004.1, read as the reverse complement.
CCTTGGATGGGGGGACGGGGAAAGTCTTTTCGCGCCACTGCACGAAACGAGGGTGAGAGCTTCGAAGGAGCGAGGCTCGCCCGAGACGAAGGCCCTTGGCGGGGCCCTCCTGCGGAGGGTCGCCAAGCCGTAGCGACGCCTTAAAAGCGGAAGCCGATGCCGCCGCGAATTGCGATGAGAGTGGTCGACACATCGTTAGATGGCGGAAACATTCCGTATTCTGCCGTTAACTGCATGTAGCTCGAGCTTCCCATCACGAAGTTAAACCCGCCGCCGGCATAGAATACGGTTGTTGACGAAACACGGTTTACATCAAGAATGTTAGACGCTTTAGAGATTGGAAAATGAAGTCCAAGTCCACCCATCGCAAAGGGAACGAAACCCGTTGATGCGAATGAATATTTCAGCATCAGATCTACGACTGCGTACAGGATCTCGCTTTTAAAATCGTCTTTTTTTACGTTGAACTGTTCTGCTCCCACGCGAGTCAAAAGAGCGAGGCTTCCTGCTACTGGAATATCTGCAAATCCGCGCACGCTGAAACCCGATCCGGTCATGGCTTGTGCTGCCGATCCAGTAATTGTCACACTCTGTGAATCCATTGCGTAACCACCAAGAAATCCAACGGTCATGTCTTTGAATAGTGTGGCGGCACCAGCTGATCGTGGCCGCTTCTTTTTGCCGGCCGATTCGTCAGCCGCAGCTTCTGGATCTTCCTCGCCGTCTCCAGAGTCCGCAGTCGCTTTCGCCTTCCCGGCTACGACTTCCATGCCTTCTTTTACTTTTCCTTTTGTGATTTTAACTTTGGCTTTTCCATTTTTAATCTGGACGACTTCCATTAGGGCTTTGCGTTTCCCATTCTCTGTTGCGAAAACTTTGTCGCCTTTAGCGGGCTGAGTCTCGTCTTCGCCGTAAGAGATTATTGCGGCCGAGCCCTTTACTTTTTCTACGGTAGCGGCGGCGGCGCTTTCGCTGAAGCCAATCGTCATCATCGTTGTGGTCGAAACTACAGCGAAAACAACTTCGGATAGAAGAGATAGGAATTTCATAAATGATGTTCGACGCATGGATGACCTCGCTTCCATTATTCTAAGGGTAGCTGGTGCGAAGAGGCATCAGAATCGGAGTAGTAGCAGGACAATTGTCGGTATGTATCGCGACTCAACAAGAATCGCGGTACATAAGAAAAATTCGAGGAGGCTCTTGGCGGGGCCCCCCCTATGGAGGGTCGCCAAGCCGTAGCGACCTGTCTTTATCTTTCGATGCCCCTGCATCGAAAGCAGCGTAGGCCGGAGGCCGTAGCGACCTTGTCTTTATCTTTCGATGCCCCCGCATCGAAAGCAGCGCAGGCCGGAGGCCGTAGCGACCTGTCTTATCTTTCGATGCCCCTGCATCGAAACGAGGGTGAGAGCTTCGAAGGAGCGAGGCTCACCCGAGACGCAGGCCGGAGGCCGTAGCGACAAAATAGACTTCTAGAACGGAATGTCTTCTGATGTGTCGAAACTTGGCTCGGGGCTAAAGTCTTGGAAGCCGCCGCCAGCGTCGTCAGCTGCTGGTCGACTTGCTGCTCGGCCTGCTCCGCCGCCACTAGCGCCACCATACGAAGCCGAGCCTTCTGCTCGTTCGTTTGGTCCACCTAAGAATTGAACCGTATTGGCGACGATTTCAGTCGAGTATTTTTTTACGCCTTGGTCTTCCCAAGAACGAGTCTGAAGACGACCTTCGATGTAAACTTGGCGCCCCTTTGAAAGGTGACGACCGCAGATTTCTGCAAGCTTGCCCCAAACTACAATGCGATGCCATTCGGTGCGCTCTTGTTTTTGTCCCTCTTTGTCGACCCAGTTTTCGCTTGTCGCAACACTGAGGCGAGCCACATTGCCGCCATTGCCTACCTGGCGAATTTCAGGATCTGCTCCCAATCGTCCGACGATGATGACTTTATTGACTCCTGCCATGTGTGTACCCCTCTTTGCCGGCGCTGTTAAAAACGTTCGATAACAACGTTTGGTAAAATAGCTCGGGTGCCGGAAACCCAATGTTTAGTAGGGTCGTAGCCTAAAGGTAAGAATTGGCGCGAGCAATCCTGCGAAGTGTCTCGGGGTAAATAACTCGGCGCGAAATAGGCCTATTAGCCCCCAGAGGAGAGAGGGAGGAGTTTCGGGTTTGGGCTATTCACAGTCGACTGGACGCGGAAGCCATATTTGAGGTTGTCGCCAGACACGGTTTTAAACTTTTCGACCAGCAAAAGGGCCAATGCGACCCCCGATTTTGTCATAGCGTCCATCATCGATTGGGAGACGCTTAGCTCCACTCTCAGGTCCATTGCCCCAGTCATCGCCCGAATGCGACCGCCGTCGTTTTTCAAACTTAAGCCGAGCTCGCCGCGCACTCGTCCAGATAGGCTGTCCGTACTTTGGCCGAAAGTTAAATCCTCAATTTGCAGTTTGCCCTCTTGCAGTTTCCCTTTGAAATCAAGTTTAGCGAATTGCAGTGATGGTGTTTGAACAGGTCCCATGCCGGGAATAGGTACCGACACCGACGGGACCGAGACCGTATTAGCCGAGAGATTTAAATCCGCTATCGGCTGGTCTCCAAATGTGGGGTCTATCGTCGCGGTTGCTTGTGAATCGATAGAACCTTGAGCAGTAAAGTTTAAAATTCCAGCTCGTTTTAACGCTGTCGTGAGGAGGCCAAGCTGAATTCCAGAAATGTTTGCCGTGATGTCATGCTTGTTGCCGGCGTTTTCTTTGATTGCGGCACCTGGCGAAAGAGACGCTTTGACCTGTCCGTTGAAAAAACCGTCGGCTTCAACTTTGCCGCCGGGTTTTCGGGTAATCAGTGCGCCAAGACTGGGCGTGGCAGTCAGGCGATCGGCAGAAAGCACTGGAAGCCCAGTTCGTACGAATTCAAATCCTTCGAAATCAAAGGAAATAGGAAATCCGAGGCCAAGAGACATTGTATCAAAGTCGATCGCTGTACCCTCGCCCATTAGGCGCGAACCTGTAGTTGCAACTACCGCACGCAAATCTCCGTATGGAAAAATGAAGGGAACCCATAGCAAGACAACAAACGGAAGTAGAAAAAGCTTGCCCATATTGTTTCTGAAAAAACTAAGTAGTCCGCTTATCGCGCTCGAAACTGAACCCATATGTGCGACCTCTACTTTCCCTTAGCGACCGGAGCGACGGGAATATCGAAACTTACAATTTTAAACATAACATCAAAATAGTTTCCTTGAGCCGAACCTGGGCGGACATCAAACGACATGACTTTTGTAGACTGAATATTTGAAAGAGCATGCCCGATGTCGACAACTTGCGCGAGATTCAGGTTTGCTAGGCGAATTTCCACAAGATTTTGTCGAACAGATTTTGGTATGGCGGTACTCGGTTTTGAAGTTGAACCGTCGACAAAGGAAATGGCTTTGATTTGTTCGGGCTGCACTCGGGCGGCATTTACGGCAGAACGCGCAGAGCTCTCTAGAGACGAGGGATCCATGGGGGGAGGAGCTTGGGGAGAAGACAGGATCTTTCTCTTCACTCGGTACAAGTCCAAAACAAGATCACGATTTTCTTCGAACAGTGCCAAGTTCTCAGATCCGGAACTATAGAATGAGTAGGGGATCATTAAAAACATCAAAGAAATAAGAAACCCTATCGAGCCGAGAACCAATTTTTGAAGTAGTCCCGGCAGTGAATCGTAGGCTTCACGAACTTTGAGATACGGTTCAAATTCGTCGAGCTTGCCTTTCGCAATTTGCATTGCTTCCAGCGCTTGATCTTTTAAATCTTCTAAAGCCAACGTGTCCTCACTTTCGAGCAAAGCCTTCTACGGTTTTCGATCAAGCTTCATCGTGAAACCAAATGGTTGCCCCGGGGCACCGCTTCGTAAGTTTGTCGGTTGAGACGATTTCACAGTGCCTTTTCTAGCCATGCTTCGAAGCTCTTTTTCGATTGCGGCCAAGAGATCCGCGCCTTGCGCCCGGCCTTCGATGATCAGTTCGTCATTGTCGAGAGAAACATGATCGATATCAAATCCACGGCCATCCTTGACCGGAATTTGAACCGGAAATTTTTCTGCCATTTTAATAACGAAATCGAGGGCCGAAATGTACTCGTCCATTTGCGCCAAAGTTTCACGATTCTTAATCGATCGGAGTTCGGTTTGAATATAGCGGCTAATTCCACTCGCATTTGCTTGAGCATTCTTTAGCCCGGCCTGCGTTTTGGCTGCGGTCGTGACGATATCATCTGACTGCTCGGCAAGCGTCAGAGTGGTGCCATCGCGAAGGACCGAGTAGACTAAAAAGACCAAGAATATAGCCACCGCAAGCTGTAGGGTCGTGCCCCAGTTTTCGAGGAAAACTCTGACACTATCATTTGATTTTGCAAAGATCCCACGGCGCAAGTTGATAGCGGGATTTACTGATTTCCGAAGTCCTTCGATCGCGAGGCCAATTGCGGAAGCGGCAACATTCTCGATCTCTGGGCTTTGAGCCACTCGAACTTGGATCTTTGCAGATGCGTTGAGGTGATTGAAGTATTCAAGTTGATTGGTGGCCACATCCAGCGACTGAGTTAGCCATGGCCCGAAGTTTTGAATTTGGCTAGCTCCGCCGGTTAATCTCAGCGATCGAATTTCAGAACCCGCTGAAGTTCTGACATCCAAAATGGTCGTGCGAATTTCACGAAGTAGTGGTGCCGCTGCTTCCGACACGGCTTTGTGCATCGCCAATTGATCGCGTGAAACGCCATTTGTGTTAAGCAAAACGAAGCTCTTCGTTTGCAAGACCTTCATCGCCTCTATGTAAGGAACTTTGAAAACAGATTCGATAGTAAGTGCCACATCATGTCCGCCCCACGGGATCGACCGAATGGCTACGACATGTTTATCTCGGAAAACAATAACGTTCGTCTGCGTGTGGCCGATCTGCACAAGCGCATATGCCTCGTGTACATCGTGCGCCCGAACGGATTCGTCGCCAATGACAGCTTGGCTTGGATTTGTAGCCGGAGGCATCCACCAGGTATCGAGTACGTTGGCGAGGGCCAACCCCTCGGAGGTAATCAAGCTGGGTTCAAATCCGCCGTCTTTGGCTTGTTGAAGTGCGCGTTCAATTGGAGCGTGAGGACAAGCCACAACGACGACGTCCGCGCCATTGGGAAACACTTCGACGATTCGTGCATCAAAAACAGTCTCGCTTGGATCAAAAGGGATCTCTTCTTCAAGTTCGAATGATAGAACCTTTAAAATTTTTTGACGGTCTGTAAATGGAAGGCGGCGAAGTCGGGAAGCGACCGATTTCTGCGGAACGCCAATGATCCATCGAATGTCACCGGGTTTTGCCGTCGCCATCATGTACTGACTTGAAAATCCGCGCAGTTTCTCAATGACTTCAACTGTTTGGTCTCGAGTGGGATCTGCCGAAAGGTTTAGCTCCCAAACCTGATTGAGAGTTGCAGATCTTCCGGAAGAATCAATTTCTGCAATCTTGATACTGCTGCTGCCGATGTCTACGCCAAGGCACTTCATGTCGTTAGTCTAAACGCAGTTTACTGCTCGTTCCAATAGACAATCTTTGGCCGTTTTAGCGGGGGCGCAGCTGGACTATCGGCCTTGTTCGCATCTTTGCCGTCGGCTGTCGACGATTTTCCATCTTTACCATCGGCCGTAGCGCCAGATCCCGAAGCGCCATTTGCGCCAGAACCAGCGCCAGCAGTGGCTTTGGTGGCTTCGTCTACAAGGGCTTTTTCAAGCCTACTACGCACTTTATCAGCGTCATAAACGATGGCCGTAATGTCGCTTTGGGCTTGGCCGGATTTCCCGGTAGAGCGAATTTTAAAAATGGTTTCTGGCTCAAAGACTAGGGGAACTTTTGCGCCTTCGCCTAGATCAAAGGGATTTCCCGTAATCCCGATGGAACTTAAGTATTGTGTGAAATCTTCTTCGTCTTTAAAGGGTCCGCGCTTTGGGTCTTGTCGGTCCGCGATGATCCGATCAATCCGTTCGTCGGTAAAGCCTGTTCCGAAAGCTTTGAAGACATCTTTGGTGGCCTGGTTAACGCTGATCCCTTTTCCTCCATACAACGTGACGGACGGTGAGATCAGGTCATAGAGTTCATCCGTCATACCTGCAACTTGGTGAAGTTCGGGAAGAGTTCTTAGCGGTTGGTTTGGGGGCATGAAGGTCGACCTAGATTGATCTGAATAAGCTTGGCGTTCAGATCCACCATTCCTTGCGGCGTCGTCGGAATCGATCCAATCAGCGATGTTGTTGATGACTTCCTCAAAGTCGAAACCCCGAAAGCGTTTGGAAAATTCCTCGTCGTTTTCAACTTTTTGGCTGAAAATTTGCCGGAGCTGCTTTCTTGCCGCCTCGGCCATAATTTTAGAAGGCGAACCAAGGTCATTTATATCCACCTTTGCGCCCTCGGCTTCAATGGTCGAAAGATAACTCACCTTCAACGTTGTTAGGTCGCTGCTTTGAACGGCCTTTTTAATGTCGTCCCCTTCGGCGATGGTCATCGACTGAGGTATCGGCGGGGGCCATAGAAACGGCTGGCGCCAGATTTCATCAAGAATCTTAGGATCTGGTAATTGGCTGGCGCCCATAGCAAGAGCTTGTCGATAAATGTGAATCCTAAGGAGGCTCATCTCGGTTCCAGCGCGCGCAGCCCAATAGGCGCGGACTTGGTTCACCGATTGAGTCGATACGATATATTCAACGCTTGTTTCGTACATAATTTCGGTTGCGATCACCATCAGAAGCGTCGTCGCAAAAAGCGCAAGCATAAGGGCTGCGCCTCGCTCTGACTTTTCATTTCTAATCCGGCTAAAAATCATTGTTGAGCCCCCGTGGGAGTAGCGCCAGGGCGGGGAGTGCCGCTTCCAGTCTTTTCGGACTCATCGGGATTGTTGGAATGTCGCACTGGTGCAAGCCAAGTCAAACTTCTCGCTTTCGAATTTTTGTCCTCTTTGTTTTGTACGGTCAGAGTAACCTCGACAGCATCGGGAAAGTTTCCACGCGTGGCCGCACTGGTACTTTCGGTCCGCGAATCCCAGGTATCGGTAAAGTCTGACATTCCAGCTGCGATGTAGCGAAGTTTGAACTCGGTCACATAGGGAACAAGAACCTGGGCTTGGCTGTCTGCTTCATCTCTGGGCGAAAGTGGAAATTCATTTGTCGGTTCTGTGCGTTCCAAGCGCACCAAACACGAAGAGTAATACTTGTTATTTTCTCCGGATCGACAACTTCTTAAAAAATAAAATACTGTCGCCTGATCACTTTCTTTGGCGTCTAGATAACGTCGAACATGATTGCGAACAGTGAAGGTCAGTTGCTCACCGTTTCCGACAAAAGCTGTCAGTTGCTGCGGCGTCGGAAGCGGAGTTGCGCTAGCGAGCGGATCAGGCTGTGCAGGCGTGGCAGCAACTCCTGGTGTCGGCGTTGGCGCGCCTGGGGCAGGGGTGCCTCCGCCAGTTGCACTAGCTGCTTTCTTTTTTCGAAGTTCCAAAATCTTATTGTAGGTCGCCACGGTGTAATCGCGGTGGTGAAAAGCGGCTCCGACATCTGACGCCACAATTCGCATTGCATCGCGAATGATCGATTCCTCGGCGATTTGCTTTTGAACCTTTTGGCGATTTTGTAAGCCAGAACGAACGGACTGAGCCATCAGCACACTGAGTCCTGCAAGAATCAAGAGTGCTACCATCACTTCAATTAAGGTGAAGCCCCGTTGGCTTTTGCAGGTGATCACGGGGTAGATCCCCCTGGCGCAGGAGTTGGCGTCGGTGCGGTTGCGCCGCCAGGAAGACCGCTAATGGTGATCGGCGTGCTGTAGTCCATGAAATAAGTTGAGACGGACTGCTTAACTTCTTTTGATTTGGCACGTTTGCTTTTGTAGAAAACAGTGACAGTGACTTCTTTGACGGCGGTTTTCACGTACTCGGTAACAGTGCGGGCGATGAGTAATAGAATTTCGTTGTTCTGTCCTTGCCCTTGATTTTGGCCGCCAATAGCCGCCGTCATGTCGGGCATCTCGAACTCTTTCGAACGCATCTCCCAACGATAGCTTTTTAAATCACCTTCAAATTCGCCTGCGTCTTCTTCTTTGATTTCTGCCAGAGGTTTTCCGCGATAAAGAAGATCGAGTTCTGTCATTTTTCGTTCTAACAGTGCGGCCATATTGGCATTGACTCGTGCTTTTTCAATGCGCATCAGGTTTCCACTCCAAGAGCTTCCAATAACAATAAGGCCACCAGTCATGATCATGACGGCAACCAAAGTCTCCATAAGCGTAAAACCTAATTGATTGTTTCTTGAAGGTGCATTGACGTTGATCATTGCGCCTTCATCTCTTTAAGAGTGGTGGTGCGGTTAAAGATTTCAGCTGCACCAGTTAGCGGGTGAATGGCGATCGTCCAATGTTGTTCTTTGCGATCGCCGATTTTAATCAATGCTTCGTCAGAAAGCCCCTGCGGGAAAAAATGGATGTAGGCGAGTCCAGAGGTGACTTCCTTTTTTCGTCCGGCAATTTCCACACCCTCAATTACGAGTCCGCCATTTAGCGTGACGACTTTGCCGAGCTTTGGATCTTTAACGAATTTGCTACGCCCTTTGAGCGACTCTTCTTTTTGAATTTCCGTCAGCTTCTCGAGCTCTTCTTCCTGAGCTTCGGAAAGTTGAAGAGCCTGGCCGCCAGCGCTCTCGACCCAATAGCTATGTCCCTTCTCATCGTTGAGATCGAGGACAAGGCGAAAGGTAGCGTGCTGAAGACGGGCGGATGTGCGCAGTTCTTTGGTTTGAATTGCGATTTTTCGAATTTGGCTGCGACGATTTTCATTTGGATTGAACAGCCGTGTGCCACCCAATGCCAAAACTCCACCCATGATGAGAATCACCACCATGATTTCAATCAAAGTGAATCCGCGTTCGTTTCTCACGAACTTATGTTAACACGCGTTTTTGAACGCGGTACCTTTAAAATGGAAGTTCTATTTGGATGTGTCGTTGCTAGAAAGATCTTTCGCAGTGCCGTCGCCGCCGTCTTTGCGGTCAGATCCGAGTGAGCGAAGTTCGAAGGTTGATCCATCTGAATCATATAGCAGCGGGCGATTCCATGCATCTTTGGGAATGCCCTTGAGGTAGGGGTTGGGACCCCAATTGGCGCAGACATCTTTTCCAGGATCGGTCGTGAGTGCCTGAAGGCCTTGATCCGTCGTCGGGAAGCCGCCGCAGTCGGCGTTGTACATTTCTAACTGCTTGCCGATTTCCTCAAACTGCGCGCGAGTCGTTTTGACGTTCGCGTTTCCTAAATTGCTAAACACAGTTCGTCCTAGGACGGCAGCGAGTCCGCCGATAATGACGATGACGACCATGATCTCAATCAATGTTAAACCGCGCTGGTTATTGAGAGAGAGAGCAGGAGACTTTGGATTTAGATTTAACATGGTGGTTTCCTCATGACTGGATAACTAAAGCTCGAGGTAGTTTATCGGCTAAGCGGGTTCAGCTCAACACCCGAGCTGGTGACAGATTGCGTTAGGACTGAAGTTTTTGAAAATTACGAACCACCGGCCTGCGACATTTCGAAAATCGGGACCATGATCGCAAAGACAATGCTACCGATGAGAACACCCATGACGACAATCAGAAGCGGTCCAAGTGCCGAAGTTAGGCCTTCGATTTCTGTGTCTACTTGAAAATCAAAACTGTTGCTCACTTGGGTTAGCATTTGCTCGAGATCGCCTGTCTTTTCGCCAATCGCTATCATGTGAATAACAATTGGGAAGAACTGACCGCTTCGTTTCAGCGGGGCAGCGATAGATTCCCCTTCGCGAATGTTATTGCGAGCCTCATCGATCGCTTCTGCGAGAACTGCATTTCCGACAACGTTGCGCACAATATCCATCGCTTGAAGCATTGCGACGCCCCCTGCGAGTAAGGTCGAAAGTGTCCGGGCAAATCGCGAGACTGCGATCATTCGCGACAGACGGCCTACGAGTGGCAACTTCAAAACGATTTGGTCCCAGCGTCGAGAGCCAGACGGCGTACTCTTCCAATTGCGAAACAGGGTGTAGGCGACAATCACTAAACCGACAATTACGAACCAATACTCGACAAAGAATCCGCTCATCGCGATCACGAGCTCGGTGTACCAAGGAAGCTCCATTTCGGCGCTCTCGAAAATCGCTGTCATTTTCGGAACGACGAAAATGAAAATCACGGACAGCATTCCCAAAAGAAAAACAGTCATAATGATCGGATAAAGAATCGCCGAGCGAACTTTTGCCATCAGCTCGTTTTGTGCTTCGGTGAACTCTGCCAACCGGACCAAAATAATGTCGAGCGTACCAGTGGCTTCACCGGCTTCGCACATCGTGATGTAGATGTTTGAAAAAACATTGGGATACTTTGCCATCGCTTTGTTCAGCGTCGAGCCTTCGTTGACCTGATTTTTGACGTCATTGATAGTGTCGCGCAAAACTGGATTTTCCATTTGATCGGCGACCGCGATTAAGCTGTCGACTAGCGGTATATTCGCTTTCAAAAGAGTAGATAGCTGGCGAGTGAGATTGGCGAGATCTTGAATCGAGACTTTTCCGCCGGTGGACTTTTTTCCACGAGACTTAGCGGCCATCGCTTTTGACTTATCGAGAATCTCCGTGACGTAAACGCCGTCTTTTTTTAATCGTGCACGTGCCGTCTTGATGTTGTCCGCATCGATCGTGTTCTTGACTGACTTGCCGGCTTTATTGAGGCCTTTGTATTCGAAGACAGGCATACGAACATCATCGCGCCGCTTGGCTGCAGCAGGCAAGGAATTTACGTCAAACGCCCGCCGTTAGAGGTCGACCTGAGTGCTTGAAAGAACTTCTTCAACCGTCGTGATGCCCTTTAGTACCTTATCGATTCCATGATCGCGGAATGTAACCATGCCTAGCTCAATGGCTTTCTTTTTAATCGCTCCGCCATCTTTTCTTTGCATGATCATCGATCGGATCTCGTCGGTCACAAGTAGGAGTTCTTGTATGTTAGTTCGACCACTGTAACCTTTGCCGTTGCAATGATCACAGCCAATGGCTTTGTACATGGTTGCGCCACGCACTTGTTCGCGCGTTAAGCCCAGCGAAACCAATTCTGGATCCGTTGCAACATGCGGCTGTTTGCAGTGCTGGCAAAGAACACGAACCAGTCGCTGCGAAATCACACCTTGAATCGATGTCGCGATCAAAAACGGTTCGCAGCCAAAATCCATGAGACGAGGGAAGGCGCCGGCGGCATCGTTGGTGTGAAGGGTCGAGAAAACCAAGTGACCGGTGAGTGAAGCCTGTACGGCAAGTTCGGCGGTTTCAAGATCGCGAATCTCACCCACCATAATGACGTCTGGATCTTGACGAAGAAAGCTTCTTAATCCAGCGGCAAATGTGAGCCCAATTTTTGAATTCACTTGGACTTGGCCGATGCCATGAATTCGCTGTTCCACGGGGTCTTCAACAGTCAGGATGTTCAATTCCGAATTGTTGATTCGTGAGAGTGACGCATAGAGCGTTGTCGACTTACCGGATCCCGTGGGGCCTGTGACGAGAATAATGCCGTAAGACCTTTTTAAGAGATCATTTCGTAAATGTTCTAGAGTGTTTTCGCTAAAACCGAGCTGTTCCAGCTGAAGGACGACGTTCGAACGATCCTGAAGACGCATAACAATGCGTTCACCAAAAGCCGTCGGCACGGTCGACAGACGAACGTCGATGTCTTTGCCGCCAAGTTTTAAGGGAATGCGACCATCTTGAGGAAGTCGCTTTTCAGCGATGTTCAGATTCGCCATAACTTTAATGCGTGAAGTGATCGAGTTCTGCAGTTTTTTTGCTGGCTTAAAGATATCAAACAAAACACCGTCAATACGGAACCGAACCGCCATGTCGCGCTCGTAGGGTTCGATGTGGATATCACTCGCTTTTTCTTTAACTGCGCGAAACAAAAGTGTGTTGACGAGCTTAATGACCGGCGCGTCGTCGTCGCCAGCTTCCAAGAGATCGATGATCTGATCATCAAAGTCGAGGTCTTCATCCTCAATTCCATCGAGACCCCCCATGCCGGCTGTGCTTTTTTCGTAGACCTTGTTGATCGCATCGATGATTCGACTTTTTGAGGTCATGATCGGAACGATGCGTTTGTTGAAAATCACTCGGAGGTCATCAAGGATTCGCGTATTCAGTGGATTTGTAACTAGGACCTGGACAGAATAGCTATCTTCCTTGAGCGGAAGAGCCTCATGTTTTTTTGCAAAGCCGATGGCGATGTCGCGAACGAGATCGGCATTGATCTCGTTCACGGGAATGTCCTTCATGTAGGTAAGGCCCAATTGGGCGGCGAGATCAGATAGAATCTCGTCGGGCGTCATTCCGTCTTTTCTGGTCAAAAGATCGCGCATGGGTGTGCCGCTGGCCGAAGTTTGCTCGAGGAGAAGGTTGACCTGGTCCTCGCTTAAACTTGTGTTTTTGATCAAAATGCTATCGATCTGAACAGCGGCCATTTTTTCCTTATTCCTTCAATTCAACTCAATCTATTTTAGCGGTTCAAATTCACTGGTTCGTCACTATTGGACTTTTTCGCGCGGCGTTCACCGCGCTTGGAAGTCTTTGGCAACGAGTCCATCTTCGCACCATGTGGGTCGCGTCCGTCAAAGTTTCGTTTTACCCAGTCGATTCGCTCGTTCACTTTTTCGCTTGTCAGCTTCTGGCTGTCGCGAACGCTGCGGATGATGCGAGGAGTGATGAAAACGACCAGGTTGATTTTCTTTTTGGTCCGGCTACGCGACTTAAAGAGCCAGCCGAGAACCGGGACGTCGCCGAGAACCGGGATTTTCGTTTCGTCGACGGCCTCTTCGTCGCGAATCAAACCGCCAAGTACGGCCGTGTCGCCAGAGTTCACAACGATATTTGTTTTAATTGTTCTGTCTGAAATCGTAGTTGCAACGTTTTTAAGCGCGTCTGCAACGCCCGCATTTGGATTTACCTGGCGAACACTTTGCGCAAGTTTCATTCTGACGACGTCCGAATCTGGACGGATGTAAGGCGTCAGTTCAAGCTTGATGGTCGCAGGCTCAAATTGCGTTGTCGAAGTGGTTCCTGCCGCTGTGCTGGTCGAATTGGTGGCCACGGGAACTTTGTCCCCAACTTCAATGACCGCCTCTTCGTTATCGAGAGCCATAATCCTAGGAGTAGAAAGAATGTTGGACTCGATGTTCGACTGGAGGAACTTTATGAAAGCGAGAAGGGAAGGAACCTTCACGACCGTAGATGTGCCGGGAACAGTGAAATCCACCGTGGCGCCGCTGCCGAATCCTAACACAGCCCCGCTGTCGCTGCCGGGGTTAAGAATATTGGCCAGAGATCCTGAGCTGGAAAAACCAGCTCGGCCAACGCCTTTCGATCCTGGATCGAGGTAATAGTAGGTCGGATTCCAAGAACGGGTTTTGTTGGCGTTCATTTCCATAATGATCGTCTCGACAAAAACTTGATCGCGCGGGATATCGATTTTTGCGAGAAGTGAACGAACGGTGTCGTAGTCTTGTTTTGAAGCTGTGATAACAAGCGAGTTTGTATTTTTGTCGTGATTGATTTTTACGTCACCGCCAAAAATATTCTGTCGATCAAGTGGCGAAGCCGGGCGTGTGGCTGCGCCGAAAGGGGAGTTCGATGCGCCGCCCAGTGGACTCGAGCCAGCTCCACCTGAAGAAGAAGATCCGCTTGCAAGGCCGCCAATAGTTTGCGCGATTTTTTCCGCTTCGCCATAGCGAACGTAGTAAACAAAAACGCCGCCCGCTTCAGCTGGGTCGAGTTTGTAGTCGAGTTTCTTAACCAAATCGCGAACCTTTTCAATACCCGCGCGGTTGCCGACCACAATTAACGCATTGGTGCGATCATCCGGAGCGACCAAAGATAACTCTTCCGGCGTGCCGCCGGCAGCTGTGCCGCCACGCGAGCGAAACCGCGGGACGTTGGCGCCAAAGGCCGGTGCTCCACCGCCGGCGCCTCGTGGATCTTTATTGATGATCTGGTTGATCAGATCGGCGAGATCTTTTGACTTTGCATAGCGAATTGGAATCACCGATAACTGTTCTTCGAATCCTGGACGATCAAGTTCTTTGATGATCTTCACCATTCGCTCGACGTTGGCACCATAGTCCGTAATCAGGAGCGAATTCGTGGGCTCGTAAGGTGTCATCTCGCCATCTTTTGATGGAAGAACGCGAAGGCGTTTGTTCACTTCTTCGGCGGAGATGTGTTTTAAGTGAATGATGCGCGTGATGTAGATATCACTCGTCGGCGCATAGGCGCCGGTGTAAGTTTCGATCGAGTCACGTTGCGCATTTCGCGAGGCTTTCACTTTTAAAAATTTCCCGTAAGGCACAACAGTGAAGCCATTGATCGCAAGAGCTGCTAAAAACGCCTTGTAGGCCTCGGCAGTTGTGACTTTCGAAGGCGCAATGATCGAAATCTTTCCACGTACGCCTGGATCAATAATAAAATTTTTCCCCGTCAATTGACCGATCGCCTTAATAACGTCGGTGATTTCCGCGTTGGGAAAGTTGGCCTCGACAAGATCTGGGTAGTTTTCGTCGGTCATGTCTTCGATTTGTGCGTTCGCTAGTGATGGAGCTCCCGGGGATTTTGTTGGCGCAGATCCAGGAGTACCAGAAGAATTGCCGCTTCCAGCTGAGCCAGAATCAGCGTTGCCGCTAGCGCCGCCATTGACCCGAGGGAAGGTGCGACCACCAGAGCTATCCTCTGATCCACCTGAACCAAAGGTCGGTCCAGGATCCGGCGGAAGGCCGGCATCGCTTCCGCCGAAGTCCGGCGGAGTGGCGGGGGGAGCGGGCGGGGCTTGATTAAAATTTCCGACGGTCTCGTCCAATTCTTCGTCATCAAAGAGCCGGTCGATCTCTTCATTGTTTTGCGCGAAGGTGTGCACGGGCATCGATGAGAGAGCGAAGATCACCGCAAGTGTTGCGATTAGAACCTTCCGAGGTGAACACAAAGAATAGGCTGTGGAAAAAGCCTGCGGCCCGCTTACTTTTTTCATTTGGACATCCTTGTCTCTTCTGACTGTCTCTGCTAACTGTCTCTGCCGTAACTAACTGTAACTTTTGGCTTACTATTCAACGATCGAGAAGGTGGAAGTATCCTTACGTCCACCGCGCTCGAACCCTAAACTGATTTGCGAAGCTGATCCGCGAAGCGCTTGGAATAGCTCCATCGCTTTTCCCGGTGAATCAATCCGCTCTCCGTTCACTGTTTCAATGCAATCGCCGCGTCGAATACCAAGAGCTTCAAGGACGCTGCCCGCTTGAAGTTCTGCAATATTAAAACATTCAATCATTCCATTTGCGCCTGTGCGAGGAACCGCGCGGGCTTGTTGTAAAATGGACGGAAGATCTTGTAGGTAGCGATTTAGATCGTCCCGTTTAACGGAGCGATCGTTCTCTGATGTCGCCAAGATGCCAGGTGCGACAGCTGTCGCTGAAACCACGTTGAAGCCGAGTGCGGATCCCTCCTCGAGCATCTGAACGTACTCGAGGCGTCCGCTGGCATTGTTTCTAAAAATCATTTTGGAGCGCTCGATTTTTGTGACCGTACCGAGCCCCTCTGGGATTTCACCTTCCACGCGGACAGCAATAACATCATTTTTAGATTTCAAATTTAATGTCGCGACCGAGCGCATGGGGTTTGCATGGACCAGAGTTCCTATGAGTGAAATCGCGAGCTGAGTAGGTACGGGTTGACCGTCGTCGGTTTTCGTCGGCGCACCGCCAATTGGGTCCGCGATTTTTTGGTCACGTGAAAATATATTTCTATTTGTGATGACCTGGAATTTGGATTTTTCCACCGAGCTTCGGCTCATTGTCATTGCCGGTCGAATTGTCGGTGGCTCGGTCGGAAGAAGCTGATCGCGGAAATAAAGAATACCGAGATCCGCAAATGCGTATCCTAATAAAAGGATCAACGTGATGACGGCTGCAGTCTCAAGCCCTGGGCGCTGAGAATTCATGCTGGTAGTTGCCTCTCTCCATGATGTGCGTCAAACCACGCGTTCTGCGATGCATACCGCAAGACTAGCAGACTGGAGGCTGGTCCCGGCACTGGATTTCAGTCGCACAGGACTTTGATCGACCTGTACCTAAAGCCAGTCGGAGGCTTCCCAGATGTCCGAGAGACACTTTCAACTAGGTCTGAATTCCCTTCATGGAGCGTGTCTAGAATGTCGACGAGTGGGGGCTTCGGCCCAGTGTTCGGCGGGCAATGATTCAACGATGTTTTCGAGCTGATTGTCGGTTTAATTACAGCCTATAGTCTCGCCTGTCGGATTCAGTTTCTTTTTGTCCCCAGTTTCCCTCTATCGGTTCATCGTCACTTGAGTGCAAATGGGCTGGCACGCCAGATGCTGAGTACCTTGTTAAGTGACGATCGACGGCACCAGGGGTCTGGAAGAATTTCGAAGCCGAAGACGGGGAAAAGGGGCGATACATGACAGCGGTTCATGAGGGTTTTAAATCAGTATTCTCACAATCAACGGGCGTCGTGTTTGCGGGGCGAAACGGACTAGATTTTCTGGAGCTTCGGTTGGGTACCGTTCGGATTCCAGAAGTTTCTCTCCGCTTACGCGAGGCGCAGCGGATTCTCGACGGACTTGATCTCGAGAGAATCGACCTCCTTGGAGCGATCGTAACGGACGACGAATCTTTTTTTCGAAACATAAAAATCAAGAGTCTCTTAGCGGCTATAGTTCAAGTAGGACTTTATAATCGCCTGTTGAAATCTCAGCGTCCTCCTGAAGTTTTAATTGGCTCTTCGAACGGGGATTCCGCGCTTCTGGTTTGCGCCGGTCAAATGACCTTTGAATCCATGGTGTTGCAGTCAGCAGCCATACAAACCTTAAAACCAAGACTTCAAATTGTTCAGGCCTCCGGTGCTCCCGCAACAGGTGACCTTAAACTTGGAGCCGGCCAGGTTGGTCTTCCGTTTTCTTCATCGATGAATCTCCCGATTCCCGGAATGCAGGTTCCGCTCGCGCCGCTCCCGGTATCTGTCATTCAACAAGAGCAATTGGCCCAAGTAGATTCAGGACTTCCTTCACTTGCTGGATTAAGTTTGACCGAGTACCGAGCCTTCATGAAAAGTGAAGACGGAACCATGGTTGAGCTCGGCCAGCCAGTGATGGATCTTAAAAAGCTGGTAAGTGAAGTCGTCGAACATCAGGGCGTAACACGTTATATTAATTTGGGTCCTGGCACGGCGATTCCCGCAAATGAGTACGAGCAAATTGCGGAATCGACGGGTGCTGATGAGGTTACGATCATCGATTCTATCGATTTAGATCCAATGCTCAACTGGTTCTGGAAGCAAATGCGTCCAGTTGCTGGAATTGCTCAGTAATTAGCCGTTGTGCGGCTTCCAGATCGGTTCGTCGCGATGGGCGAGCCGATTCAAATGTCTCGCTAAAACAAAGAAATAATCATTGAGACGGTTGATCTGCGTGACAGTTAAAACCTGCCACTCTTCGACCTCTGAAGCGTTAGCAGAAGTCGGGTTCGCAAGAAGGCTTGCCACGATTGCTCGCTCGGCCCTTCGGGCAATTGTTCGAGCAAAGTGAGCGCTCGCCGCTGGTCGAGTTCCGCCCGGCAGGACAAAGTTTTTCAACGGAGTTAAGTCGACCGACATTCTGTCCATCGCTTCTTCCAGTCGCAGGACGACGGCTTCCTCGATTCGCGGCAGAAGAGATCGGTTTTTTGCGCGATCCTCTGCCAATTCACCACCGGTTGCGAGATGTGAACCCAAGACGAACAAATCTGATTGAACCAGTGCGAGCTCGGTTTTTACGCGATCGACCTCCATCAATGTTGATCCGGACCAGCGTTCATTTTCGATGTCACTTATGAGAATGCCGATGACGCTATTAAGTTCATCGAGTGAACCATAGGCCTCAAGGCGGGGGTCGTCTTTCATGACGCGCGCGCCTCCAAAAAGCGACGTGGTTCCTTGATCGCCAGTTCGGGTGTAGACTTTGCCTGCGGACTTTGATTCTGGAGTGTTTGGTTTGTTCAACTGGTAGTTCCTTTGATTGTTTCTTCAACTGGTACAGGGGGCCAAACGTGCGCGAGGTGGTCAACTCAAATTCGGCTTCGAATGAATCTTTGTGGATCCAATCTTTCGGTGAAGCTCGGCTGCCTCTGATTGTTACTATTCCACATTCGGGTGAACGCATTCCGCCAGAAGCGCCATGGCTAGTGAACCTTCCCGAGCGCTTATTAATGTTTGATGTCGATCGTTATGTCGATCGCCTCTATCAGCCGACCCTTGATCGCCTGGAACTTGGATGGATCAAAACACATTGGCATCGTTATGCCTGTGACCTCAATCGCCTTAGTTCGGATGTCGATTCTGACAGTGTTGTCGGAAGCACCAATTCAGCTGGAAAATTTCCGCGCGGACTTTTGTGGTCAATGACGACCAAAGGCGAGCGTTTGATGCCCGCGCCGGTCACGGAAGTCGAGTTTCAGAAGATTCTCAACCGGTGTTTTTTTCCGTTTCATGCGAGCGTCCAAGAACTCGCTGAATTCGTTTGTCCGAAGGCAACGCGGTCGGCCGAAAAACCACTTTTTCATTTGGACCTCCATTCTATGCCCAGTTTCGGAACGAGCGAACACCGGGATCCGGGCGAGTGGCGCGCTGACCTTGTGATATCAAATCAAGATGGTCAAAGTTCCTCTGCGGCTTTCTTTGAACTGGTCTGCGCGGCGGGAGCTTCCCAAGGATTTTCAGTGCAGCAAAACTGGCCCTATAAAGGCGGGCGCATTACTGAAACTTACGGCCGCCCGCAAGAAGGATGGCAAACTGTTCAGGTCGAACTAAATCGGAAGCTCTACATGAATGAAGAAACAAAACGGCCCATGTCGGGACAGTTTGAAGAAACTCAAACTCGAGTGGGGCAGATTTTAGAGTATATTGCCTTACATATTGGCGATCTTCGCTCGATTTAATTTCGGTTGTTGTTGTCCCATTGCTTCTTTGGCCTATTTCTTTGGCCATTTCGGTCATCATGGGATTAGATTAAGGTTATGGATTCCGAAAACCACCAAACGCCGAAAGCGCGACCAAAAGCGCTACCAGAAACGCAATCAGAAGTGCGCGTTAAAATACGAAAGATTATCAAAGCATTGGCTAGTTTAAAACTAGCGGTTGTTATCATTGTGATGATCGGCATCGTTACGGCATGGGGAACAATTGTTGAGGCGCAGTTCGACGCGCTTGCAGCAAAAAAGCTAGTCTATGATTCGATCTGGATGTGGGTACCGATGGTTTTGCTCGTCATCAGTCTGACGGCGGTCATGATTGATCGTTGGCCATGGCAAAAACGACACACCGGCTTCGTGTTGGCCCACATCGGCATCATCATTCTTCTTCTGGGATCATTGATCACACAACGCTTTGGGGTCGACGGTTCGATCAGTTTTGGAATTGGCGAAAAACAAAAAAATATCATAGTTGGTGAAACGGACCTTGCTGTTTATTCGTCGTTTGACGGCGCACAATATGCCAAGCTTTTTGATCGAGAAGTCGACTTCTTGAAGCGTCCAGCCGGCAAGATCCCTATTGTCATTCCGATCCCCGAAGGCGAAATTAAAATTGTTGAATCGCTGCCATATGCCATTCGCGAACAAAAGTTTGTAGAAGCTGAACCGGACTCGAAAGCAGGGGCGGCGATTCGATTTCAAATGCAAAATCCGAATGTCAACATTACGGAATGGATGCTTCAGCCATCAAAAGATGGTGTTGAAACAAAAGATTTAGGTCCTGCACAGGTTTTAATTGTCAGTCAGTTCCCCCGAGACTTTGGTGGCAGGAATGCCATAATTTTTAAACCCCTCGATGACGAGCGGTTGGAGTTCAATGTTCACACAGCTCGTCGTCCCGGAATTCAAAAAGGAACCGTGAAGGCAGGGGAGTCGATCAAGACCGGGTGGATGGGGCTTGAACTTCGGATGCTCAAATACCTGCCCAGAGCCAAAGAAGACATTACTTATCGCGCTTTGGAAAAACCGACGCCTATGACCTCTGCTGCGATCAAAGTCGCTTACCGCGCGCCGGGAAAAAAAGAAGTCAGCCACCAATGGATGGGACTTAATTCTTTGCTTAAACTATTTTCGGATGGCCAGGTTTACGTTGTGTCATACGCCAACCGCCGAATTCCGCTGGGCTTTGATTTATCACTCAAGGATTTTCGAATTGGCCGGTACCAGGGCACACTTCGTGCCGCGAGCTATGAAAGTGTCGTTACTCTTCCCGATGCGACCGAACACTTAATTTCAATGAACGAACCTTTAAAGCACGCGAGCTTTACGTTTTATCAAGCTAGTTTTGAAAGTGATCCGTCAGGGCGTCCTGTGGCTTCCATTCTTTCGGTAAATCGCGATCCTGGGCGCGGCTTGAAATACTTCGGCTCCCTGCTGCTTGTTTTTGGAGCGATTCATTTGTTTTATATGAAGCGACGAGCTTGGCTGAAAAAGCCAGCTGGCAGTTGATGATAAGGGCGTAACAAATAGGTAGGACGGTTCGAAGATGAAAGCATCTCTTTTTCAGTCGGTCGTAACTTCAATGTTGTTAACACTATCTTTCGGACTATTGAGCGGCCCGGTATTGGCGGACTCAGACTCGAAGTCGGGGATGGAGGCATTGAAGCGTCTGCCTATTCAAGACTCCGGTCGTATAAAGCCGTTTGATACATTTGCTCGCGAATCGTTGCAGCTAATTTATGGTCGAACTTCTTATCGCCCCCCAGAAAAGCCACCAGGATCATATTCTGAAGCTGATAAATCAGATTCGAGCAAGCCTGATAGCCGGTCGCGACCAGCGATGGAGATCATCGTTACCTGGTTTTTGGCGCCTCAGTTTTGGGACGAACAGCCAATAATAGAGCTTAAACTGGCGGCCGTAAAAAAAGCCTTGGACCTTGAATTGACGAAAGACAGATTTACGCCCCGAGAGCTGTTTGCAAATTCACGGCTTGGGTTGGTGTTTCAAGATCTGACTGCATACCGCGAAACAAAAGCTAAACTGACTCCTTACTATCAGGCTGTTGCGCGTTTAGAGAGTCAGATTGGTGTTTATCAGGCGATCAAAGAGGGGGCATTGCTTCGATTCATTCCTCCTTCGATCGCTGCGACAGAAGCCAAGGTGGAGAAGGAAAAAACAGATCCGCTTCTTCCAAAAGAGCCAGATCGATGGCGTGCTATTTCGGAAGTTGATGGACCAATGAAAGAATCATTCGCGATCGTTGCGAAATCCTTCATACGTGCACTTCCTGGCGGAACAGCTCCATCTGGCGAAGGGCTACCCAATTTGGAAGTGGCTGTCGCAAACTTTCAAGCGCTCGCGAGGGCGGAAAACCCGAATCTTTACCCAGACGGAAAAGAAATAGGAATTGAAGTTCATTACGAAGAGCTTCATCCCTTTCGCTTAGCTTGGATTCTTTATGTCCTTTCGGCTATTGCGATGGCAATGGCATGGGTTTCACCGCGGAAAGGCTTTACGACCGCTGGATGGGCGCTTGCGTTGATCGCGTTTGCGATTCACACCTATGGCTTTGGTCTGCGAGTTTATCTAACGGGCCGACCTCCAGTATCGAACATGTATGAGTCGGTAATATGGGTGTCGTGGGGAACGATTCTTTTTGCTTTCTTTTTTGAGTATAAGCAGAGGGTTAAATTCATTTTGATGTCGGGAGCAATTGTTGCCACGCTTTGCAACATCGTCGCCGATAGCGTGCCTCATGTTTTGGACGCAAGTCTTCAGCCGCTCGAACCTGTTCTGCGCTCAACGTTGTGGCTTACGGTGCATGTTTTAACGATCACGATTTCTTACTCGGCATTTTTCCTTGCATGGATGTTGGGAAATCTTGGGTTAGCTTTTGTTGTTAAGGGCGACGGCCCCTCAAGCCCGCGTATCGACGCACTTACCATCGCGATATATCGCTGCATGCAAGTTGGTGTTGTTCTGCTGGCGGCAGGTACCATTTTGGGCGGCGTTTGGGCTGACTATAGCTGGGGTCGTTTCTGGGGCTGGGATCCGAAGGAAACTTGGGCCCTAATTGCGCTTCTCGGCTATGTTGCGCTTCTTCATGCGCGTCTTTCTGGCTGGGTCAAACACGTCGGCATGCTAGTAGGCGCAGTAACGTCTTTCAATCTTGTGATTATGGCATGGTATGGAGTTAACTTTGTGCTCGGAGCAGGCCTTCACTCTTACGGGTTTGGCGCCGGGGGCGTTGAATATGTGTCTGGCTTCATTCTGGTGAACATGGCTTTTGTGGGCTATGCCTATGCGCTGAGCCGCGGTCGGATGACACCCTCGGCCGCCTGACTTCCGCCCTACAAGTTCAACAGATTCCAAGGCGCTTCGCGAAGTGAGACTTCGCGCCCCGAAACTAGTTTCATAATGGGGCGCGGATGTTAACGCTAGCTTTACGCTGTTTAACACAAGATTTGCGCAAGTTGCTGTCGACTAGGCGCCGATAAGTCTTCATGGCATCAGATAATGCTGCGGCTAACGATTTAACTATTGATACAGGCATAGCTGGCGGGCCCTCAGGAGAGGTGCCTGGTGGCTCGCTAGATGTTGCTTCTGGCGCACCTGAAGTTGCTGAAGCTCGTCCGGCATTCATATCGATTCCGCCTGAGTCGATTTTAAATGGGCAAAAAGCGCCCTTTGATTTGTATGTCATTGTCGGATCCAAGCAAGTTCGAGTCTTTAAGCAGAGCGAGGCTCTCGAACGCGACCGATTCGATCGATACCTTGAGAAAGGTGACGAGGCATTGATGGCGCGGGTGGACTCGATAGATGGCTTCTTCGAAGTGGGAATTATTGAAATGCTCGCTCTCGCTGCCGACTCGTCGAATGGACCGGCTGTGCGGGCTCGCGGCGTTGTGCGGGCATTGGAGTTTGCCGGTCTCGACCTCTTTCTTTTCGGATTTTCGAAAGAAAATCTGGCGATGAAAGTCGACCGAGTTCACCAAATTCTCCAAGTCGCGCTTCCTATGATTCAGGAAGATAAAACTCGTCCACTCTTGGTCGCTTATCGGCAAGAGAAAATGCCGGCCTCTGTTGGTACGATGGTCGGCGCCACGCTGATTGGCGGCGCGCTCTTGCACAAAATGCAGAGTGTACCTGCTCCGACTTTTCAGGCCTTTTTGTTGGCTACTTATTTTCGAGATATATCCTTGTTCAGGAATTCGATTGTCGAAAGACCGGCGTACGATCAACACCCGGAGGCCTCGATGCGCCTACTTTCTAACTACCCGGGGGTAACTGAGCAATTCCGCCTCGTTGTTCAGCAGCATCACGAGTCGCCTTCGGGAACAGGATTCCCGCGGGGCTTGCGGGGATTAGATATATTTAGAATGGCCAAAATTCCGTTAGCGGCCGAAAAGCTTTCGGAGCTTTTAAAAATCCGGGATCTCTCTCTTCAGGATGAAGTGGCAATTTTGGAAGACATCATTTCAGAGCGATTCGCTCGTGATCCTGGAGTCCAGCCTCTTCTGCCGATGAAAGAATTCATGCGTGAATGCCGTGAAGCGATCAAAATGAAGGTCGTTAAGTTTAGATGAAGACCGCTCGTTGCACATCGATCTGTCGGCCGATTTTTCATAGGTAATTAGGCAGCGGCGAGCGAATCATTTCGCACTTAGTCACGCCTTAAAAATAAGCATTTCAGTTTTCAAAGTCCTCTCAATTTCCTTGAGAAAAGGTTTCTCAATTGTTGGCATATCAATTACTTATAGCATCACAAGATTTTTTCGAGCGTCCAAATGGGCGCCGCACAAGAACTACTGTACGACTACGGTACGAACTATTTGGGGTCACCAGGCATGAGCATCTGGAATCTTATCAGTCACAGACTCTCGACGATTATCACGTTATCCGTTTTCCTCTCGATGGCAGCGCTGTCGATGGGATGTGAATGGGGCGCGATCGGTTACAACAAGGGCTATGCGCCAGAGCAGCCGATTGCGTTTTCACATGAGCTTCACGCGGGTCAGTACAAGATGCAGTGTTTGTACTGTCACTCGTCGGCCGAGCGCGCGAATCATTCCGCTGTACCCAGCTTGAATATTTGTATGAATTGCCACTTGGTAGTGGGTGCGGACAAACCAGAAATTCAGAAGCTTGCCGAGGCCTACAACAGCAACACTCCCATCGCGTGGAAGAAAGTCCACATGTTGCCAGATCACGTACGATTCAATCATAAACGCCACGTTGAAAAATACGGCGCGCCACAAGCATGTCACACGTGCCATGGCCCAGTTGAATCGATGGAAGTGATGTATCAGCACTCGAGTCTCTCGATGGGCTGGTGTGTAAACTGCCACCGCGAAAAAGAAAACCAGGCGCCGGTCAGCTGCTCGACCTGCCACTATTAATTGAGACTCGGGTAAGGATTTTCAACTCATGAATTCTCAAACAACAGATACTAAAGAATCAGCGGCTACCATGGCTAATAACGCAAGTAACGAAGTTCAAAGCTTTGAGCAAGGCGAGCGCTATTGGCTGAGCCTTGATCAATGGGCGGGCGATCCAGCTTTGGCGGGTCGTCTGGAAAACGAATTTATGTCCTCGCCTCTAGCAAGCGACGACGGAAAAGACGGGTTCGCACGGCGCGAATTTTTGAAGGTCATGGGCGCAAGTTTCGCGCTCGCAACGACCGGCTGCGTTCGCCGTCCTGCGGCCCACATTATTCCCTACGCGAAAGCGCCAAAAGAAATCACCCCCGGCGAAGCCAACTACTACACATCAACTTGGTTTGACGGACTCGAGGGTGCCGGACTCTTGGTAAAGACTTTGGAAGGCCGTCCAATAAAAGTGGAAGGTTTACCAGCGCACCCGATGACTCTCGGTGGACTCTCGGCGCGGGCCCACGCCGAAATTCTATCTCTTTATGATCCAGATCGGTTGAAGGGTCCGGTTCGAAATCTGCTCAATAAGGAGCGCACAAATAAAGAATCTGTCACCACAACGTTTGAGGAAGCTGACGGAAAAATTTCTGAAGCTTTAAAAGCGGGTTCAGTTGCGATTGTTTCTGGCTCGCGTCCATCACCATCTTTGAAGTCGATGATCGGTGATTTTTCGCGCACATATGGCGCAAAGTGGGTTCAGTACGATTCTCTCCCGACAGAAGCAATTCGACTTGGACAAAAGGCGGCCTACGGACGCGCGGTGCTTCCGAGATATCGTTTCGAGGCTGCAAAGATGGTCGTGTCGATTGACGCCGATTTCCTCGGCACATTGATTTCCCCTGTTGAGTTTACCAAGCAGTGGGCGCGTCGTCGTACACCCGGAAAGGACATGGCTCGCTTGGTTTCATTCGAGTCGATTCTGTCGCTAACCGGCATGAATGCCGACGATCGATTCCGCATTCGCGCGAGCCAGCAGTTAGACGTAGTTTTGTCTTTGATTGCGCGTGTTGCGACTCTTTCAAAAGGTTCCGTCACCATACCTGCTGGCGTTCAAGCGGCGGCAAAGCTTTTTGAAAACGCAGCTGTTGAGATGGGTCTCGACGGGAAACATTTTGATCAGATTGCGACCGAGCTTCTTGCTTTGCGCGGTGCCTCGCTAGTGATTGCAGGCGGACTGCAAACGCTGACCGAAAAGCAGGTCGAACTTCAGATTGCAGTCAGTGCGCTCAACTCGATGCTCGGAAATGACGGTAAGACGATCGATCATGACTCTTCGACGTTTGAAACTTTGGCCGGCTCGCCGGAAGCTCTTCAAGCGCTGATTGCCGATATGGCGGCGGGCAAGGTGAAGACCTTGGTGATCGATGATATTAATTTGCTATATGTTTTGCCCGAGGACAGCGGTCTTCGCGATGCGCTTAAAAAAGTAGAGACGGTTATCTACACAGGTAATCGCAACGACGACACCGGCAGTCAAGCCCATTGGGTTTTACCGGCAGGCTCGTCTTTGGAAACTTGGGGTGATTTCGAACTTCAAGCCGGCGTCTTTTCGATTCAGCAGCCAACGATAATGCCGCTATACAAAACTCGGTCACTTGGCGAGTTGCTTTTGTCTTGGACTCAAGTCTCGTCAGCGGCTTCCGCAAAGGTAAAGAGCTCTGTATCTTGGCTCGATTACGTTAAGGCGACTTGGAAATCTGACGTGCAGGCGAAAGTCGATCTTGGTCGGGGCCTAGCGTTCGATGACTTTTGGTCGGCCGTGCTTCAGGCAGGTGTCGCCACGACGGCGGGTCGACGTGACCGTGCGGGTTCGGCGCGTGGTTTCGTCGGGTCGGTCTCTGCAAAGCCAGTTATTACTCACGGCTATGAACTTGTTCTCTATCCATCAGTTCAGTTGGCGGACGGTCGGTTAGGAAATATCGCTTGGTTACAAGAGCTTCCTGACCCGGTTTCCAAAGTAGTTTGGGACAACTATCTTGCGGTGGCTCCAGCGATGGCGCGCAAAGAAGGATTGAAAGCGGGAGATGTTGTCGAGCTTACGGTCGGTAACAAAACAGTTAAAGCTCCTGTTCTTGTCCAGCCGGGACTTCACGACGACGTTCTTGGTCTAGCGGTCGGTTATGGTCAAAAACACGCCGGTAAAGTTGCGAACGATCTCGGCGTCAATGCCTATCAGTTTGCAAGTTTCGGTGGCGGGCGACCAGTTTTCGCTGGTTTGAAAGCGACGATCAAAAAGTCCTCGGGACGGTACGAGCTCGCATCAACTCAAGACCATCATTTGATGGAAGGTCGTAAGATCGTCATCGAGGCTACGAACGCACAATTTGAAATTGACCCGTCTGCTGGAATTCACAAGCACCAGATATTTTCGATCTGGCCACAGCATCAGTACACGAAGCACAAGTGGGCGTTGGCTGTTGACTTGAACGCTTGCACCGGCTGTTCGGCCTGTGTGATTGCCTGCCAATCGGAGAATAACATTCCGACGGTCGGTAAACGTTATGTGATGGAAGGGCGCGAGATGCATTGGATTCGCGTCGATCGCTATTACAAAGGCACTCCAGAGGCTCCGGAATCACTCTTCATGCCCCTCATGTGTCAGCACTGTGAAAATGCTCCTTGTGAAACGGTGTGCCCGGTTTTGGCGACAGTTCACAATGATGAAGGTTTGAACGACATGGTTTACAACCGCTGCGTTGGAACTCGTTATTGCTCAAACAACTGTCCCTATAAAGTTCGTCGCTTTAACTGGTTCAACTACATGAAGAAGCGCGAAGAGCCATTGCACATGGCCTACAACCCTGATGTGACGGTTCGCCCTCGCGGTGTCATGGAAAAGTGCACGTTCTGCGTTCAGCGGATTCGCAAAGGGACCAACAAAGCGCGCGATGAAAAGCGTCCGTTGAAGGATGGCGATATCAAGCCCGCTTGCGCGGAATCTTGTCCGGCAGATGCGATTGTCTTCGGTGACCTTAACGATACAGATTCGAAGGTTTCTCGCATGTTCCAGGACAAACGGTCCTACAAACTACTCGAAGAACTCAATGCGGCTCCGCGCGTGGCTTACCAAACTCGAATCCGCAATGCAGTTCGGGTAAAGGAGCCCCAAAAGGGTCAAGGCTGGGGACAGCACTCGTCGGTTCAACCGGTGGATGGAAAAATGGAAAATTCAGTATCGGCAAAAACAAATCAGCAACATGGTGAGCTCGTATGAGTACGGTCACACGAAACCCCCTGATTCTTGGGAATAAGACATACAAAGACATCACAGACGACATCTGTATTCCTGTTGAAGCGCCACCAGGTAAAAAGTGGTTCGCGATGTTCTTGAGCGCGCAGATGCTTTTTGTGTTTTACATTCTGCACATCGCGTACATCATCGGAACGGGGATGGGTCTTCTGGGTGTAAACCACCCGGTTGGCTGGGGCACGATGATCATCACGTTCGTCTTCTGGATCGGGATTGGTCATGCAGGGACCTTAATCTCGGCGATCTTGTTTTTGTTCCGTCAGAAGTGGCGAACGTCAGTTGCTCGAACGGCCGAGGCAATGACTGTGTTTGCCGTTATGACCGCGGGAATTTTTCCGCTCATTCATACGGGTCGTCCATGGCTTGATTTTTGGCTTTTGCCTTATCCGAACCAACGTGGACCGTTGTGGGTGAACTTCCGTTCGCCGCTGCTATGGGACGTTTTTGCCGTTTCGACCTATGCGACGGTATCTTCAGTGTTCTGGTATATCGGCATGATCCCTGACTTTGCTACTCTCCGCGACAGGGCCAAGACAAAATTGCGTCGTACAATTTACGGTGCGCTTTCCATGGGCTGGCGCGGTTCTGCACGAGATTGGTCGCATTACGAAATGCTCTATCTCTTACTTGCCGGGCTTTCAACGCCGCTGGTTTTGTCGGTTCACACGATTGTCTCGTTTGACTTCGCTGTCTCGATGCTTCCCGGCTGGCACACGACAATCTTCCCACCGTACTTTGTTGCCGGTGCGATTTTCTCGGGCTTTGGGATGGTTGTGACTCTTTTGACATTGGTCAGAATAGGATTCCCGCAGTTCAAAGATTACATCACGATTGACCACATGGAAGTCATGAACAAGATCATCATGGCCACAGGCCTCATGGTCGGTTATGCCTACTGTTCGGAATTTTTCATTGCTTGGTACTCTGGTAACCCCTACGAAATTTACGCGTTCACAAACCGCGCGTTTGGACCCTACTGGTGGTCTTATTGGATTATGTTCTCGTGCAACGTTTTCATTCCGCAGCTTTTCTGGTTCCAGCGATTCCGTCGATCGATACCGGTCATGTTCGTCATCTCGATCTTCGTGAACATTGGCATGTGGTTCGAACGTTTCGTGATCACAGTGACGTCGCTCCATCGAGATTTCCTTCCATCAAACTGGGGCATGTACGCGTGGTCCTGGTTTGATACGGCCATTTTGTTTGGAAGCTTCGGTATGTTCCTGACGATTTTCTTACTCTATCTAAAGTTCGTTCCGGCGATTTCGATCGCGGAAGTCAAACCAGTGCTTTATGTGGGTAAGAAGAGACCTGGACACGGGGGAGGTCACTAATGGCTGCAGCAAAAGGTAAAACAGGCGGCATCGCGGGGCTCTGGTTGGACGACCACGAATGTGTGGAAGCGGCTAGAAAAGTTCGCGAAGCAGGATTTAAAAAGTTTGATGCTATCACACCGTTTCCAGTCCACGGCATGGAAGAGGCGATTGGAATTCAGCGCTCTCCGATTCCCTATGTGACGTTCGTGGCGGCCGTAACTGGATTGATGGCGGGAACTGGGCTTCAATATTGGACGTCTGCTATAAGCTGGCCAATCAATGTCGGGGGAAAGCCTTTCGTTTCGGGAACTGCCTTCGTGCCGGTGATGTTTGAGCTGACAATTTTGTTTGGAGCTTTGATCTCGGTCGGGGCGCTGTTTGCGCTGTGCAAGTTACCGAAGATCGATCCGCCAGTCATTGATCCGGATCTCACATGCCACAAGTTTGCGATTTTTATTTCGGAAGAGGATGCGGCTTACAACTCTGAACGTTGCGAACAGCTTTTAAGAAGCTTG
This sequence comes from Deltaproteobacteria bacterium, assembly GCA_017302795.1. Classification (GTDB taxonomy): domain Bacteria; phylum Bdellovibrionota; class Bdellovibrionia; order Bdellovibrionales; family JAMPXM01. The sequence continues at coordinate 133,580 of JAFLCB010000004.1, read as the reverse complement.
GGTGCAAAAGAAATCAAAAAACTTTCGCGCTACTAAGCGAGTTTTAGCTGTGTTGAATATAGATTCTAGAAAGAAAGATTCTAAAATGATGACGTCGAATAAAGGAAATGCGGGACACACGAAAGTCGCTCGTTCAGTCGTAGGTGCCCTGCGCACGAGCGATCGAATCCGGGTCTTAGTTGCGGTTGTTGCGTTAGCCACAGCGGGTGCACTCACATCTGCTTGCACAAAAAGCGACACGCCGAAGCTTTCGAAAGATCCGAACATTGAGTTGATCCAGGACATGATGGACCAGCCAAGCTTGAAGGCACAGGACTATGAGCCTTCAAGCCCAACGAAAGGGTCGTCGCGAATTCCTCCGGAGGGGACAGTTCCGGTCGGCTACAAGCCTTACAAGTTTGCGGGCAATCCAGAGGAAGCGGCAGCGAAGTTAAAGAATCCGTTCTCGGGAAACACGTCGGCAGAAGTTTTGGACCTCGGTCGAAAGAAGTTCGAGATCTATTGCGCTGTCTGCCATGGCTACACAGGCGCTGGTGACGGGCCGGTCGCGCCAAAAATGGCGCTGAAGCCACCACCGTTGACGTCTGAGAAAATTATTAAAATGTCAGATGGTGGAGTTTACCACATCATCACCGACGGTCAGGGCGTGATGAGTTCGTATGCTTATCAGCTAGTTAACGAAAATGATCGCTGGGCGATTGTGAACTACGTTCGCAGCCTTCAGAAACTGGGAAAGAAATAGGAGAGGACAATGGCAGCGGCGTCGACTCACACAGCCTCTATCAATCCGGGCCACTTCGTAGCGGGCAAAGGCCTTCGAACGATTTATTCGGTCGCGATTTTTATCGGTCTCACACTTTTAGCTCTTGGCCTTTACAAAGACCACGATCGCACATGGCACGGTTACCTCACGGCGTTCATGTACTGGACCAATCTGGCGTTGGGCGGATTGTTCTTTACGGCGATTCAGCACATTGCGAAAGCTGGATGGTCGGTAAATGTCCGAAGGATTGCCGAATCTTTCACTGCCTTTCTTCCGATTGCGGCCGCAGGTGCCGTGGTCCTGCTGCTTGGATCAAAGAACCTCTACACGTGGCTTGATCCTAAAGTGGTTGCGACAGATGCCATCATCCAGGGAAAGTCCGCGTATTTGAACGCGACGGGATTTACGATTCGAATGGTCGTTGCGTTCGCTGTTTGGCTTGTTTTTGCCAAATTGATCGTTGGAAATTCCATTAAGCAAGATCAAGATGGTGACGCAAAATGGACGTTGAAAGCGGTCCCGCTTTCGATCGGCTTCGTATTGTTCTTCGCCATTTCGTACTCGCTCTTTACCGTAGACGTCCTGATGTCGCTTCAACCGCATTGGTTTTCGACCATCTGGGGCATCTACAACTTTGCGGGATTGTTTCAATCATTCCTCGCAATGTTCGTGATCTTTGTTGTTTACGCAATGAAGAAAGGCTGGCTTCGAGGCTTGGTTTCTGAAGATCACCTGCATGATATCGGTAAATTCCTTAAAGGCTTCACGGTCTTTATGGCCTACATTGGCTTTTCGCAGTTCATTTTGATTTGGTATGCGAACTTGCCAGAGGAAACCATTTTCTATCTGGCGCGCTCGAATGGCTGGTGGATGGCGATCACATTGTCACTGTTGGTATTGAAGTTCGCTGTTCCGTTTTTACTCCTTTTGCCACGATGGGCGAAGCGAACGCCGGGACATTTAGTAATGGTGGCAACGCTGATCTTGATCATGCAGTACGTAGACATTCACTGGATGGTTTATCCGACTCTTGATCCCTACACGCCAAAGTTTGGTTACCAAGAAATTGGAAGCTTCCTGATGTTTGGTGGCTTGTTCTTGTGGTCAGTCACGGCGTTCCTTTCGAAGAACAAGCTTGTTCCTGTGAAAGACCCGCGAATCCAGGAGTCTATTCATCACCACGTTTCCTACTGAAACAAATTTGTAATCGGCATGAACTGGAAAGAAGCCTCTGGGAGACCAGGGGTTTTTTTTTGATTCGGAAATTTCGATTTAGCTAAGCGATTTTGTCATTTGAACGAAGCCAGGAACAAAGCCATTTCTGAGATTGATGTCGAGCATTCGTTTGTTAGTGAAGTGGACTGAGGTCACCATTTCCTTCAAGTGCCTAGATTTGGCCCATGCTTCACCGGCACTTTTAAGTGTTGCAGCGAGGCCGGACTTTCGATGCGACTCCGCCACCCATAGTGATTTTATATGGGCTGCGTGGCCCTCTTTATCAACCCAATGAAAGCCGGAAATTTCGCCGTTGCTTTCGGCAATCAATAAAAGTGTTCGATCTAACTGCTGGCTTACTTTTAGGAACTCTTCCGTCCTTAGACCAATGACTTCGGCGGAAGGAACATAGCCGCCTAACCATTGGCTAGGAGCATTTTCATGAATTTCAGCAAGCCGGTTGGCTTCAACGAGGCAGCCAGGCTTCATCTGGCGCAATTTCGAGTCCATGGGACGTTTGGTAGCGTTAGGCGCTCGTGTTGTCCATCGACCTCTCACCATCTTGTAAATATTGAGTTTTTCCAGTTTTTAGAGTGAATTTTGATTGCATCTTTAACTCAGAGGCGGGAGAGTTCAGACCGCCTTGAAAACTAGATTGAAATCTTCTATTCTGTCCCGGATGTTTGCATTGATGAATTTTTCTAACCAACTTCTTGCCGTAAAAAATGCGCCCTGCAGAAAACCGAGCAGTGCATGCATGATTCGCGTACGCGTTTCATGAGCTCATTTCAAATTACTCTCCCGGATGGGAAGCAAATTGGCTTTGATTCGCAACCGACTGTGCTTGAAGTGGCCGCGCGTATAGGTGCAGGGCTTGCGAAGGCGACGCTGGGTGCAAAGTTCAACGGAACTAAAGATATTGTAGATTTACGAACACCTGTTCCCAATGGCACTAAAATCGAAATCATCACTTCGAAATCACCCGAAGGCCTAGAAGTCATTCGTCACTCAGCAGCCCACGTGATGGCGCAAGCTGTTCAAGCACTCTGGCCAGATGTGAAAGTGACGATTGGTCCGGTCGTTGAAAACGGATTCTATTACGACTTTGATAGCCCTCGAACCTTTTCCCCAGATGATTTTGAAAAGATCGAAAAAAAGATGATGGAAATCATCGCGGCTGATCTTGAAATCAAACGTGAAGAAATTCCCGCGGAACAAGCGAAAGCCACGTTTCAAAAATTGGGTGAGAAGTTCAAACTTGAACTGATAGACGACATTGTTGCGAAGACGGGGACAAAGACTGTTGGTGTCTATCACAACGGCGATCAGTGGTTTGACCTTTGCCGTGGGCCGCACATTCAACGCACAGGCCAAATCAAGGCGGTGAAGTTGATGTCGATTGCTGGTGCTTACTGGCGTGCCGACGAAAAGCGGGAACAGCTTCAGCGTGTATATGCGACGGCATTTGCAGATAAGAAAGAACTCGATCAATATCTTTCCCGGTTGGAAGAGGCGAAGAAGCGGGACCATCGAAAGCTCGGAAAAGATCTAGGGCTTTTCATGTTTCATCCCTACGCGCCTGGATCGCCATTTTTTACAGGCAAAGGCGCGATGATCTACAATCAGCTTGTTGCATTGATGCGCGATTTGTATCGCGAATTTGGTTATCAAGAAGTGATCACGCCTCAGGTTTTTGACATCGAACTTTTCAAAACTTCCGGCCACTACCAAAATTACCGCGAAAATATGTATTTTGCGGCGATCGACAAGTCGGCGCAAAAGGATGTTGTCGAAGGTGTGGATGAACGTCAGGCCTCGATGAAGCCAATGAACTGTCCTTCGCATTGTTTGATGTTTGGCGCAGAAAAACATTCCTATCGAGATCTTCCGCTCAGAATTGCTGACTTCGGACGACTTCATCGTTTCGAACGATCAGGCGTTATGCACGGTCTAACTCGAGTCCGAACTTTCTGCCAAGACGACGCCCATATTTTTTGTACGCGTGCACAGATGCAGTCCGAGATAGTGGACTTCATGAAACTCACGATGCGCACTTATGAAATTCTCGGCATGACAGAATTCAAACTTCTCGTTGCAACCCGCCCCGCGAACCGCATGGGGACCGACGAAATCTGGGATGAAGCTGAAGGAGCTCTGATGAAGGGCCTTGAAAGCTTGGGTCTGAAATATGGAATCAGCCCTGGAGAAGGGGCTTTCTACGGACCGAAAGTTGAAATTCATTTTGTCGATGCCATCGGCCGCAGCTGGCAACTTGGAACAATCCAAATTGATTACAATTTGCCAGAGGCTTTCAACCTTGAATATGTGGGCGAAGACAATCAGGCGCATCGCCCGGTCATGCTTCATCGTGCGATTTTAGGTTCGCTTGAGCGATTCATTGGTGTTTATCTTGAACACACTAGCGGCAAACTTCCAACATGGCTTGCGCCTGTGCAAGTGGTGGTGATGAATGTCACCGACAAGCAAGACCTTTATTCAAATGAATGTTTGAAGACGCTTCGCGATTTTGGCGTCCGTGCTGAATACGATGCGCGAAATGAAAAACTTGGTTTCAAAATTCGCGAAGCTCAGCTGCAGAAAATTCCGTACATGCTAGTCGTGGGCGATCAAGAAGTTCAAAACCGAACGGTCACAGTTCGGTTGAACGACGGGCGAAATATCAACGGCATGCCGTTTGATCAATTCGTTCAGCTTCTTGAGCGTGAATTAAAAGAACGTACTCTCGCTAGTCTCATTGCCGAGCAGGCTCTGCCTGCCGAGACGGAAGCTCAAAAAGCTTCAGGCAGTTCTTCAACCAACCAGGAGGTTCGTCATTAGTTCGAATGGTTTCGACCGCCCACCAGGCGGCCCAGGACAAAGTCCACCACGTCCAAGTCCCATTACTCCCGTAGGAGCAGGAGGCGCCAGCAGTGGCTCTTCACCTATTCGTCCAGTTCCAAGCGGTAGCGGTGGAGTAAGTCCCATTACGCCAGCTGCGCCAGGCCAGGGACCGCGTCCCGGCGGCTTTGGTGGTGGTGGCGGCGGTGGTTTCGGCGGTGGCGGTGCACCAAGTGGTGGTCCCGGCGGCGCTGGCGGACGGCCACAGTTTGACCGTGGCCCACGAAGTCGTGGACCTCAGGTTCAAAAAGACGGGCCGCGTGTGAACCGCGAAATTCGAGCTCCTGAAGTTCGCGTCATCGATGACGACGGAACGATGCTTGGAATTTTCCCTCCGTTCGAAGCTTTGAAAATGGCCGAAGCCAAAGGTCTCGATCTGATCGAGGTCGCTCCGACCGCGAAGCCGCCAACTTGTAAGATTACTGATTACGGTAAGTACAAGTATGAGTTGAAAAAGAAGGAACACGAAGCCCGTAAAAATCAAACGGTTATCGTGATCAAAGAGATTCAACTGCGTCCTCGTACGGATCAGCACGATCTCGATGTGAAGATGCGTTCTGCACGTGGCTTTTTGCTCGACGGTGACAAAGTAAAAGTGAATCTTCGCTTTTATGGTCGCGAGATGGCTCACCAAGAACTTGGCATGGGGCTACTTCAAAAAGTAATCGCAGCCCTCGGCGACATTGCGTCGGTGGAGTCTAATCCTAAAATGGAAGGTAAGCAGCTTTTCGTTCTTCTTGCTCCAGACCCAGCAAAGATCAAAGAGTACGAAAAGAAAAAGCTAGCAGAAAAGCCTGCTGAAGCAGGAACCGCTGCGACAGCAAAAGAGTCGGCTGAGAAAGAATAGCGGCCGATTTTTTTGACGTGAAGAAAAGCCAAGTCAGCATAAGTCTGACTTGGCTTTTTTTTCGAGTTAGTTCGAGTTTATTTTACGGCTGATATTCAGTTCGAGGCCTTGATTGAGATTTCGTTTGATCGGGCTGAGAATATTCACGGGTACCATACTTGATAATCTTTGGATTGCCGTTCAGATCTTCTCCGATTCGGTCTAGTCCTGGCATCAGGTATTGGCTTGCACACATTTCACCTTGAGTTAGCGAGCCGCTCATTCCGCGACCGGCACCGATTGAGCCCGGTATCGCTTCTGCTTTTCGCACGTCGTCCATACAAATGCCCGCTTGTTCTTCAGCGTTCGTCCACCAGCGTGAATTCAATTTCTCTAACGAAAAACGAAGGTCTTTACGATCGGACCACACGACGTAAGCGCATTCGAGTCTCTTGGCGACTCTATTTTCACCCTCGAAACGAACATGAGGTGCACTGTACTTGAGATCGCCACGGTTGAGACCAAGAAGCTTTTCGGCAGCAAGGATTTGCTGTCCTAATTTCAAGGTTTGACCGTCGCAATTCTCGCCAAGTTCTGCAGGTGTACCACGAAAAAAAAGGCGTGCAACACGTTGGGAATTAAACTGTAGAAAACAGCTTTTCTCATAGCTATCGTCACACTCGTAATCATTGCCGAACCCGATATGAGCAAATGCATTGGTAACCGACAAAAAAGTGATAACTGAGAATGCAAAAATCGATTTCATATCAGTTTTTGTCCTTGGAAAATTTGTTTGCGGCCGTCGCGATTCAATCAACGATCCGGAAGTGCACAGCCGGGGCCAGCGCCTGGAGGAGGATTGAGGTTTGTCGATTCAAATGAATTGAATTTGAGCATTGCCGGGGTGACGTAAATACGCACCGAAGTAGCGATGGAGGGCATTCCTGCGGCTAAAAGCTAACTCCAAGGCCAGCATCAAGACGGTGAAGTTCTTTGACGTAGGTCCGCAAGGCAACTGTCATAGGATCCGTCTTCGGATCGCCGCAAGGCTTTTTAAATGTATTGGCTTCAGTGAAGGTTTCCAAATTAGTCGTTTTCGAATCTGGAAAAGCGTTGTCGATTTGTTCAGGAGTTTGGTAGGCCCGCGCACTGCCAGCAAGGCTTCGGGCGACCGCGCTTTCCATGTAGGAATATCCTAAATGGTTAGAAGGCTTTTTTGCGTTTTGTGCATTCGCTGCAATGAGGTCGACGATTTTTAGCTTCTCTGCTGACGTCAGGGCTTGAGACTGGCCCCATCGCGTCTTAAACTCCACCCAGTCTGGTATAGCCAGATTGGTAAGGTGCTGTGCGCGTAAGAGAAGTGAAGTCGCTCGCTGATCGTCAATCGCTGCTAAATTTCGAACGTAGCCAAGGGTGTACGAGTCAAACTTTGTGGCCTGCAGAAGGAGCTCGATCGCTTCCGTTTTTTCTGATTCCGAAATTCCTAGCTGTGAATCATTTTCGATCAAAGCCGCTTCGAGAACTATGAGCGCAAAAGCGGCGGGGGCGGCATTTCCAGCGTCCGTACGTGCGAGATCTAGAAGAATTCGCGCGGCGCGCGCATACGATTTTTTGAAAGGATTTTTCCATCCACCTTTATTAAGCAAATCGGCATGGGCGAGTCCGAGGTAGAATCTGCTGAGGTTTGTGCTCGGTATTTCGTAACCGAGCAGAACTTCCCGATAATCTTCGTAGAGTGCGCGAAAAGGAGTCGAGAGAAGGTAGAGTTCGACTGGCGTTTGTTTGTCTCCTTCAATGAGCGCCATCAGTCGGCAGGCGTCGTCTTTTATAAGCACTTCTGACAGCTCAACACCATCAGGTTCGCGACTTGCAACACTTGCAACTGGTGTCGGCGACGTTGATTCGCTGAGGCTAGGCCCGTGAATTTTGGGGGAGGAATCTTCTAACATATTTTTTCCCGATGGCACTTCTTTGACCGGTGGTTTTGCGACATGATTGCCATCGAGAACCTTTCGGACTGCTCCGGCTATCGTCACGACTGAAATTATCAAAAACGTCGCGACGATGGCTCTTTTCCTGGCGGGAGAAATGCCTGAAGACTTTTCTGTCTTGGATTTTGAGTGCATCATTTTTATTGAAGCTTATCAGTCCACTGGATGTCAGCAAATTCTGGGGAGGTTTAATCCCTCTGGCCACGGAGCGAGGCGGTGACCGCCAAGTGCTGTCTTAAGAGTGAGCGGAAATTCACCCTTTGGCTTAACGGAGCCAATAATGCGGGCTTGCCTTCCGAGAGGGTGCTGTTGCAGTCGAGACACCAATTGCCCGGCATCATCTTGGGAAGCGAAGATCAGCATGACGCCCTCGTTGGCAACCTCGAGAGGATCTAATCCAAGAATTTCTAGTCCTGCGCGAACGTGAGGAATCGTAGGAGCTACACCGTCATTTCCTGACTCGAAAAGTTCGAAACTGAGACTGAATTGCCGTGCGAGCTCGTGAAGGACTCCGGTAACTCCGCCACGAGTTGGGTCTCGCATATAATGAATCGAATTTGATTCGAGCAAAATAGGAGCGATCAAGTCGACTAGCGGTGCGCAATCTGAATGAATCGTCGTTGAAAATGGAAGACCTTCCCGTGCCTGAAGGATCGCTAGCCCGTGCGAGCCGACTGGTCCGGTGACAATGACTTGATCCATGGGCTGTGGGCCGGTCATTGAAATACCGGACGCAAGGGGTTCGCCAAAGAGTGTACTTGATATCATCATCCCAGGCGTTTTGCCGCGCCCTCCGATCACTTTGGTATCCGCGCAAAGAAGTTCGATACCGCATTCGCGCATGGTTTTACCCATGCTCGTGAGGACGAATTCAAGTGTTCGGAGTTCAAGACCCTCTTCCAGAATAAAGCCGAGGCTTATATATTTGGCTTGTCCGGCTCGAGTTAAAAGATCATTGACCACTCCTGTGATAGAAAGTCGGCCGATGTCTCCACCAGGAAAAATAATCGGATCAACGACGTGAGTGTCCGTGGTCACAATCACATTTCCGCCTTTTGCGGAGAATGCGGCGGCATCGTGAGGGGATAGATTTTTTCCGGCGAGGTGTTTTTTGAAAAGCTCGTCGATAAGCTGATGGCTGGTGGGACCACCGGTCCCATGGGCTGTTGTGATTGACCCGTTCATATTGAGTCGCTGTTCATTGTGCTTGATAGTAGGCACTGCAAGCTCCTTCAGATGAAACCATACAAGCTCCTAACGGACGGCTAGGCGTGCAGGCCTTGCCAAACAGTCGACAGTCTTTAGGAGATTTTCGCGCTCGAAGAATTTCTGAACATTGGCAGGCGGGATGTTCGGGAACCTCCCGGTACTGAAGAGAGTACTTTCTCTCTGCATCCCACGGAGCCCAATCGTCCTGCAGCATCAGCGCTGAATCGGGCACATCCCCGAGGCCTCTCCATGAAAAAGACTTGCGAGTTTGGAAGACTTCTTTCATCAGCATACGATGTGGTTCTTGTTGAGAATTTTTGAGTGCCCGCGTGTATTGGTTGATGACTTCGAATTTTCGGTTCACAAGTGAATGCAGGCAAAGTGAAATCGATTGAATGAGGTCATTTCCTTCAAAGCCACTAATGACGACTGGTACGGAATACTGTTTTGCAATTGCTGGGTAGAGCTCGGTCCCGGTCACAAGCGAAACATGTCCGGGTCCAATCAGTGCCTGCGGACGAAGGCCTTCATCGAGTCCGTGCATGACAGCGTGAACGGCAGGTGGAGTCAAAACGTGTAAGCAAAGGACTGAAACGTTTTTCAACATTTTTTCGCGAAGCTTCTTAAGCAGGATTGCTGTTCCTGGAGCAGTGGTCTCAAATCCTATAGCAAGGAACAAGAACTCTCGATCGGGTTGAGCTTCTGCGAGTTTAAAGATCTCAAGCGGGGAATAAATCATTTTGATCGAAAGACCTCGGCCACGTGCTTGAAGAAGGCTATCGCCACCAAGAGTGGGAATCCGCAACACATCCCCATAGACGAGAGCTGTCATTCGAGGATTTGCGTTCAATAAATCAATGACGGCCTGAAGGTGGTTGGGAGGTAAGACGCAAACTGGGCACCCTGGCCCGTGAATCATCTTTAAGGATTTTGGCAAGAGGCTTAGAAGTCCCGTGCGAACCAGTGCATGTGTATGGCCGCCGCAAAACTCCATAATTCTAACTTCGCCGACGCGTTCAGCAAGAGTGTTCAAAAGTCGGATGTCGTTTTGGCGATCAGATTGAAGTTCCAAGAATGGCCTCTCGGAGTTTGAGGATTTCATCGGCCTCGGTTTGATCGATTTTCGCAAGAGCAATTCCGACATGGACAATGACCAAATCGCCAGGAGCTGCATCTGGAATTAGGCTGAGATCAATGTCCAAAATCAGACCATCGCGTTCACCGACGCCATCAGAACCTACTCGTTCAACTATCTTCACTGGGACTGCGTGGCACATCAGACAGCCTCCATGGCACTCGCGAATTCAGCAATACCTTGGCCATTTTTTGCTGAGCAATACACGATACGAGCGGTGGGGTTTTGTCGCCGAAGATTTTCCGTAAGAAGATCTATGTCAAAATCGAGGTAGGGAAGGAGATCACACTTCGTAACGGCAATGATATCGGCCTCTTTAAAAAGGACCGGATACTTCAGGGGCTTTTCTTCGCCTTCGGTTACCGACAAGACCGCAACTTTGCATTCTTCGCCAAGGTCAAATACGGCGGGACACACAAGATTGCCGACATTTTCAATGACCAGCCATTGCTTATCATGAAGTGCAGACTGGGTTAGAGATTTGTCCACTCGTTCGGCATCTAAATGACAGGCTGATTGGGTGTTGATTTGAATGCTGTCAAGACCGGCAGATTTCAACCTTTGAGCATCAAAGTCAGTTTCTTGATCGCCAACAAGGATTAGTAAGCTGTGTTTAGCGGCTAACGCCGGTAGAGCCTTGCTCAACAGCTCGGTTTTGCCGGAGCCTGGTGAACTCATGATATTGAAGACTTTGATTCCTTGGTCTTGAAATCGAGAGCGATTAAGCGTGGCCGCTTCTTGATTTTTTTTGAAAACGGATTCTCCAACTTCGATTTCCCGAGTTTTTAAAACGGGAAGTGGTTCTGCTGAAAACGTGGCGCTAGAAAGACCCGTCATTTTCTGGGACCGAAACACGCCAGCGGCGCTACAACCACAATCAATGCACATCTTCGACCTCCATGCTTTTAAATTGAAATTCTCGATCTACTCCGGCAGAAATTTCCAATGCGGCATCCGCTAGCATTGTATCCCGCGTTGCTTCGGAAAAAGCGAAATGAAGAGCAGCAGGATCCACTCCAGAGTTTGGACCAATCAACAGCTTAACCTTTGTCACTCTTGCCGCGCGACTATTTTTCGCAATTTCGCTTGCGCGTTCGACAAGATCAACAGCGAGACTTAGTTCGTGCATTGATGCCACCATCTTGTTTGTCCAAGCGCGATGGCTTGGTCATTGACAGGGAAACCTTGTGTCGGCCGAAGGTTTAGACCCTGCTCCTTCATGTGTGTCTCAAGACAATTCAAAAAGACTTGGTTTTGAAACACGCCGCCGGTGACACCAACGTAAGAAGCCAATCGAGAATCAGAAGATGCTCCGAACTGTTGAAGTGTCCTTGCGGACGCTTTGGCCACGACTTGCGCAAGCATATCATGTGCGTAAAACGCGAGCTCACTTTCCTGATACAGTTTTGAAATCTTTAGCTCGGCGAGCCGGGTGAGGAGCCTCGACCCAGCAATTTGAATAAACTCGGTGGCCCCCTCGGATGATTGATGATTGCCAAGAGAGATAAATTCGTTTGTTGAAAAGAGGAGCGGAGCGATTGGACTCCTGCATTTTGCGGCAAGACTTTCAAGTCGGATGGGGGCTTGAGCTTCATAGGTTTGGTTACGAGTGCCAAAGCAAACAATGGCACTGGCTGCATCAAACCAGCGTCCCACTGACGTGGTCTTAACCTGGTTGTGAGACTTAGAAAGCTGAACAACGGTTTGAAAGGCAGCAGGATCGACGTTCGGGAAGAGCTTCAAGATTTCAGTTCTACCCATTCCGCCTTGAATGAGAGAGCTCGTGGCAAATTTCCACGGCTCTCGCACTGCAGATGTGCCGCCGACAAGCGGTGTGGGTTCAAACTGCAGTCTTCGTTCAAGCTGGATAAATCCCTCGCCTCCGTTTGCGTCCATATCGCCATTAAATCCAGTTCCATCAAATGACAAAACGAGGTCCGCCGGCATTTGCAATGCCATCGCGTGGGCCAGGTGATGGGGGACGCGAGTGGGCACTAAATCGGGAAACAGATTCAATTGGCAGGTGAGAGTTTCGGGGTGGAAATCACACAGCACGGCTTTGGGAACAAAATCGAACAGCTTCAGTTGTCTTTCCAATCGAGATTTCAAAGTTCTCAGTCCTTCGAGTGTCGATATCGTTCCGGCGTAGGGAAGCTCAGTCGTTATACCGTTCTGCGTGAAAGCAGACGAGTTCTTGAGATCCGCTCCAAGAGCCAAAACATCTTTTTTGGGTTCCGCTTTATTGTCTTTTCTCGGGTGCACTCGCGGAAGAATTCCCCGAGCAGCGCGTAGCACCTGGCCGTCTTTGACGACCGAGTCGTCGATAGGAAATGTGATTTCGCGATTGTGATCTAAAACAAAATCTATTTCGCTGCCAATGCGGAACTCGATCTCCTGAATTGTCCGAGGAATTGGCGATCCATTCTGATTCGCTGAAGTCACAACTAGCAGCGGTACTTCGCTTTGCAGCAAGAAATGGAATGGCGTCGTTGCTGCCATCGCACCGGCTTCATTTAAGTCGGGAGCAATGAGGTGACGCGTGGGAAATTCAAGACCTGAAGTTGAATGGATGGCGGCTTCAGGTGACCGAAGCTCATTCCACATTTGGGCGCCGCCGCCATAGAATTGAAACGTTTCAAGGTCCCTGAACATCACAGCGAGAGCTTGATCAGGTCTTTGTTTGAGTGCCCGAATTCGCATTATGGCATGCTCGTCAAGTGCGTTTCCTATCAGCTGAAAGCCGCCCATTCCCTTAATGACGCCGATCTTTCCGGCTTTTAGAGCAGTCGAGCACTCTCTGAAAGCGTCTTTAGATAGGGTGTTCTTTGGGGGATTCTCGCGCAACGTCTGTTGTGAGTCCAAGTGTAGCTGGATTTTCGGTCCGCAGGTTTCACAACTCATCGTTTGTGAGAAGAATCGTCGACTGCTTGGATCGGAATATTCTTTTTCACAATCCGTGCACATTTCAAAGTCGGCGTAGCTTGTGTGTTCTCGTTCAAAGGGAAGTTTACGAAGCAGGGTCCATCTCGGACCACATGAGGTGCAAGAAATAAAAGGGTAATTGAAGAACCGGCTTTTCGGATTAGAAAAATCAAGCCAACACTGAAAGCAGGTTGCAAGGTCAGGTGGCGCAGAAAGCGTGAGCTGAGAAAAAAAATGGTTCGTTGTCACAGGTGGCGCAGTCAAAATTTCGAGGCGATCAAATTTCCGAGATTCAATTTCGCTGAAAACAAGTTTTTCAACTTGCGCAGGGAAGTGGCCGCTCGGCCCGGACAGAGCAGATGTGAGTTCTTCTTGGAAAGACTGAAGCGCTGCCGCGCGCCCCTGAAGTACTGCACTTGTGCCGGCAAAATGATTAAAAATCTGGCCAAGCAACTCGTGCGATTGCGCAAGGCGAAATAGCCAAGGCCGCATTCCGACACCTTGCACCCTTCCGTACAGGTCCACGTTGAACGCAGATTCGGAAAAGTCCGATTCATTATCAAATCGGTGTTGCGTATTGGTGCTCATTGTCTGCATCATAGAGAGCGTGAAAAACCGAAGTCAAACAACAGTGATCACAGCAACGCGCCGGGCACAGATCAAGTCAATCGTTTTGCGTTACGAACGCGATCGCGGTCGTCTTCTCGACATCCTCTGGGCCGTACAAGCCAAGCCCGGTTATGTGTCGGAAAGCGAAGGGGCGTTGATTGCGCGCTACCTTAGGATCTCTCCTGCTGATATTCGCGAGGTCTTATCGTTTTATCATTTCTTTCACGAGCAGCCCGCAGGAAAGCATCAGATTTTTCTCGACACGTCGATCATAAGTGAGATCGCTGGCATGCCTTCAGTTCGGAAAGCGTTCGAGAACGAACTTGGAATTCGCATCGGCGAAGTGACGAAAGACGGGAAATTTGGCCTGTTCGAAACTTCTTGTATCGGAATGAGTGATCAAGGACCTGCCGCGCTTATAGATCTAATTCCATTTCCAAAATTGCGTGCCAGTGCAGTTCCCGGAATTATTCGCAAGCTCCGCTCTGGGAAAAAAGCAGGGAAAATTGCCTCGCCAGTCGTTAGCGGTGTGCGAAAGCTCGGCCCGTTTTTCGGCGCGCAGGAAGTTTTTGGGGCTGGTCTTTCAAAGGCCGCAAAACAGTCCCCATTCGAGATCATCAGCGAAATAAAACTGAGTGGACTTCGGGGGCGCGGTGGTGCGGGATATTCGACGGGTGCAAAGTGGGAACTTTGTGCAAACTTCCAAAGCCCGAATCGATATGTTGTTTGCAACGCTGACGAAGGTGAGCCGGGAACGTTCAAAGATCGCGAACTGCTGACCAGTCAGGCAGATTTGATGTTTGAAGGGATGTCCATTGCGGCTCGGGCTATTGGTGCGAAGGAAGGGATTCTCTACTTGCGCGCGGAATATGCCTATCTGCAAAAGCATCTTCAGAAAGTTTTGAAGCGAGTCGCCCGGCATCCGTCATGGGGCAAGTTTTCTATCCGAATTCAATTGGGTGCCGGTGCCTATGTCTGTGGTGAGGAAACAGCGTTGTTGGAGTCGCTAGAGGGTCGGCGGGGCGAACCGCGCATCCGCCCACCATTTCCTGTGGAGCGTGGCTATCGTGGGTGTCCAACCGTCGTTAACAACGTTGAAACTTTTGTCCTTGCGTCACAGATTCTTGCTAAGGGTGCCGGCGCGTTCAGCGTTCTGGGCACTGAAAAGTCCAAGGGCACTCGACTTCTTTCGATTTCTGGTGATGTTGCAAAGCCTGGTATCTATGAGGTTGCCTGGGGCGTATCGCTTGGCGAAGTCTTGCGTCTCTGCCAGGCAAAATCACCCGAGATCGTCCAGGTTGGTGGTCCTAGCGGTTTGTGCGTGAGTGCCAACGACACCCGCCGACAAATTAGCTTTGAGGATCTTGCGACGGGTGGATCACTGATGGTCTTTTCGAAAAGACGAGACCTGTTTCACGTTTTAGAAAATTTCATGGAATTCTTTGTCAATGAGTCGTGTGGCAACTGCACCCCTTGTCGGGCGGGCAATGTTGTCTTGCTTGACGCCATCAAAAGACTTCGCGCTGGGAAACCACATCCAGGAGACCGTGAACGAATTCGAGATTGGTCTTCAATCATTTCAAAAACTTCGCGCTGTGGACTGGGTGCTACGTCACCAAATGTTCTCACAACATCAATGATCGCGTTTCCTAAGGTGTTTGAAAAAGTTTTTGAAAGTGTCGCGAGTTCTCAAATTTTCCCGTTCGACGAAGCGGCAGCGACGCGAGATTACAACCTGGCTGTTAAAAAAGTAAATCGACCTTCCGTCAAGCGAGCACCAAGATGAAACCAGAAATTTCGAGCCACGAAAGAGTCGAGTTTTTAATCGATGGAAAAGTGGCATCTGCCCCAGTGGGGACAAATTTGATCGATGCCATCAGGATGAATGGAGTTGAAATTCCGACGCTTTGCTGGAGTGTCGGCCTTGAGCCCGCTTTGGGAACCTGCCGGGTCTGCACTGTGCGCAAGAATGGACGCGAGGTTGCGGGGTGCACGGTTCAGATCGGGAAGGGTGACGTTATAGAATGTGGTGCAAGCGACCTTCGGAATTTGCGCCAAGGTGTAACCGAGCTGCTTTTTTCAGAGGGCAATCATTATTGTCCCGGGTGCGAGAAGTCTGGTGATTGCGAATTGCAAAGTGTCGCCTATGATCAGGGCATTACGCATTCACGGTTTCCCTACAAATTTTCGCACTATGATTTAGATTATAGCGGTAAAGATCTAATGATCGAACGCAATCGCTGTATTCATTGCAAGCGTTGCACGGACCTCTTCGTTGATGACGAAGGCAGAAAGGTTTTTCGCTTCATGGGTAAGGGGCGTAAGACGGTTGTTGAAATGGACTTGAAGCTTGAAGCTGAGATGTCAAAGCATAAGAAAAAGGAAGCTGTCGCGATTTGTCCGACTGGGGCGATTTTATTTAAGGGGCAAGGTTTTGATCGACCCATTGGTACCCGCAAGAGCGATAGTCGGAGTTCTAAGTGAACGCGAAACCGGCACCGAGAAAAATCAAAGTTGCGACTGTTTCGTTGGCAGGATGTTTCGGTTGTCATATGTCGTTTCTCGACATGGATCTCGACCTTGTCGAGGTGTTGCCACACATCGAGATATTGCGCTCGCCATTCACTGACTATAAAAGTTTCGATCAACGGGTTGATGTTGGCCTCATTGAAGGAGGCGTTTGCAACGATGAAAACCTGCATGTGCTTCGTGAATTTAGAAAAAACTGCGAGATTTTGGTCGCTGTCGGCGAGTGTGCGATTATGGGTGGCTTGCCGGCGCTTCGAAATGATGTTCCGCTCAGCGAGTGCCTGAATGAATCCTACATCACGGGACCAACTGTTTCGAATCCCACAAATGTAATTCCGCACAATCGGCACTTACCTAAAATTTTGGACCGCGTGTATCCATGCCATGAAATAGTGAAGATTGACGTCTTTCTTCCCGGATGTCCTCCGCCGGGCCCACTTTTCCGAGATCTCTTGAAAAGTCAGATCTATGGTCACCCATTTTCGCTGAACCGAGGAGCTATTACTTATGAATAACGGTGTGAATAGTGGTGTGAATAGCAGCGTGAATAGTGGTGTGAATCGTCGGGAGATTGTGATCGACCCGGTTTCTCGGGTTGAGGGACACGGACGCGTAACGCTGATGTTGAACAAAAAAGGCGAGCTTGACGAAGCCCGCCTGCACATCGTGGAGTTTCGCGGCTTTGAACGGTTTGTGCAGGGTCGTCCATACTGGGAAGCCCCGGTGATTGTACAACGACTTTGTGGGATTTGCCCTGTTAGCCATCACCTTTGCGCGGCAAAGGCCATTGATGAAGTCGTAGGATTAAACGACCAGACAATTCCCGAAACGGCGAGAGTGATGCGTCGCCTGATGCATTACGGTCAGATCCTTCAGTCACATGCGCTTCACTTCTTTTATCTGGCCGCTCCTGACCTACTGCTTGGACGCGATGTGGAAGTCGCCGACCGCAGCATCGTGGGAATCGTCAATGCCAATCCCGAGTTAGCAAAGCGGGGAATTCTAATTCGAAAGTTTGGCCAAGAAATCATTCGCGCAACAGCCGGTAAGAAAATCCATGGTATTTCGGCCGTACCGGGGGGCATTCACAAGAACCTCGGCCAAGCTGAGATCTCTTACTTCAACGATGGTGTCGATGTTCCTAGCGTCAGCCAAGTGATCGATTGGTGTGTGGATGTTTTGAGTGTGTACAAGGAGTTTCATTTTTCAAATAAAACTTGGGTGGACTCTTTTTTGAATCAGCCCATGCTTTCGCTGTCGCTTGTTGGCGAAGACGGGGAGATGGATCTCTATCACGGGCGATTGCGATGCGTGTCTCCCACCGGCAAACGAATTTTGGACGACGTCGACTATCATGATTATGTCAGCCTCTATGGCGAGCGAGTCGTTGATTGGACCTACCTTAAGTTTCCGTTTCTCAAGTCACTTGGTTTTCCCAATGGCTCGATGCGGGTCGGGCCGCTGGCGCGAGTCAATGTTTGCGATTCGATTCCGACACCTCGGGCGCAAAAGGAACTTGATGAGTTTCGTTCCGTTAATGGACGGTACTCGCAATCGACACTGAACTTCCATTGGGCTCGGCTGATTGAAATGCTTTTTTGTGCCGAGAGAATTCAAGAGCTGCTCAGCAATCCAGAGATTTCCGGTTCTCAGCTAAAGGCATCCGGTAAATTTACAGGTTCTGGCATCGGTTTTATTGAAGCGCCTCGTGGAACATTGATTCATCACTACGATGTCGCCGAATCGGGCGAAATTCAGCGGTGCAATTTAATCGTTTCGACAACGCACAATAATCTTGCGATGAATGAGGCGGTTGGCTCTGTGGCGCGGCGACTGCTGCCGGAAACCGATTTAAAGTCAGCTCGCTCCCAAGACAGACTTATGAATGCGATAGAATCGGCGATTAGGGCCTACGACCCTTGTCTCAGTTGTGCGACTCACGCTTTGGGTAAAATGCCACTGCAAATTAGAGTCGAGCAAGCCGGTGAAGTGATCAATGAATTCACCCGCTAAGGTTTTGATCCAAGGAATTGGCAATCCGCTACGAAGCGACGACGCCCTCGGGCCAATGCTAATCGAGCGGCTAGAAGCATCCAAACTTGCGGGAAATCAATCAACCGTTCAAGTCGAACTCGAATGGGTTTACCAATTACAAATCGAGAATGCTGAGCAATGGAGTCACTTTGACGTAGTCATCTTGGTAGATGCCCATGCATCACAATCCAATCCTGTAAATTGGGTCGAACTGAAAACACCGCAGAACGGAGATTTGGCTGTTAACGGTTTTGCCCGCAATAGTGTCGCCAGCCATGCGTTGGATCCTCTTGCGATTTTATGTCTAGCTGAAAAGTGCTATCAAAACGTTCCACGGGCCTATCTTCTTTCGATCTGCGGCCATAATTTTGAGATGGGCACAGAGCTTTCAAATGCAGCGCAAGACGCCTTGGGAGAGGCAGAGGAGCTTATCCGATTCAAACTTTCCCTTTTCAAACTTACGCAAAGCTTTGAAAAATTGGGCAATCAGGCCATTCCGGCTATCAATATGGGTGAATTCGACCCCAGCAGGCCATAAAGCTTAACTGAGGCCGCTATTGAATTGCCATTCTTGTAGGTCCCACTTGCCAGATCGCAGTAATCACTGGTAAAAAGCTTGTTCGTTCTGTCCCAGGCTCAAAAGAGTTCGGCATTGTGCTGATCGCCTGATCGGAAGCTAAAGAGGAAAAAATGGCTGTAAAGTCGAAGACTCACTCGGGTGCAAAGAAGCGCTTGGTGAAGCTTGCTTCAGGAAAAGTGAAGCGTCGTAAGGCCGGTCGTCGTCACTTGTTAAGCGCGCATTCTGCCAAAGGCATGCGTCAGCTGACGAAAACTGGATATGTTCATTCCGCAAACATGAATCAGACTAAACGTCTGTTAAACTTCTAAGGAGAGTCGCATGGCACGAGTCAAACGAGGCGTTGCGGCTAAGAAACGTCGCAAAAAGTTTTTCCAGCGCGCTGAGGGTTATTACTCATCAGGCAGTCGCTGCTACATTCACGTTCGCGAAAAAACTGACCGCGGTTTGGTGTTCGCGTACCGCGATCGCAAGGTCCGTAAGCGTGAGTTCCGATCTTTGTGGATTCAACGTATCAATGCGGCAGCGCGGTTGAACGGTACAACATATTCTAAACTCATGAACTCCATCTCTAAATCGGGTCTGGAGCTAGATCGCAAAGTTCTGGCTGACATTGCTGTCAGAGACGCAGCTGCCTTCTCGTCTATTGTTTCGAAAGTGGGCGCTCGCGCTTAAATAGCGTGTGGTTCGTTGGTTCGGGTCAATAGTAACGACGAGCGGGACTTTAAAAGCCCGCTCGTTTTTTTTTGAACTCGCAAACCGTGTGTTAATTTTAAATGGAGTCTATGGACCAAATCGACATGACCCTAAATGCCAACTCCGACGGCAAATCCGTCACCCTCGCTCAACAAGCGGCGGGAGGAACATTGTCAGAAGTCCCAGAGATATTTGAATCTAGAAAGTCGGATCACATCCGTGCTTCCATGGACCCGTCGGTTCAATCGGGAGGCTCGGGTTTTGATGCATTTGAATTCGTTCATGAAGCGCTCCCAGATTTAAACTTCAATGAAGTCTCAATTGGTTCGCGGATTTTTCAGGGAACACGGTTTGAGACAGAATTAAAATCTCCGTTTTTTATTAGCTCCATGACAGGTGGCCACAAGGAATCTTTGAGGCTCAACGAAATGTTGGCGTCTGCGGCAGCCCAAAAAGGCTGGGCAATGGGAGTTGGATCCCAACGTCGGGAACTGGGTGATAAAACAGCTCAAGATGAATGGCGCCGCGTTCGAAAGACTGCGCCCGGTGCGATTTTATTTGGAAATATAGGTATCAGTCAGCTGATCGAATCAGGGCCGTCTCAAGTTTTAACATTGATCGAAGCGCTTGAAGCGAAAGCGATGATCATTCATCTTAACGCTCTTCAAGAAGCGCTTCAGCCAGAAGGAACGCCGCAGTTTCGAGGCGGACTTAGTGCGATTGCGGAGCTTGTGAAAATGGCTGAAGCGGAATTCGCGGTGCCTGTGATTGTCAAAGAAACGGGCTGTGGAATTTCTGCCCTGACCGCTTCGAGATTGTTCAATGTGGGAGTTCGCGTTGTTGATGTTGCCGGTCGAGGCGGAACACACTGGGGGCGCATCGAGGGCCTCAGAGCTGCGCGGAAGTTAGAGTTGGCCGCGACGGATTCGGAAATCAACCGTCTCAAAACACTTCGTCAAGCTGCCAAAGCTTTCGAAAATTGGGGCCTACTGACTGCGGAATCATTGATCCAGGTCGCGAAAGTTTGTGAAACAGGAGCGGATGGGCATGAAGTTTGGGCTTCCGGCGGAGTTCGTTCTGGAATTGATGGAGCAAAGGCACTTCGCTTAGGCGCGAAAGCAGTGGGCTTAGCTCAGCCTATATTGGCAGGGGCTCTTGAAAGTGAAACATCTTTGCATCAAGTAATGGATCACTTTGATTATGAGTTGAAGACTGTTTTATTTTGTTGCGGACTTAAAGACCTCAAAGCGTTCGAAGCCCACGCGATTTTGAATCGTGTGTTCGAAAGAGCTTCAACCGGAGGCGCTTCAACCGGAGGCGCTATGAGCGCTATAAAGGATGGGCTATCATGAGCATTAAAACCTCAGCACTTAATGGTTTTTCAAAACTTAGCCAAGGTGAGCGGTACGATCGGCTTGTAGCAATCGGCGCGCTGTCTGAACAAGAAGCGCAACACCTTCGTTCAGGAGGGTTAAAAGACACTCACCTTGCGGAAAAATTTATTGAAAATGTCATTGGATATTTTCAAATCCCGCTAGGAGTTGCCACTAACTTTCGAATCGATGGTCGAGATGTTGTAATTCCACTAGCGGTAGAAGAAACGTCGATTGTCGCGGCAGCGAGCAAGACAGCCAAGTGGGTTCGCGACGTCGGTGAAATCACGACAGAATCCGTCGGCGACCTGATCATCGGCCAGATCCAGATCGCGAAGGTCAAAGACATTGCCAATTTCGAGAAGAAGATTCGGGAAGCAAAATCTGATCTGTTGAATCTCGCCAATCGCGATGTCGCCCAGGGTCTCGTCGCTCGCGGGGGCGGCGTTGAAGATATTCAAATCAGAAAAATAGATCGCGGCGATGGCACCACCATGGCCGTGATTCATGTGTTGGCAGATCCGTGCGATGCAATGGGTGCGAACATTATCAATCAGGTTTGTGAGTATTTAAAGGGTCCGATCGAAAGCCTGACTGGCGAAACAGTAACGATGTGCATTCTCTCGAACCTCGTTGACACAAAGCTCACGCGCGCGAAAGTCGAGATTCATGATATCGAAGAAGATCTAGCAAAACGAATTGAAGAGGCTTCGTTGTTTGCGAATCTCGATCCTTATCGGGCGGCGACGAACAATAAAGGTGTGATGAACGGGATAGATCCGATTTTAATCGCCACTGGCAACGACTGGCGCGCCGTTGAAGCAGGGGTTCATGCGTATGCGGCGCGTTCCGGCCAATACCGCTCCATTACCACGTGGAAGTATACAAACAGACACCTGGTCGGAATATTTGAGGCTCCTGTGGTGGTTGGGACCGTCGGCGGAGTGACAAAGCTGCATCCCACAGCTCAGTTGGCTTTAAGCATGCTTGGAATTAGTTCTGCGGCCGAACTGTCCCGGATTTGCGCTGCGGTAGGGTTAGTCCAAAACCTCGGTGCGTTGAAGGCGCTGACAACCGTCGGTATCATTGAAGGCCACATGAAACTTCATATCAGAAATCTGACTCTGGGAGCAGGTGCTTCGGAACGTGAAGTTCCGTTGGTTCAAAAACGACTGGAAGAAATATTGATGATGACGAAGCGGATTTCGTTGCAAAATGCAGTTGAAGTCTTGCGCGAAATTCGAGGAAATCTTCCGTCCGCCTCTAATAGCGGTCGCGCCCTCACGTGAAAAGGCGATTGTGATTTCATGATCCAGGAAAAAAGTTTTCATCTTAGTATTCCTGGTAAGACTTTTCTCGTGGGAGAATATTTAGCTCTGGCAGGCGGACCGTCGGTGGTCGCCATGACTCGTCCTTGTTTCGAATTTTCTTGGACACCAGTCAAACATCAGGTGAATCATGGTTTTCATCCTGAATCACCGGCCGGCAAGCTTCTGAACGAGCTGTACGTGAAGAGACCTGATAGCAGAGAGTATTCAATTTCCTTTCAAGACCCACATTTTGGCAAAGGGGGCCTAGGTGCCTCCACCGCGGAATTCGTCGGTGCTTGGATATTCGAGCAATGGCTGACGTTGGAAACGCTCAACGAGCGCGTTCGAACAAACAAGCGAACAGAGTTTGTCGAGATCCTTCCCAATCATCTTAACGAGGTTGTGCCGCTTTGGAGTTCAGATCGCGTCGGATCTGCACGTTTCCGCGATCTTCTAGATCGGTACTTTACTTACGTGAAAGCGGGCTCCGGTGCAGATCTTGTCTCGCAGGTGACCGGCGGAATTGCTGCTTGGGATGGTGCTCAAGATCATATGCGGCGATTTAGCTGGCCGTTTTCAGACTTGTCGATGTCACTCTTTAAAACAGGCCGAAAGCTTGCTACCCATGAGCACCTCGCTTCCTCCGTAGAAAACCAAAGGCTGGCGGGACCTGAGTCAGTGCGAGAGCGGGGACTAGGATCGACACGTGACCCTGGGTTTGATGCCGCGTTTGAAACAGATATGAGGGAGTGGTTGAAAGAGGCCATCCTATCTTTAGCAACTTCGGATGCCGATCGATTTTCTGCAAGTGTAAGAGGCACTGGTCGGTTACTCGCGGATTCCGGTCGTTTGGCGACACATTCGCAAAAAATTTTAGACCAGCTGTCAGACGTCAGCATGGTGCGAGCGGCAAAAGGTTGCGGAGCGATGGGTTCAGATGTGATTTTGGTTTTGCACGATCCCGGTGAGCGTTCATCGCAGTTTTTGAAGCAGTTTGCCGATGAAAACGGACTAAGCTTTGCAGGTTCTGAAATGGATCTACATTGCGACGGTTTAGTTTTAGAGAGGAAAGGGTCTCCCACATGAATCTTGACTGGAGTGAGGCGACCGCGCCTTCGAATATCGCGTTGATCAAATACATGGGTAAAGTTCAAGACCCCACGGCAAATCAATCTGCGAACTCGTCACTGTCTTGGACTCTCGATCATTTGAAAACGCGCGTCAGAGTCAAATGGGAAGATGGGCACGCGGTAAAACATCTTTGGCGCCCATGGACTGATTCCAGCGCAAAGGGCTGGCATTCACCGATCCTCTCCGAGGCCGGTAAAGAAAGATACCTACGCCATGCGGATCGGTGTCTGGCAAGAATTGGCGAACATCAGCACGCGAACATGAGATTGAAAGCTGGAAGCGCGCCCAACGGAACTCTGGTCGTTGAAAGTGCAAACGGTTTTCCGTCCGACTGTGGACTTGCATCATCTGCGTCTAGCTTTGCAGCGTTGACGTTGGCGATCGCTAAACTTTTTGATTTTGATACTGAAAAACCAGAGAACCGAATTTGGCTAGCAGGTTTGTCTCGAGAGGGCTCTGGGTCGTCTTGTCGGTCGTTTTTTTCGCCCTGGTCAATTTGGAATAGCGAAGGGGCTTCGCCAGTCGAGGGTCTGCCCGGTCGAAAAAATATTCGCCACATTGCAATTATCGTCGACGAACAAAAGAAGTCGGTATCTAGCAGTGAAGCTCATGTTCGTGTGACGTCCTCGGCCTTGTTTAATGGAAGAATTAAACGCGCGGAAGAGCGTTTGAGAAGTTTATTGGATTGCCTAAAGCGATCAGGAAGTGTCACCGAGGGAGTGTCTGCCTGGAATCGAGCGGCAAACACGGTTTGGGCGGAATCTTGGGATATGCATGCGCTTTTTGAGACTTCGAATCCATCTTTTGGGTACTTTGTGCCCGAGACTGTCGCCGTTTTGAATATGCTGCGTGAGGTTTCTGAACATTCGGCGAAAGCGGGTAACCGAATGCCGATCGTGACGATGGATGCCGGTCCAAATGTTCACGCGCTTTTTTGGCGCGACGAGGCTGGCGACCAAGCGATTGAGACCTTGAAGTTGCTTCTGGTGACTCACTCATCGATTCGAATTCTTGATTCAAAGGAAATGGAAGCGCTGTGAGCGATTTTTTGGCGAGTGATCTTCGATCGGCTGATTTTTCAGTAAAAGTACATGGTAAGTGGATTCTAGCTGGCGAACACTCCGTTTTGCGAGGTTGCCAAGCGATCGCCTTTCCAGTTTATGGAAAGTATTTAGCACTCACGTGGTCAGAGGCGGGGACTTTTAGCTCAAGCTTTGGAGGCGATCGGGGGCAAGAGTTCCAACTGCTCTTTTCCGGCGTCTTTGACCGCGCTTTAGAGATTTTGAATCGTCCGGGGGACTTGAGCCTCAAGCGTGGTCACTTTCATGTCGATAGCACACTACCAGTTGGTGCAGGGCTTGGTGCATCGGCAGCACTCGCTGTCGCTGTCGGTCGTTGGTTTGTTTCCCAAGGGGCAATATCAGAAATCCGGCTTTTTGAGTTTTGCCGTGAGATTGAAAACCTTTTTCACGGTGAGTCCAGTGGAGTCGACGTCGCTGTCGCAATTGAAAGCCGAGGACTTCTGTTTTCACGGCAGGGCGGATTCACAGCGTTCGATCCTGAGTGGCAGCCGAACTGGTACATAAGTTATTCTGGAACTCGAGGAATCACCTCGGAGTGCGTGGCCAAAGTGAAGGAACTCATCGCGAAAGATGCAGATCGTGGTGAAAGACTGGATCTGAAAATGCGTCAAGCGGTTAGTTTTGCGCATGAAAGTCTGATGCAGAAGGTAACGTCGGCGGATGCAGCCCACGAGCGATTCGAAAAACTAGTGGCGGCGATCAAGCTTTCTGCTACTTGCTTTGGCGATTGGGGATTGAGCAATGGAGAGCTTGGACGGCATCTATCTTGGCTTTCTAGTGGCGGTGCAGCGGCCGTTAAACCAACGGGTTCTGGCGGCGGCGGGTTTGCGTTGAGCCTTTGGCGGGAGCGCCCTGCCATCGAAGTAGAATCGAAGCTGATTCCTGTCTTCAAGCTTTAGACTCGGTTTTCAAATAAAAATCATAGAGTGCAATTCCTCCGCTAACGGCTGCGTTCAATGAATCAACGGATGGAAGATGCGGAATAAGAATTCGCGAACCTTTGTAGCTTTTCGGAACCCCTCTGCCTTCTTCTCCGACCAGAACAATCGGATCTTTGGGCCATATGAAGTTTTGCAGCGGATCGCCTGCAAGATCCAATGTCACGAGGCGAGAAAATAGTCCTCCTGGGGCCGCCCCAGCCTCAAATCCGCCGAGATCATGTATTGATGGACCTTGGAAAATTTGAAGATCGAGAACGTAGCCCATCGATCCACGAACAGTTTTAGGATGAAGCGGGTGGGCTGCTTCTTTGAGAGAGATGAAGTTTTTAATTCCAAACGCCGCAGCTGATCTGATTAAGGCGCCCAGGTTGGCTGGGTTTTGCGTTGCTGCCATAAGGCTCGGGCCGGCAACCGGAGATTTAAAGTCGTACTTTCCGACCGGTGGTCGTTCAAAAGCGGCAAGGGCATCGGGGACGCCAATGGGGTCCAGCTGATCAAACAACGCATCGTCCAAAAGAAGTCGTGATACGGGTTGATCAAACCGTCTCGAAAACACATCGCGCGCAAGATCCGACTTTTCGAGCGCAAACCCATTGCGAGCGACAATCGTTTTAGGAGCAAGTGATTTAGATCGCAACACTTCGTCGATCAATTTCAAGCCATGCACTAAGACAAAGTCGCCGCGACCGTCCGTCGATTTTAAAAGAGCTTTGAAAACATCATTTTGACTGCTCGATACTGGGACGAGTTTCATGCTCATTATTCGATACTCGCTTCTAGTTTGGTTGAATCTTCGGGAAGATTTTCGGTGATGAGTTTTAAAAGTTTCGTGACCCCGGCCTCGGCGTCTCGATGGCCGGCATTCGTGTTGACTGTAATCACAAGACTTCGCTTTGGCGCAATGACCGCTTGGGAAAAGTTCATCGTGTTGTTTCCGGCCAAAGTATAAACTGGCCCAGCTGCCCAGGATCTGCGGTCTATTTTAGTGATGGTTGAAAACGTAAATCCGTTTTGCGCACTGTTAGACAAATGATCAAAGGTTTCTTTTCGAACAATCAGTGCACGACTTCGACGCTCGTCTTGGCCATCAATGAAGAGCCTAAGGAATTTCACCCAATCGCTTGCCGAACAATGAACTGTGCCTGCGGGGCCAAAAGCTGGTGGGTTGTCGGCTTGAAGAGATGGTGGGACGGCGATCATCGAACCCGTCGTGTCGTCTATGCGGTGCCCCCAAGGCTGGTCTGGAACTTCGAGTCCCTTAGTCCCAGCAGGTCCGAAACCGCAGGACTTCATTTTGAGGGGAACAAAAATTCGGTTTCGGACTAAACTTTCCCAGTCACTGTTCATGGTTTGTTCTGCAACATAGCCTAAGATGACATAGCCGCTGTTGCTGTACTCAGTTCTGGTACCAGGGGCAAATTTAGTAGGAGTGGAAAGGATTCCTTTAGCAAGGGCCGATCGCATTTTACCTACCGGCTGGTCGTCGCGAAAGACGGCGGCCCAAAGTTTTCCGCCGAGAATAGAACCCGGTTCCATCAACCCTGCTTGATGCGACAACAACTGATCAATGGTGATGAATTTTACTGATTGGTGAAGCGGGAAAGAGTGCGACTTCAGGGCTTGGGCAATTTGCGTGTGCCAAGTGAGATTCGAGCGCTCGACAGCTTGACCAATAAGTAACGCGGTCATTGGTTTCGTATTCGAACCAAGATGCCAAACATCTTCGCTGGTAACAAAGCTTTTCGGTTGATCAACAGCGCGAAGGCCAAGGGCTAGATTAAGATGCTGCTCGCCCTGATGATCGACAATGACTTGAAGCCCAGGGATTTGCGACTGGCGCCGGATCTCGTCAATGCGCTCGATTAATTCCCGCTCCATACGAGTCTTCGCTTGGTCAATCAGCCGTGCTGGGCGTGCCGAGCCGGCGCCGATGGACTTCGGCGGGCTTGCGCAACCACAAATGAAAGCGGCAAAGGAAATCGTGCTCAGAATGAGTCCGATTGGAAAGCGCGATCTACTGGCCATGTTCGCGCTCCCAGGCGAGATCAAGGGCTTCAAAGTCTGGCAGCGGGTGGACTTTGATCTTTTGAAACACAAGGAGGCGGCGCTTGTGCGGAGTTTTTTCGAGTTCGTAGGAAATATCTTTTTCAAGTCGATAATAATCGCCCCATTTTTTTAACGCGGGCTCTATCTCGGGATCACAGCCCGGGCCCTTCATCAAATAGACGCGGCCGCCAGTTTGAAGAGAATGAATAACATTGCTTAACGTGTTAGAAGCATCTTCGACAGCTCTTGTGATGACGCCATTCACAGGTAAAAAACATTCCTCGTTCACATTTCGCGCGTAGATTTCTAGCGGTCCGTCTGGGTGGCTGAGTCCAAGCTCCTCGCGAACTTTTTTAAGAAATTCGACCCTTTTTTGCACACCCTCTGCGAGATAAATGTGTTCATGAGGGAACGCGATTTTAAGTGGTATGCCTGGCAGGCCCGGGCCTGTGCCGACATCCATGAGTGGGAAAAGAAGCGGGACGCCATGATCGCGCAGGAGGGGAATGATGGCGAGACAATCGACGAAGTGTTTGATGCCCACATCTCGCAACGTCAAAAGGCGAGTAAAGTTGCGCTCGTTTTGATTCTCCATCAGCATTCGATAAAATCTGGCCAACTCGCGCCGCTGAGCATTTGGAAACCATCCAAGACCATGATGTTGAAAAAGATCCCTGAGGCGATCCTCTGCTTCGTCGAGCTCAAAGATCGTTACCGGCTTTTTGTGATGAGCTTTGCCAAAAGTATCAGCAGATGGGGCCTGTTTGGCTGCTTTGGCAGCCTTCCGGTTCGGATCGGCGGCTGCTTTGGCAGCCTTCCGTGCCTTATACGGGCTCCAATTTGTTCTGTTCTTATGCGCCATGTTTGGTCTCTGAATGTATTTGAGAATGATCGTGAAATCATTGAATATTTCGCACATGTCACAGACGAGTTTGAAAGATCGCATCGATGCTATTCGGGTCTTAGCAGAAAATGAGTTCAAAGCTGCTCAAAGCAGTCGTGAGCTCTATGAATTGAAAGTGAGAATTCTGGGAAAAACCGGGAGCTTTCAAGGGATCATGAAAGAAATGGGCTCTTTATCGCCGGCCGAAAAGCCAGTGGCAGGGAAGCTTTTGAATGAAGCAAAGGTTGCGCTCGAAGGACTTTATAGTGATTGCGAAACTCAACTCAAATCGAGCGAGCTTGATGCAAAGCTAAAATCGGAATCGCTCGATCTTTCTCTTCCGGGAGTTCCCGCAGCCGTAGGAGCTCAGCACCCCGTAAGCCTTGTGATGGAAGAAATCACGATGATTCTTTCGCGCATGGGCTACTCCGTCCGAACCGGTCCTTTGATAGAAACGGATCGAAACAATTTTGAAGGGTTAAATGTACCGAAAGATCACCCTGCGCGCGACATGCAGGATACCTTCTATATCGACGAAACTCATGTGCTGCGCACTCATACGTCACCAATTCAAGTGCGAACGTATGAAAATGAAAAGCCACCGTTGAGGATTGCCGCTCCTGGAAGTGTTTTTCGCTGTGACAGCGACGTATCGCATTCGCCGAATTTCCATCAGATTGAGGGAATTTGCGTAGATAAGAAGATTTCGATGAGCGATCTCAAAGGCACGGTCACCTATTTCGTCGGCGAATTTTTTGGCAAAGGATTAAAAACTCGTTTTCGACCGAGCTTTTTTCCCTTCACTGAACCGTCGGCGGAAATCGACTGTCAGTGTGCGGTGTGCAAAGGAAAAGGCTGTCGAATGTGTTCCAACACTGGCTGGGTAGAAATCGGAGGCAGCGGCTTGATTCATCCGAACGTTTTGTCGTTTGCCGGCATCGACCCAAAAGAATGGCAAGGATTTGCTTTTGGTTTCGGGATCGAGCGCATGGCGATTATCAAGTACGGCATCAATGACATTCGTCTTTTCAGTGACAACAACGTCCGCTTCCTGGAGCAATTTTCGGTATGAGACTTTCACTTCGTTGGTTGAATGATTTTGTCGCTGTGAAAGAGTTCATGCGCGATCCGCAGTCTCTAGCAAAACTTCTGACTGGTGCGGGCCTTGAAGTAGAGGGAATCGAAGACCAAGGCAAAGCCTTTGGTCACGTCATCGTGGGCCACATTTTGGAAAAAGGAAAACACCCGAATGCGGATCGCTTGAGCCTTTGCCAAGTTGCGACGGGAGACGGAGTTGTCCATCAAATAGTTTGCGGCGCTCAGAACCACAATACGAATGATCGAGTAGTGGTGGCGCTTCCTGGCGCAGTTTTACCTGGTGATTTCGCGATCAAGCATTCGAAAATTCGCGGTGTTGAATCGGGCGGAATGCTTTGTTCCGAAAAAGAACTCGGATTGAAAAAGGAAGGCGAGTCGGAAGGCATTTTGATTTTGCCCATGGATGCTCCAATTGGAAAACCATTTGCTGAATACATGGGTCTTGATGACGTGTTGATGGACCTTAAGGTGACCCCCAATCGTGCGGATTGCCTCAGTCACTTTGGCTTAGCACTTGAGATAGGCTGTTTGCTTGGCCGCGAAGTGAAGCGTCCAAACGCTGAAATTAAAGCGGGTGGTTGGCAAAGTGAAATCGGCGTTGAAATAAAGGATGCCGAACTCGGTCCTCGCTACGCTGGTCGCATGGTCAAAGGTGTCAAAGTTGGCGACAGTCCCGCCTGGCTTCGCAGACGGTTAGAGGCCGTTGGCCTTAAGTCGATCAATAATGTCGTCGATGTGACCAACTATGTGATGATGGAAATGGGTCAGCCACTTCATGCCTTTGATGTGCGTGAGATTAAAGGCGGCGTGATCGAAGTGGCGCGGGCGAAGTCCGGTGAAGTGTTTACGACCCTTGACGGAACAGAACTTAAACTCGACGGGACTGAACTCACGATTCGCGACCGCGAACGTACAGTCGCCCTTGCTGGTGTGATCGGCGGTAAGAACTCGGGCGTGAACGAAACGACCACCGCTGTTTTCATCGAGTCGGCGTACTTTACTCCAGGAGCAGTACGGCGAACGATGCGAAAGTTTGGTCTTGAAACGGACTCAGGCTATCGGTTTGCTCGCGGAATCAATCCCGAAACCACGGCTGATGTTCTTGATCGCGCAACGGCCCTGATGATTGAGGTCGCCGGCGGCGAAGCATCGGCAAATCGTCTAGATCTTTATCCTGCGCCAGTTCCCCGACCAGAGATCACGGTTAACGTTGCGACAGTCGAAGCGCGCCTT
This sequence comes from Deltaproteobacteria bacterium, assembly GCA_017302795.1. Classification (GTDB taxonomy): domain Bacteria; phylum Bdellovibrionota; class Bdellovibrionia; order Bdellovibrionales; family JAMPXM01. The sequence continues at coordinate 103,079 of JAFLCB010000004.1, read as the reverse complement.
GGATATAAAGTCGAAGCATCTGAATTTGAAATGTGGATGAAACGCCTAGGTGGCGAACTAAAGCAAATATCGCCTGGGCAGTATCGCTTTGTGTCTCCTGCCTATCGCAAAGACCTTATGATTGAAATGGATCTGGTTGAGGAGTTCGCACGGCTCAACGGTTACGACAAGTTGCTTGATACGTTACCTAGTGGAAGTTTTAGTCCAGCCACCCACGACGAGGTCGCCGTTTTACAAATGCGGGTTCGTAGACAGCTTAAAGGATATGGCTGTCTAGAGGCGGTAAACTATGCGTTCACGAGCGATCGCTATCAAAAAGAGTTTTTGGGTGACGTTCAAAAAATTCGCGATTCGGGTCTTTTGGTTCAAGACGATGATGTTCGCATAGTTAATCCGCTGAACGAAGAGATCAATGTGATGCGCCGGTCTTTGCTGCCAGGACTTTACCGCAACGTTCTTTCAAATTTCCGAAGTGGAAATGAACTCGGAAGACTTTTTGAAACGGGAGTGAGCGTTCACCGCGCGGTGAATGGCCGCTCGGAAAGGTATCCAGGAACTGGTTTCGGCGAAGAACTTCGCCTAGGATTTGCCTTCTGGGGCGGGGAAGTCGATCTCTGGGGGCGCAAGGAAGCAGCGGAAGTTGCAATGATTTTAAAAGGTGTGCTGGAGTCTTTTTGGATATCTTTTGGCCTAAGGAGTTTGAAAGTTGTTGCGTTCGAAAGTGGCATGGCGCCGGCTTTTTTGCATCCGGGCAAGTCTGCCGTGATCATCCTTGAAGGAAAACCAGTTGGTTTTCTGGGAGCGGTACATCCCTCTCGATTGGCACAAGACAAAATACGCGTAGGTGTCGCAGTTGCTGAATTTTCGCTAGAGAAATTGGCGGCAGCGGTAAAGGCGCCGCGGTTTAAAGAAATCTCGACCTTCCCTCAGGCTGAGCGTGATATCGCATTTGTTGCAGGCAAAGAAGTTGCTGCTGGTGCAATGGTCGATCTCATTCACAAGACTGCCCGTGGACTTGATGCTCAGGGACGAATCCTTCGTGACCTTAAAGTGTTCGATGTATTTGAAGGGCCAAGTCTTGGCGACGGTAAGCGATCGGTTGCCATTCGAATGACCTTTCAGTCGGTAGAGGCCACTTTGTCCGATGATGCAGTCAACGATCTAAAAGGCAAGCTCGTCGATGCGGTCTGTCAGAAGTTTGGAGCCGTGGTTCGCGGGTAAAATCAGGCACTTGGAGGCTCGGTGGCTGCGTTTTTACCTAGACACCGAAGCAGTTTTGGCGAATTCTTTTGTAGCGAGGAACTCTCATGGCGAAGGACAGTACAGTGGAACAAGGTGATCACGAAGACGTCGGGGGACGCAAAGGTCGCGAAGTCAGTCGTTCTACAATGACCAAGGCCGACATTGTTGAAAAGGTTTATTCCAAAATCGGTTTCTCGAAAAAAGAAGCTTCTGAGCTTGTTGAAATGGTCTTTTCGACGTTGAAAGAAGTGCTTCACAGTGGTGACAAGGTGAAGATATCAGGCTTTGGCAATTTTGTTGTTCGCGAAAAAAATGAGCGTGTTGGTCGCAACCCACAGACCGGTGAGCAAATTAAAATCAGCGCTCGCCGGGTTTTGACGTTTCGACCATCACAAGTATTAAAGGCCATGTTAAATGGCGAAGATCTGACAGGACTCAAAGACGAGGACTGATTTGATCAGGAGGACCTATGGGGAACACGGAAGTCGAAACCCAAGCCGATCCCGTTCTTCAAGCCCGCGATTTGGCAGGCGTCGAACACGTTGAAGAAATCGAACTTGCCTCCATGCAGCAGCTTTCGTTTATCGAGGTTGAGAGCAGTGAGTCTCTGAACCGCGGAATGGACGAGATCCCTGATCAGCTGGAATTTAAAATAGGAACTGCGGCCGATCTTGTCGGAGTGAAACCCTACGTTTTACGGTTCTGGGAAACTGAATTCGATGGCTTAAGGCCAAAGAAAAGTCGCAAGGGCCAGCGCGTGTATTCTCGTCGCGACGTCGAGACAGCGATGATTATCAAGAAGCTTCTCTACGAAGATCGATTTTCTATTGAGGGTGCTAGATCTCGACTTCGCGAACTTCGGTCGAAAGTAAAAGAAGAGCGCGTGCATAGCGAAAAAACAGCTCAGATTCAGTCGGTGGAAGTTCAAAAAGAAGTGCTGTCTGAAGCATTGGTTGATCTTTACGCGATCCGCGACGAACTATCACAGTTCAAAACGCGAATCGCCTAGTGTGAAAGTCCGCGACTTTTTTAGTTTGTTTCGCGACCGAGCAAACGGCGAAGTAAGCTAACGGGCGCTTTGACCATAACGTTCGCGGAAAACTGTCCTTCGTTCGTGATGACAATGTCTGTGATTACCACTTCAGCGTTGCGCTGGAAAACCTCGGGAACATTTTTTCGTATGTAAGCTTGTACGGCTTCAGCGTTCATTTCCGCCGCTGGCCTGTCTGTCGCTCGAAGGTGACCAAAAACCTCCAAAGTATTGTTGCCGATTCCTGAACGAATGAAAGGCAGATCTTTTGGAAAGCGGGAAACAGTGTCAACAGGTTTGCCGCGCTGGCTGATGTTTTCAGCAATCGAACCGTCGAGATAAAACTTCTCGTTCGAGCTCGACTTATGTTGGAACAGCTCCACCGGTTTCAAATTCAAAATTCTGCGCGTATAGAGATGTCTAACGAGGGCAGTTTTGAATTCAGCAGGTTGACGTTCGTACCCTTTCATCACGAGGTTTTCGACGGTACTTCCACTTGTCGTTGCTTTGTACCAGGGCATACTTTCCAGCGAAAATTTAGATACGCTATCGAGCCACTGATTAAGATTCGGATCTGTTATACGAGTGGCCGCAAGCACCTGAAGGTTTATCTCAACGAGCTGGTTTCCAAGATTGTTTCTAGCGGCCGCGTATCTGGCCGCGTCCATTGGTACGATAGCCGAAACGGTGGTTGTTGAGTAGCGACCACCCCAAACACTTCCTTGGGAAAGGTGATTATCGTGGCTAAGTGGAGCAACACTGAAGCCCGCCACTTTTCCTTCTTTAATGGGCCAGAGGCCAGGTTGATGAACTCCGGGATCGTGTGCACCCATTCCTGATGTCGAGCCAGAGCGCTCTTCAACCATCAGGATTCCATCTTTTATAGTTGTGTATCGCGGATTCAAATTCAGATTATGCGCGATCTCACTTACTGAGGTTTCAGGGCTAAATTCGGCGTTGTTGAGGCGAAGAACAGTGGCAACTATTTTTTCTGGTGCGTCTGTTTGGAGAATGGTTTCTCCGCGGTAATCAGCGATACGGTTTTCGGTGACTGGAGTACCTGATATTCGAATGAGGCTGATCAGTTCTCGTCCGTCGCGACCAATCATCTGGTAAAGACTAAGAAGGTTGTCTTTTAAAAATGACTCGATTGAGGGATTCTCACCGGCCCGGTAGTTCGCATTTCGAAGGGCAGAGGTGTCAGTTGCAAGCGCGGATTTAAACTGCGCGAGGGTTGCAATTGCCGGAGTTACAGGCAAAACCTGATCACGCGATCGCGTGGCGCGCATATGCCATAAATTTCGCATCGTTTGTCGCATGCGATCAGCTCGAGTTTGTTCAGACTGAGTTTGTTCGACGAAGCTACCTTCGCAGGATATAGCCCATGAAGTAGCGGACATGCTTGTGATCAGGGAGATGGCGGCAGCTGCGAGAAATCCGGCTGGTTTCGCGTTTGTGTTTTTCACCTTAAAGTCCCTGAAAGATTGTTGAGAAGGCTGTGCACTGTGGAAGCAAGCCCGGGTCCCTTTTCAGGTCGAAACAGTTGTGAATTCATTTAAAAAATCGTGATTGTGGAGACGAGAAGTGTCACTTATTCGACCAAATTTGGCCTCGCCGGTCGGCCATTTTGGCCTTGCCGACAGACGCGATTCTTTCGTACAACCGAAGGACCTCAAACAATTGAGATGTCGGCGCGTGGCGCAGCCTGGTAGCGCACATGCTTGGGGTGCATGAGGTCGCTGGTTCAAATCCAGTCGCGCCGACCAATTCTTCGATCAGAGTTCAATCTCCATATTGCTTCGGTCGTAGCGACCTAGCGGCTGCCGCCGCTGACCTTCCGTTCGGGGATCGCGCTTACAGCGCTTCCCGAACTCAGGTGCGCATCACGTTAGATCGCTTCGCGATCCAACGCGCTTGCACGGTCGCAGGTCTCAAATCCAGTCGCGCCGACCGGAGTTTTTAGTGTGGTTAATTGTCGACAGAGCGAAGCATGAACGGTGGATACAATCGTGGTTTCGGAGATGAGTTCCTTCAATCGAAACAGCTTTAGCGCTTCATTAAAGTTATCGAATGACTTTCCTTTAGGTTAGATGGGGCCGATTGCGCCAAATGCTTTCATTTCTGCATTTTATCCTTATTGATTCTGCGAACAATGGCTTTACGGATTTCCTCGGTAAAAAGAACCAGGCTGCCAACGGCCCCAAGGACGAATATTTGATGGAATTCTATGGGCGTCGTGTGAAAGAGATCTCCAAGAGGGCTCCAGAAAATTACAAGTGCCTGAAGAACGTTTCCTGCCAACATTCCGCCGATCAGCCATTTGTTTCTTAGAACTTTCAGATCAAAGGCCGACCTCGTCGCGGATCTGATATTTAGAACGTTGAACCACTGGCAAATCGCAAGCAGCGTGAATGTTTCTGATCGCACGAGGGCTTCGTCAGCGCCGCCGAGTGTTCGATAAGCGTACCAACCGAACGTCACCGATGCCATGAGTGGAGTCAGAAAAAGCATTCTCTTAAGCATATCCTTTGATAAAATCGGAATATTGGAAGCGACGGGGGGGCGCTTCATCTCGTCTCCCTCCAGCGGGTCCATGATGAGATTGACGGTGATGAGTCCTTCAGTAACTAAATTGATCCAGAGGATCTGAACCGCTGCGAGCGGTGGAGCGAAACCACTTACAAGCGCGGCAAGTAGAACCAGAACCTCAGCGACCGAAGTCGTGAGAAGGTAGAGAATGACCTTCTTCAGGTTCTGGTAGACCAATCGCCCCTCGGAAACGGCAGCAACGATTGTTGCAAAGTTATCATCTGTGATCACAATTTTGGCGGCCTCTTTTGCCACTTCAGTTCCAGTGATTCCCATTGCTACGCCGACATTCGCTTTTACCAAAGCGGGAGCATCATTGACGCCGTCGCCGGTCATGGCGACGACATTGCCTTTCTTTTGATAGGCTTCGACGATTCGCAGTTTCTGAGCTGGATGCACTCTAGCGAATACGCTGATGCGATCAATTTTATCAGCTAGCGCTTCATCGGAAAGGAGATCTAGTTCTTGACCATCGATTGCGAGATCGCCGTGCCGACTGATTCCAAGCGCCGCCGCGATGGCAAGTCCTGTTGCCTTGTGATCACCTGTCACCATAACTGGCCGAATACCAGCGAGCTGACATTCGCGAACGGAGGCGGCCACTTCCTCTCGTGGGGGATCGAGTTCACCGACTAGTGCTATAAGGGTCACCTTTCCGGAAAGTGCCGAAAATCCCTTCGAGCCATCGAGGTGGGCATCATTGACAAACCCGAGTGCTAAAAGGCGCAAGGCGGAGTCGGCCATTTTTTTCGCAGCCGCTTGCAATTCGGCTCGCTGGATTTCGCCCAGCGGTTGAGTGCCGCCATCTTGGTAGAAAGAGTCGGAGATGGCCAAAATAACTTCGGGCGCACCTTTTATAAAAACGACATTCTTTCCCTCGATGGTATGTTGAGTAGCCATCATTTTACTGTCGGAGTCGAAGGGAAGTTCGGCCATTCTTGGAAACTGATTCCGAATCGATGCCGGGTCTAATCCGCCCTTTGCGGCGAGCGTCAGAAGCGCCCCCTCTGTTGGATCACCAATCATTTTCCAATCAGTGCTGGAAGTATCAGGGCCAAGAAGTTGAGCATCATTGCACAGCGCGCTTGCCTCAAAGAGCTTCGCCAAAGTTTTGTCTACGTTAGGTATGAAATTGGAGCCGCGTTCTGTGAAATAGCCTTTTGGGGCGTAGCCAACGCCTGTCACTGCGATTTCTCTCTGACCTGCTGGCAAGTAGATGGCGGTGACAGCCATTTCATTTCGCGTGAGCGTTCCGGTTTTATCTGTGCAAATAACTGTCGTCGCGCCAAGAGTTTCAACGGCCGAAAGACGCCGAACAACCGTTCCTCTACGGGCCATTCGTTGAACTCCAACTGCAAGTGCGATGGTCATCGCCACGGGTAGCCCCTCTGGGACCAAAGAAACCATTTGGCTGATCGCAATCATGATGATCTGAGCCATCGGAATCTCACGCAGAAGTCCAAGCCCGATCACGACGAAAAAAATCACCGTTGCAGCAAAAATCAGATATCTGCCAAACTGCTGGATTCGAAGTTCAAGCTGAGTTTTTGGCTGCAGTGTTGTGGTGGCAAGATGCGCAATCTTGCCGATTTCATTTCTTACTCCTGTTGCCGTCACGACAGCGAGACCTCTTCCGGCAGTGACATGAGTACCGGCGAAAACCATGTTCTGGCGATCTGCCAAAGGTGTGTTTTCAGCTAGTTTCTGTGTGGACTTGAAAACAGGGAGTGACTCGCCTGTCATAGCAGCTTCCGCGACGGCAATCGTGGAGGCTTCAACAAGTCTGGCGTCGGCTGGCACCGCGTCGCCAGAGCTGAGAATCAAGATATCACCAGGCACGATGCGACCTGCTTCAACGATCTGCTCTTGGCCCTCGCGTAAAAGTCGAGTTTTCAGTTTTGACAATCGTCGTAGGGCTTCGAGGGATTGTTGGGCACGTCCCTCTTGGTAGGCACCAACGACCGCGTTTAAGATGACAACGATCAGAATAATCACGGAGTCGCGAGGTTCGCCGATGAAAAAAGCGATGCCTGCCGCTGCAAGCAAGATGTAAATGAGCGGGCTTAAGAATTGATGAAGAAAAATGGAAGAAAGAGTTCTGGTTTTGGGTTGCGGCAATTCATTTGGCCCAAATCGCTTGAGGCGCTCCAGTGCTTCGTTGTGCGAGAGACCATGAGTCAAATCTGAGGTTAATGTCTTGATGGCTTCATCAGGTTGAAGCGAATGCCAGGCTATTTGAGTACTCATTACGAGATCTCCGTTGGCAAATTGTCCAGATCACCGAGTCATTTCGTCTCACATGATCTCTCGAGTTTATCAAAGCTTAGACTATCACGACTTAATACGAACTTTAGCAATTAGCGGTGCGCCTGACATTCAACAGCGCGCAAGCCACCAGAAGACCTGCGGTGCTTTCCTCATTCGTCATTATTCGCCGCTGAATTGAGCATCTAAGAGGCTCAAATAGCGTTAAACGGTGTGGCGTAAGTCCGCGAAGTCCTAGAGGGTCGTGACAAGCGGAATCTCTGTTGGAATACTTTCTCTTCAAAAAGATCTATTTGTCCTGGGAGATGAAATGTTTGAACGGAAAATTATTAAGTCAGTTTTTTTGGCTGCCGCCTTTATTATGATCTCAGCTTCAAAAGAAGCTTTGGCAAATGGAAAAGCGGGTCCAGCAGATTTAACGACGATGTCGAATAACTTTTGGTGGCCTGAGCGTCTTGATTTGGCGCCGCTTCGCCAACATGCAGCTGAATCAAACCCAATGGGCGAGCGATTTAAGTATGCCGAAGAATTTAAAAAACTCGATTTGAAAACAGTGAAAGCTGATATCGAAAAAGTCATGAAGACATCGCAAGACTGGTGGCCGGCGGACTGGGGGAACTATGGTCCGTTTTTCATCCGTATGGCATGGCACAGTGCTGGAACTTACCGGATCAACGATGGTCGCGGTGGAGCCGGCGGCGGACAACAGCGATTCGAACCGTTGAATAGCTGGCCAGATAACGCGAACCTCGATAAAGCTCGCCGCCTTCTTTGGCCAGTGAAGCAAAAGTATGGTGCGAAGCTTTCTTGGGCCGACTTGATGGTTTTAACTGGCAATGTCGCGATGGAGTCGATGGGCTTTAAAACCTATGGTTTCGGCGGCGGCCGCACTGATGACTGGGAAGCGGATCTCGTTTACTGGGGATCAGAAAAGAAAATGTTGGAATCAGAACGCTACAAAGGTGATCGCAAGCTCGATAAACCGTTGGCGGCTGTGCAAATGGGTTTGATCTACGTGAATCCAGAAGGTCCAAACGGAAATCCAGATCCTTTGTTAGCGGCGAAAGATATTCGTGAAACTTTTGGTCGCATGGCCATGAATGACGAAGAGACTGTTGCGCTGATCGCCGGTGGACACACCTTCGGCAAAGGTCACGGCGCAAAACCACCACAAAAGTGTGTTGGTGCAGAACCAGCGGCAGCGGGACTTGAAGAACAGGGCTTCGGTTGGACAAATAAGTGCGGAACTGGAAAAGCGGGTGATACGATCACCAGTGGCTTAGAGGGTGCTTGGACGGCCGCGCCAACAGCATGGACACATCAATACCTTTCAAATCTCTATGCTTTTGAATGGGAAAAAACAAAGAGCCCAGCTGGTGGAACTCTGTGGATTCCCAAGGGTGGCAAGGGTAAGGATTTGGTTCCGGATGCACATGATCCGAAAAAGCGTCACGCACCGATCATGTACACCACCGATCTCGCACTTCGCTTTGATCCAGAGTACGGAAAAATCACAAAGCGTTTTCTCGATAATCCTAAAGAGTTCGAAGTCGCATTTGCCAAAGCTTGGTTCAAGCTGACTCACAGAGATATGGGTCCAAAAGCGCGTTACGTTGGAAGTGAAATTCCGAAAGAAGATCTGATCTGGCAAGATCCGATCCCTAAATTGAATCACAAAGTGATTGGTCAAGGCGAAATAGCAACCTTGAAAAGTCAGATTTCTAAATCGGGATTGTCGAATTCCGAACTCGTTCGTACAGCATGGGCCGCAGCGGCGTCATTCCGTGGAACAGATCTCCGCGGTGGAGCGAACGGCGCGCGCCTTCGTTTGGCTCCGCAAAAAGATTGGGCTGTTAACAACCCAAGCGAAATTGCGAAAGTCCTAGCGAAGCTTGAAGAAATTCAAAAAGGGTTCAGCAAAGGCGGAAGCAAAGTTTCGCTGGCAGACCTGATTGTTCTTGGTGGCGTCACTGGGATCGAACAAGCGGCAAAAGCTGCTGGTCAGACAGTGAAAGTTCCGTTTACGCCAGGCCGTATGGACGCTTCGCAAGAGCAAACAGATGTTGAATCATTCGCTGTGCTTGAGCCAAAGGCTGATGGCTTCCGCAACTACTACAGTGAATCGGCGTACCTTTCGCCGGCTGAGATGTTGGTCGATCGCGCTAATTTGCTGACACTGACAGTTCCAGAAATGACAGCTCTTGTCGGTGGACTCCGCGTTTTGAATGCGAACTCTGGTCAGACGGCACACGGAGTGTTCACTGCAAAGCCAGGCACGCTGAGTAACGATTTCTTCGTGAACCTTCTCGACATGTCGACCAAGTGGCAGAAATCTGCAAAATCGGCCGGCGTGTACGAGGGACTTGACCGGAAAACTGGAGCAATGAAATGGACGGCAACTCCGATCGATCTTCTGTTCGGTTCGCACTCTGAACTTCGCGCTTTGGCAGAAGTTTATGCTGCGGAAGACGGAAACAAAAAATTCCTGCAAGACTTTGTTGCCGCGTGGAACAAAGTCATGATGCTAGACCGATTCTAAAATTCTCCTGAGTTGAGTTTGTCGGATGGAATTTTAAATGGCCCCGGATGCAATCTGCAGCGGGGCCATTTTGTTAACTACTCTCGATATCGAATCACCGTTTGCGAAGCAGATATCGAAAGACCGAGAGTACCCTCTTCGTTTTGAAACTCGAAACTTCCGCCGGGTTGATTGAAGTGAACTAAGGCATAGATCGCCTGGGCCTCTTGGCCGGTCATGCGGTACTCAACTTCAAGAGGGTTCGTGCGCACGCGTGTGGCTGCAGATTTTTTGAACATGAAGGTGCATTGATAACCGTCTTTTCCTTTGTCACCACACACCCAGCTGAGTGCCTTAGTCGAATCCTCGATCGCTTTTCCTGGACCCAGTAGACTGTCTTGAATTGGTACATTCATGGACTCAAAAAGTGTTCTCGCGTCTGAATCCGAGCCGCCCAAACGATTGCGGTAAACGGTTATCATCACTTGATTCGTCAGTGGAAAAACTCGAGCCATGGTTTCAGCTTGGGAAGCCGGAGGTAAAAGCAGTAAAGAGAAACCTACGGACAAGCCAAACAGGACGGCGTTCAATATAGCAGTCGTAACAATCTTTTTCATAACCCATTCTGTTTCCCGGAGAAGACCGCGGTCCAGGCTGGATTGGTAAATCCTGTATGGAACGAGCCTAAAGTCATATCGCCTTTGGTCCGATATGCTGATGTGGAATTCATTGCATTGCTACTATTGGCGCCGTTCTTGTTTTCGGATGGATCGACGGCTGGTAGTGAACAGAAAATGATCGAACAGACGATGAGCCAGTCGGCGGTTGTCCGTGTCGAACGATTAGCCACGCAGACTGTTTTTCATCCGCCTGCGAATCAGCAGTTAACTCTGACGGTTTTACTAAGCCAGGGGCCAGTTGGTTCCGCCAGCGCTGTTTCAAACATGGAAGGACGATCGCCGGCCGGTTTCGATGATGGAAAAATTGAAATCGTTGTGTCTGCGCCGTAATTTCGCCAATATTTCCAGATGTCTTTTTTTAATCTGCGTCTTTGCTTCACGACGACCGCTTGTTTCCTGTTTCTCTTAAGTTCCAAATCAACTGCACAAAGTACTGAATCGCCCCCGGTGGGAGAGTTTTCACTTAGCCCGATGGTCTCGTCGATCTATTTGGCAACTGGCGCGAGGCAAACGTTTAAGTTGTCAAATCATGGTGATCAGAAACTCAATATTCTGCTTTCGTTGATGGAGCGAGCTCAAAGTGGAGATACTGAATCTCGTTTCCCAACAAAAGCGGCCCGTCTTAGTCACAGTCAGATTGAAGTTCCGGCAAGAGGGGAAGCAGAAATTTTTATTGAATACACGGGATCAAAAAAGCTTCCGCTCGAGCGGGCGTTTCGTTTGATCGCGAAGAGCGAGGCTCTTAGTGATGGTAGGAGACTGACCAGAACTTACGAGGCGAGCGTTCAGGTTCTTCTGCCCCAACACAGCGCTCATTTGAGAGTGGCGTCGGTTGCACCGCCCAAGAAAGCTCCGCTGGGCGATAGCTGCATTTTACTAATTGAAAACACCGGCACTGCTTCGGCTGAAATGGGCCGATATCGCTTTGAGATATTGCGTGACCAGAAGTGGATTTTTCTTGAACTGGACAAACCGTCGGTCGAGCACATGGCCAAGATTCGGGTTCTTCCCAAAACGAAACGCCAGGTGAGTGTGAGGTTTCTCGAGGTAAATGCAGCACAACTGGCCGGGTTTCAATTGAGGCTCTCTTTGGCGCCCGCAAACTAAACAGACAAATCCTTAATATCGTTTAAAGCGATCAGCATTAATTTATTTATCTATTTTTTATAGGATCGAAAACTGACTACTTTTTTACAAGTCAGAGCCAATAAAAAATTGAGCAAATTATTGCACAAGTAACGAGGAGAGAAAAATGAGACCTTCAATGTTCGCGCGGGTAGTAGTGGGACTTTTCATGATGGGTTCGTCGGTTGTGTCGTTTTCATCGACGGCAGCGGCGTCGAGTGCAGCGAAATCAGCTGTCGTCGTCAACACCAATGTCACGGAAGCTGAAATTCAAGCGGCCCAAGAAGCTTGGGGCAAAGCCCTGATTCAAATTGGTAAAGACTTTGATGCGAAGGGACTTAAGGCTGCAACAAAAACGGCAAACGAAGTCTTAGACGCGGCTTACGGATACAACATGGGCGTTGTTTTATTTAAGCCAACGTTGACGACTGGCGATCAAGTATTTCGCACAACGAAAGAAGGAGCTCTCGCGTACTTTGTGGGCGGAAACTCGAAGTTCCCTAATGACAATGGATTTGCCAACAAGGCATGGCAAAAGTATGAATTCAAGAATGCGGGTGTTTTCATCAACGGGGATCTTGCGTTGACGATGGGTAACGTATTCCTCACCGATAAAAAAGGTCAGGTAACGAAAGTTGATAAGACTTGGGGTTTTAAACGCGATGACAATGGGAAACTAAGAATAGTTCTTCACCATTCGTCACTTCCTTATAAACCATAATCTCGACGCCCGTTTGAACTACATCGGCAGTTGAAAGTTTGGGCCGGACCAAGTTCCGGCCCCTTTTTTTGATTTCGATGTACCGCTTAGTACACAATTGATTTACGCGATACTGTGAGTGTGGATCTTTTGGGGAAACTTCAATATTTAAGATAAAAGTGGTGAGCGTTAGCCAATGCGCCAGAAAAAACGGACCGCGGAGGCCGAATTGGTTTGAACGATCTTCCTCGGGTTTTCGGCGCTAGGAAACCGCGGCTAGGAAATCAGGAGAATTTTCGAGCGATTTAAACTTACTTTAAATGAAAACATAGAAAGCGAATGTGTGTTCGGAGGTATCATGCGTACTTCGAGGTACAAATTGGCTCAGGTAACTCAGTTCGATCTGAATGTCCCCGAAAATCCTAGTTAGACCGAGGAAAAATTGGTTTCTATCGAGGGATTGATTTCCATTCCAACTGATTGGATTAAGGTTGAAGAAGACTTCGTTCCACACAACCGGCTAAATTGAAAAATCAGTCGCTGCAGAATTCCGCCACGAAATAAAACCTGATTCATTCCCTATTCGTCGATTCCATAGCAAAGCTGAGTTTCAATTGTGATCGAGTAGCTTTCGTCGATCGCTTGCGAAGCGAATGTTCAGGCCATACTCGATTTCTATTTCCGATGGCATTGGCTTGGTGTGATCACGTGGCAATTAGGAAAAGAAATACAAGTAACGATCGCTTAACGTCTTTGTCTCCTCAGGAGAACAAAATCACAGGAATTATCTAAAAAGTGCGAAATACATCAATGCAAAAAATAGAAGTTTTAGAAATGAGAACTAAAGACGTTGGCTTCATATCCCCACCTCTAGCTGTAGTCGGTAGTACATGTTCTTCATAGACGCTTGTCCAATTCGCTCCGCGACTGACTCATGTGTGACGTCACCTTGAACCTTTATGCTATGCTTCTTGATGTACCTCGTAAGTCCTACTGTCGCTTGAGTCCTTTCATCGAGCACGTCTCGGAGGACGGACTCCGGTGTGATGATTGACCACCTCAAAGCTGGAGCCCAATTCGATGCAAAAGTGTGGGACACCTGGAGATTCAAACCTCGCCCCGCATAGATGGCTTGATTTGAATTCACGATCGGACTTTCAGCGTTTCGTTGGAACGCCTCAAATGAAAAGGACCAACCTTGCCGTTTCCATAGACCGTCTAAAATCCAGGTCTCGATGTTTCGAGTAGCGTTTCCCGAAAGAAGCGACCCGTTCTGTCCACTGGTTCGAGAGTTACTTCCGTTATAGTTGTAAACAGCACCTAACGAATATCGCGCCTCAGGTTCAAATGAAAGATCACCCTCGAAGTAGTCGCCATCGTCCTTGAAGCTGCCTGCTGGTAGCCACTCTACGCGTGCTGTGGTTGATAAACCAGTACCGGAATTTTTTTGATTTCGTCCTTCACCGCTTGTTAGTGCGAGTTTCAGCCACGCTGGCTGATCAGCGCCGAACTTGTGCCATGATTGAACTCCCGTATCGCGATCCAGATTAAAAGTCGCATTGGTCAAAGCTCGATCCACAAATTCGAGCGAACCGGATGAGTTAACCCTCTGACGGTTGCCAGGAAGTTTCCGCAAACCAAAGATCATGCTGTGGCCTCCGGCCCATTCCCACGTGACGTTGGCGTCTCGCAAAACGTTTGGGAAGGCGACGGTGTCCCAATCTTGATCTCCACGACTAAATCCAAGTTGTAGAGCATACTTCAATTGAGGGCCGAGCACGTGGCCGTTCAAGCGAAGTCGTATACGTCGAGTCTGCATTTCCACGAGATCTTGAGTCGAAGAATTCCCGTCCATGTCGTCGTAAGAGACGCGAGATTGCATGCGGAAACCGAGACGCATCGAGAACAAGCCATCCTTCGATTCAATTCGCACCCCGTTGGAGGTCGTTACGGATGTTTCAGATAAGTCGGGTACGGAAAGCGATGTTTCACCCCCCTGAGCGGTCGCTGTGCTTGCGCCGGCCGGCGAGAAACAGAGTAGAAACAAGCAACTCGAAACGGTGAGGCGTGCGATATCGGCTTTAGAAAATGACATATCCAGGTTGTTATCAGATCCATATGAAATCACAAGTCTCGCTCGGAGGATTTATTCTTGAACTTTGATGCCATTCGACTGCGCTGTGCTGTCTTTGTTGACGCACCTGTTCATGGTTTCTGGAAACTACCTCAGAACCGCTGGCTCCGTCGAGATCGCAATAATGGAGTCAAATATGATCTGTGGCTTAGCGATAGCTCGAAAAAATTGGTCGCGTTAACTTGAGTAACTTCTAAGAAAACACGATCCGAAGTCAGTCAATTTCAGGTCAAACTAGTTACCGATTGGTTACAAAAATACGAAATTTTCCAATCTAAATCAGATTCAATCGAAGCTTCGCTACTCTTAACAATCATCTCTTTTCTGGATTAGTGTGCTTCCCCACCTCCCATTTTCAAAGTACCTTAGATCGCCGGCTTTGCTCGACGCCTCATCGGGGCACAAGCCTTTGCCGTCTCCGAGTTCCAATTTTCTCAAATGCTGGATGATTTCTTCAGCCGTAAAGTGTTTTCGTTCGTGGAGGCTCGCGAGGCAGGAAGTACGGAAATTCGGACTCCAAAGAAACGCGCTATGATGTGGCGTTAACGTCGTTGTCCTTCGAGTTTTGATCACGCTCTAAAAATCAATCACGGTTTTTTGTTTGGAAGACAGACTTCTCAAGTTGTGTCTGTTGGGTAAAGCGGCTTATTGGGCCGCGGAATATCTTCGGCTTGACATATCTTCCGCCTCTTTGGTTTTGTTATGCCATGGTGAACAACTGAGCGCTTGTGACTTTGGAGTGTAGATATGATTCTCAATTTCGTATTAGTTCTGATTCTTGCAGTTTTCGGAATCCAGGTACAGGCCGCGGAAGTTTCTCCAGGTCAGATAAGTCTCAAAGGCTCGGCCAGACTCAGGTACGAAGATACGCAGTGGTACGGATCGGCGACGAACCCACTATCTTTCACTCGAACGGCATTTTATTCTTTGCGAATTCGTCCAACGGTTTCGTTTGCGGTTGATGACTCTCTGTCGCTTGTCTTAACCCCACAATTTGCCAAGATTCTTGGTCGCGATTACTCTTATGCACAAACTGATTCTAGTGGTGTTGTTGCGTACAACGAGCATTTTCATATGCACGAAGCATACGGAAAAATGAAGCTTGCTTCCAATTTCTATTTCAAAGCCGGAAGGATGATAGTTAGCTATGGAGACCAGTTTGTTGTGGCAGCTGGCGAATGGCCACTCACGGGTCGCTCGTTTGATGGTTTTGTTTTCACATTCAACAGTGAACTGGCTGACATCGACGTATTTTCGATGAAAGTTGACTCTAGCGCGAATCTTATTGGGGCAGATCGAGATTTTTCGGGGTTCTACTCGAAGTGGAAAACGGTCCCCGAGTTTAAAGCACTGGAGCTTTATGCCATGTATGAGTCGAACATGGTTAGTGGTGCTAATGATTCACGGAATATGTTTGGCACCAGAGTCAGCGCCTTTTTCGCTGATGCAATCGACTTAGGTATAGAAGCTGCGTCTCATTCAGGAGTTGGTACTTATAGCGTCGACAACGATCGGCATACGATGGTGGTTGCAACGGCCGGATACCTATTTTCTGAGTTTGCAAAACTGCGAATTGGTTATGAATTCAATCAAGCCGATCAAAATTGGCGCGACTGGTACGCGCTTCTAAAAGGCCCGCTTGGACGAAACGAAGTGGTCGGAAGAAGGAACCTCACTGCCCACGCTTTACGAATTTCCTTTGAACCGGTGGAAAACTATAAAGTTCGTCTGGATTTGTGGAAGTACCAAAGGTATTCGGACAGCGCGCCCGCGTATCGCCCCACCGATTCGGTTGCGGTCGGAACTGTTGCAGGTTCTTCGTCGCTTGAGATCGGGCAGGCAATCGACTTAGCAGTGACGCAAAAAGCTTCCGATAGAATCGAGTATGGCATCGGCGCTACGGTATTTGATCAGGGCGCATATCTGAAGGACCAGTTTGGCGATCGTCAGCTCACAGACTTTTACGCAGTTGCAAATATCAGTTTTTAGTACGAAGCGGTGCGCTTCGTGGCTGAACCGTGACCGGCAAATTGAAGAAGCTTTGGTTTTTTGCACCGATCGCTTCCGCTGTCATTAGCAGTTTCCCGCTTGCTTCAGGAGCTTCGACCGTGACCAGGTTGAAGTTCAGCTTTTGTGCGATTCCCTTTACATGCCTTCGGTTTGGAATTGTGTCCCAATTTGAAGGATAGGTTTTTGCGTGAAGTGGACTCGACGTAAACTCGTACGTCTCGTAGCCTAGGAGTTCTTTTTCGACTTTTATGACTTCGCTTAAATGTCGATCTCCGGAAAAGAACATCGCTGGCCGACTTGTCTTACTGAGGCGATTCAAAAACTCAGCAAATGATTTCGGATGGTTTCCTTCATAGGACTCAAACTTGTGATAGCCGCCGAACCACTGATCTCCGCTAATTAACCACATCGGGTTTTTTTGTTTAGTTAGGGCGCTGAAGAACCATTCTTCTTGCTCAGGACCGAAGTGCGTTTCTGACGTTCTGAAAGTTCGGTTATCAAAGAGAACGAATTCTAAGCCGAAAGCAGAATACCTAGCGGAGATGCCAGGACCTTTCTCGTAGTTTGGGAATTCAGAGCCGGCGCCTTGAGGATAAAAGGCATCAAACACAGCTTTGGCCGCAAAACGGTGAGGGTTATTTGTTCCGCCGTCCTTCATTCCGAAATCGAAATCGTCCCAAATAGCGATGGTAGGGATCAGATTTTCAAAACGATAAAAATCAAGTTTCAAAAATGTCTCGGCATAACGGTTCCAAAGCGTGACCTGGTCAAGCGGGCCTTTGTACACTCCACCTACCAACGCGGCGTAAACATTGTCGCCAAGAAGAACCAGTAGTTCTGGCTTGGCGCCTTTTACTGACTGCCACATGGGTGTAATATCGCTGACATAGAGATCCGACATGCAGCTTGCAGTCGCAATTCTCACTTTTCGTGGTCTAGTATCGAGGGATTTAAATCGTCGTGCATCGATGGTTCGACTGTATTGGTCCTTCACTTCAAGCTGATATTTTTTTTCTATTGATAGACCGCTTAACCTTACATGGCGGAGGGCTTGAGGTGATTCTGCAATTTCGTGAAATAGAATTTCATGGGGAACAAGGATCGGTTCGGAAGAGTTTGTGACGTCAGTCACCTTTATTGAAAGCTTCATCGATTTAGGTGCCAGAATGGCAATCTGAGTCGCAGTGTCGTTGGTGAGGCCTTGAACAATCGCAAGGCCCTGAGCGATGTTTTTTGATTTGCCGCTTTCCTCGATCGAGGTGCAGCCATTTAAAAACAGGCTACAAAATATTAAGCTCAGCAAACCAAGTCGGACGGTAAGGGGCCGAGAAAAAAAACGCATAAAAATCTCCTAGAGTCGGAAGCCAAAGAAAACATGTACGAGGATATTGCGTTTGCCAAGCTCGGTTTCTGTCGTTTGGTTAGTAGTCTGATCTGTTGAAACAAGAATCCCAGAAACGTATTTTTTCCCATTCGAGCCGACGCCCAAATCGAGTTTAATATTTCCGGCCAGCTCTGAAACACTAAATTCTTGGGTCCCGTCGGAGGATTTTCCAGATTGAGCACCAACGCCAACCAAAATTTGACTGAAAGCAAACCAAGTTTCACCAAAGCTCCACAGGTGCCCATAGCCGCCACCAACGGTAGCCGATAGAAAGCGTCCCTTGGTCACGAGGGCTTCGTTCGGGAAATAGACTTGCAAGCCTACCGGAATCAGTGGCACCGCTCCAATATCTTCGAAAACGTTTTCAACGATGTGAAGTGTGCCTAGCCAGCTTCCGCCCGAGCTCGTTTGCCGCTCACTTTGATCGAACGCGGCGGCCAAACTGTATTGATCGGGTTTGAGGGTAACTGTGAAGCTTGCATATTTGCTTTCCAGCACCAAGTCTGGACGCTTCAGATAGACTGTTGAGCCGGGGTCAAAATCAGTGGTATTTTCTGCGAAAAAACCGCGCAGTTTTTGATACCCGACCTCGATCGAAATTCGTCTCCAAGGGAACCGAAACCGAAAATCTTGGTACTCGCTGCGTCCTTTGAGCAATTCATCTTCTCGAGAAAGTTCCCCTTTTGCCGAAGCGGATACCCCAATGAGGCCGTCGTAGCTGATTCCCAATCCAGTTTGGGCTCTGTAGTTGGGTGTCCAATTGACTAGCTTCCCGTTCGACAATCGAGATCTGAACTCAAGGTTAAGACCTGGAACTTCAATGTAGGGCTTGATTAGAAACTTATCTTCCGGAGTTTCGAATTTGCCAGAGCTCTCTTGCGTGTAGGCGGTGGACCCCGCGATCGTTACTGCAAACAACACGACCGTTTTTTTAAACATCTGTACACCCAAGTTAGTTAGCGAGAATCACTGTCGTGGGAACGACGCATTTCCCACAAAAAATGAGAAATATAGGGACGTCGTGTTTCCCCAGTCGAAACCATCAATAGCTTCGTTATCTTTAGATCATAAGGGTCAGTAAAGAGAAGAATCAATTGCTCTTGGATGAAATTAGTATCTAGCGTGATGTAATTGTCTGTGCCGATTCCCAATTCAAGATTCTTCTTTTCCCACCAAGAAAAAGGATGGTCCTTATAATCTTCGAACAGGGCCGAAAGCTTGTTGTTAGAAGACGGCAGCGAGACCAGTGAGACGCCTTTGTCGATCATTCGGTTCAATACGTCATGTTGATAGAGCTCAACTTCTCTGGCCGTGTGAAACTTCGCTTTCGTGAATAAAAGCACTTCATCGTCGGTCAACAAAAGCCCTGCTATCAACTTGTCTCGCACAGCAAACGAATGGTCCTGCCAATCCATTTCGGCAATTTCATTGAACTCCAAAGTGCCAGGACGTACGGCTTCACCTCGGCGGTTCCATTTCAAAACTCGTTGAAAAAGTGAATGAAAATAAAAATTCGGATTTATCCCCAGCGAAAGTCCATGCTCCAGCGTGTCGATGCGCCAAATATTCATCGCGTTATCAACGGCCTGGATACCTTTTCTCAGGGTTTTCCAAACTTCTCCGTGGTGACTGCGAATCTTGAAGCCGCGATACTGCAATTTTCTAAAGCCGAGCTTCATGTCAAGAAAGTGGGTTTTTTTATATAAATCCGCCTCGTTTCCGACAGTATCAACTTCGTTTAAATAGGCGTTAAGGAATGGGTATCGATCTAAGAGCGATAGGATCTCGCTCACCTGATATAGGAAGTGATCCTTCTTCGACTTAAAGCGCACATTGTCGTAAAAACCGGCTTCTTTTCGAAACGACGGGGACAGCGTGAAATTCCAATGCGGGCATTCCTTTTTAAACCGCATGAATCCCTCGAACAACCCTAGAACAACATCTTCCTCCGTCACATCTTCAAGCCCAGGAACTTTTTCTGATTCGTCGGAAGTGGCGCGGGACAAGGAAAACTTAAGTCGAATGAAGCCGACGTTGAATTGGCCATACAAGGTTTTTGCCATTGAATAAGCAGCATCTGCGTGGGCCGCTCGGTCTGTGAGTACCAATTTTGGAAGCATCAAAATCGACAGGTAGCGGCTGAAGCGCTCGTTGTCTTTGATTTTTAGGAGTCGTTCGACATCTTCGACAGACGTCAATGGCAGTGCCGATGGACCATAAATATCGGTAATCTTTTTTTCGTAGAGTTGCTTATTCGGTCCCTCAAGAAGTTGCTTGAGGCGAGGGTAAAGAAAGTCTGCCGAAAGGGCTCCTGTGAGGTGAGTGTGCTCATCGCGGTAGGGGATCGGAAAGCGCCGGAAAAACTCGAACAGAGCAGCTGCAACAATGTGATTTAAAAGAGTATCAATTCCTATTTGGTCTGTCTGAAAGGCGGCAATCAAACCGCGGAACTCAGACAATTGTTTGGTGATGATCGGATCTTTTCTTATGCGATCAGAATTCAACATCAGCTCGAGCGTGTCGTCGAGGGTGATTCCGTTCGTTTCTGATATAATTTCGATAAGTGCCTGGGTGAGGTCTTCGAGCTGCCTTGGTTGGTGGGGCGCATGTAATTTCAGGTGTTGCATGGCTCAGTATGGCATTCAAAATGTCTCTCATCAAGTGGACATCACCACGAAAGTCTAAACCCGACGGAGTTCCGATTGTCAGCACTTTCATGGCTGATATCAAACGAACTTGAGCGAGAAACAGGCTTCGAGAGCTTGAATTTACTTTGTCCCGAGCTGACTTCACAGGACACAAGTGTTCCATGTTTGAAGCCGATTGTGACTTCGTTGGCTTTCGTTAACTTTACCCCTTCCGGAGTAATGGTCTTTAACGATAAATAATCATCTCCCGAATTCTCTTCTCCGCCTGTCGGGGCACCCGGAAAATCTGGAATGCCGGGTATGGCCGGCATTCCGGGGAAGGCACCTGGCTCACTTGCTGGGCCTCGGCTCTTCGACCCATCCTCATCGCCTGGTTCTGGCCAGTCTTCGCCGTCCACGGGCTTAAAGGAACCGAAAATTCCTCGCAGCCTTCCGTTCACGTGACCAAGCCATTCCTCTTCCAGCGGCTGCACCAACGGGCGAATTTCACGTTCCAACCAAACTGTTCCCACATCACTCAGGCGGCTTGAGTGGATTTCAGGTGCACGGAATGGATCCTCATTAAATGCAACATGCAGTGGTCGACTTGGTGCAAACTCACGGATGTCGTACTGCTCCGACTGACTTACATCGGTCAATGCTTGAAGCGAGATTAAATTTGATTTTTGAAGTTCTTTGAACGTTTCCGCAGTCGCTGCGCGCGTTACAGCATTAGTGGGTTCAACGGTGGGACTCTGAGATTGAAATCGCGGCATCAGCGCCTTGACGCGATTCATAGGCTTCAATGTCGGGTTATGGGGCGAGAAATTTTGGTACGCCAAAATCAAAATAAGTGAGCCTAAAATAAAGGGCCCGGGGCCCTTTATTATTCGTCTTGATATCTTAAGAAACCGAACCATACCGACAGTTTACGCTCAGAGGCGCGTTCCTGGCGAGAAGACTCACATCAAAAAGATGAAACTGTCTCAAGACAAGACAGTCAGCCTTAAGATTTAAAGCGGCCAATCGCTAGGTTCAGCACAATAAGAGTGAATCGCTTGGTCCGGAACGACTTTGCCGTTTGCGAAGTCATACGAAAACTTATGGTCCCACTGGCCGCACCAAAGCGCTTTTGAACGATCAATTCCAGTTCCTGCAGCATCCGATTTTAAGGGGAGATCACCAATCTTGAAAATGCAGGTTTCAAGTTCGATAGAAGAGTTCCTCGCCATCGGATTTCCAGTGCCTTCCATTAGCCCTGTGTTCAACAGAAGCTCGGATTTGAATACAGTTCCATGAGGTGGTTGAGCATCAAAATACCAAGCCGCATTGTCGGCATCGAGACTTTTTGGGTCTTTGTTCCACCTATACAGATCAAAGCGTCCGTAATTTTCAAGAGACGACGTAACAGGATCATCGTGACTCGAGTCGACCACCCAGTTGTCATGTCTTACCAGTTGATAGGCACCAAAGTGCTTATGGACATAGGCAAACCGGTTGCTGACCGTGCCGTCCGGCAAGAGTTCACTTTGGAACATGCAGCCTTTCATGTACTGAACAATTCCGTATCGAGGGATCGAACTTGGCTTATCGAGCTGAAGGACGAATCGAAAATCGGTCATATAGCTTGCAAACTCGGGGCGCTCGTCAGGTAACAAAACCTTTAGTTTTCGCTCAACGATTTTTACACTTTTCAAATCGCATACGTCTTGTTTTTTGCAGTCTGTGATTCTCGGCATTTGCACGGTGCGCTTCGAGATTTCTTTGATCGAAGCTGAGGACTGTGCTTTTGCCAAACCACTGCCGAGCAGCAAGATGGAAACGGAACCCATAACAACAAACTTTAAATACACTAGGCGCCTCCTATAAATTGGCCAACTGGTCCCGTTTAGGTGAGCACTAAGCGTACTGAGGTGCAAGTCGGTCGGCGGTGAGGCAAGAGTGGCGACTAGACTATCGTCGAGTTGATTTGATGCTGCGGTCGTCAGTCATGCTTGAGTTCCACCAGCCGCGATGCTGTTTGATCTGATCTTGCAGCCAGAGAGGAGCAGAGCCGTCGGCAGTAAATTTAAACAGAATAGAATTGGTGGGCGTTTCCTGAATATGAACACCCACCACGTCGACTTTTGAGTGGGGAAGTTGGGCCTTATGCAGGCACTGAAGTTTAAGTGCAAAAAGACCTGCGATCATCTCGGTCGTCGGATCAGTGGGAAAGGGAAGTAGGCGCGCATGCGGCGTGGTGCGAAGCAAAGTTTGAACGATCGGGTCCTGCTCGTGGTGAAAATAACTGTGATCGGCAACTTCTGAAATAAAGGCTTTCCACTGTTTTTTCACTTCGCCGAATTCTGCGGCCATTGCCGATCGATCAAGCGATTCGGATTCAGAAAAGCGAAAAATAGCGGTGGCGTGCCAGGTGTGACCGTGGGGTGTTTGGCACGAGGGTGCCTGAGCTGATAAAAAGCGGTGGGCGGCCTCAAACCGGTAACGAAATTTTAAAACAAGGCTCACAAACGCTCCTTCATCTCTTTTTTTATTGCATCTGTTGAGGCAAACGGTGCGTTCATTCGGTAGGTAGCTTTTTGGCCGCGCGTCTCTTCGATACTGACTTCGATCCACTTGAGATTGGTTTGAAGTAAAGAGCGATCCGCGTCGGACAGCGAATCAAACCATCGAACAACCAGGCACTTCGCAAATTCTCGAGCCAGTTCTTCACTGGTAATGTTCGAAACGGGTAGGATTCTTACTTCGTCCTTCGGGAATCGGTAAGAGCGCCCGTTGAATTCAAACACCTGATGTTCGGTTTCGCCGAGCATTTCGGAGCGAGAAGAGATAAACGGGTTTCTGCCTGCGATTAAAATGTGCTCGTCCCAGTGGTCGGCAAGTTTTTTGATGTGAGGCTTTAGAGTATTGAATTCGAATCCCATTCCAAGATTGTTGAGATCGGCGAGCTCACATTCGACCCCTACTGCATAGTTATGACCATGCAGGCGTTCGGCTTGCGTCGCGCTAAAGATGGTGAAGTGTGTTGCACTAAACTTGTAGGATTCTTTTTGAATGTATATGCGAAATCGATTCATTGAAGCGAGTGACTACCAGATGAAGGGACGAAGTTCAACGGCCTCGCTTTTTTGGTAACGAGCTTGGAATTCGGGCGGTGGATGGCCGTAAACTGGTGGTCGGCTTGCGAAGCGCAGCTAGCGTCGTGCCGTGAGTCGTACCGAAGCGATTTGTGCGATCTAGCGAGGCCTTGGAGAGCGCGGGATAGACCGCCGGTTCAAAGTAACCTGCAGCGGCCAGCGCTTGAATGTAGTCCCTCTGTCCCTCGTTTGGACTTGAGTTCAAAACAATGGATATTCCGTGCAAGAGGCTTTGTTGGCCGTTCTGGTTTTGAAAGAAGGTGAAGCCCAAACGGTCGAAAATGAACGTGGTGTTTAGCAGCGCGCCGATGATTTGAAAATGATCGCGATCGAATGCGCCGAGCTTAAAAATCGGCGACCGCTCGATATGAAAGCCGTATTGAATGGCAGCGTATTGAAGAATTCGCGGATCTTTTGTGGCCGCTCCCAATGTAGCCATAAAGTCGATATGAAAAGCGTGGGTGGGATCATAGAGTTTGTGCGCTTTCATTTGGATGAATTGTGTGTCTGCGAGCCTTAAAAAAAACTCTTTACACTTTTCTACTTCTTCAGCGTTCATGAGGTGTTGAATAACCTCAAAAGCCATAGCGACTTTCGCGAGGCGAATGTCCTCTGTTACAATCCCGCTTGGCTTATAGTTTTTCACCCACTCCAGCACAGTCTCCTTGAGTCGCGCATCGTAGAAGTTGGTGCCGATGGCCTGGCTCAGTACGATTGTAGGTTCCAGCCATTTCAAATCATTGGTTGCCGCCTCGAGTTGCGCAGGGGAGGCAGAATATCCGCTGAAGGAGTCGATTGCGATTGGCTGAATTCCCATCCGGCTTCTGGCAACGGCTTCGTAAATTTCCAATAGCGAACGGACCTCTTGGGCTTGTCCGCGAAGAAGTGAAAATCTGCGGACCTCCTCGGCGTCATACTTGTAGACATTTTTGTTGGTCGTGAGTCGTAAAAACTCGTCCGTGGGACGCGCTTCTCTAAGGGTTTTAACATTTTCGTAATGACCTAGCGGAAGCGGAGCAAGAAACGTGACGTAATCTTTAAACTCAAGTCGGGCGACTTCGTTGCCTTCCCCGTCGAGCTCGGCAGAAAATGGCGAGATCATATTTCCATTTTCATCGAGAACAATCGCGAGTGGGTTTGTTTTTGAACCTGATGTTGGCTGGTTCGGCAGGGAAGTGCTGGCTATTTGGCTAAGTGTCAGTGTAGTCTTTACGGCCGGTGTAGCGTCCACTTGCACCACCGGAAGAGTCGCACTCGTGGCAGGTGCTCTTGCGGGTTCTGTCGTTTCAACGGCCAAATCTGGCATAAGAGTTTGTCGAAAGCTTAAGTCGGCTCCCGAGAGGATAAGGTAGCCAGCACCGACAACAAGGGGAATTGCGACAGCGAGAAGTAGACCGCGAATGAGTTCAGAATTTTTCTTGTCGCGAGATGCGTTTTCTTTCGCGCGTTGCGTAGTGTACTTTGAGGGATCAGCTGGCGTGCGCAAGTTTGTCATTCGGGAAATGTCGTAAATCCCAGATTGCTGGTTAATGTTATTACTGGCAATCGACGAACTCGTCGAAGTGGAATCATGAAGGTGATCGGCATGCGCGCCTGGTTTTGACGAACCCATTTTGAACTTCATCACTCTCTATAACGGAATTCTTTGGCTCCATCTTGATGGCCTAAGGTATTGACAAGCCTACCGTCTAGTCCTGGTACCAGGACTTCAGCCAAGGTCGTGTTAAAGATTGCAAATCTCTTTAGACCGACGAAGGAACAGTCGGGGACGCGTCTCGATTTGATATTCATTGCTGAGGTGCCTAAAATGAAATGAGGGGGACTTATGGAAAATCGAAAATCGTTGATCGCTTGTGCCGTCGTTTCAATGTTGGGAATCGCGACTGCTACGGCACTCAGCGGTTGTAATAACAGTTCCTCAACAAATGGCGTATCCGCAGCTATAAAAGGACTGAAGTCCGAGACGGAGATTGCTCAAGCCGCAATGGACGCTGAAGCGGCAGAAGAGGAAATATCTCGCGCCCGTAAACCCGCGAGTCAAAATAAAAAATCCAAGTCCACCGGAACTAAAGAGTCGATCTACTTGGTTCAAGTTGGCACATTTAAGGTCGAGGAAAATGCAGCAAAAATTTTAGAAAAATTGAAGACTGCTGGACTGCCCGCTTTTCAAAAGAAAATTGAACGCGCTGACGGTCAAACTTTTTTTGCTGTACGTATCGAGCCCACTCCCAATAGATCCGAGGCCGAGAAGTTTTTAGCTTCGGCAAAAGAAGCAACAGGGCAAACTGCGCTGATCTTGTCAGTAGGTCAGTAAAATTTCCGGACCCAAACTTAAGGTCATCTTGGTTTCAGGTTGGCGAGGAAGCGGAAAATCATCCGTTGTCCAATCCCTCGTGGCCGGCCTTCCGTTCTATAATGTGCTAATGGATAATGCGGAGACTGATCCACGAGATCTTATGCGAATCCATGAAGCGAAAGCCGTTGTGCATGGATTCATCATTGAAACCGATGCGGCCATTGAGCCGGCTGAAGTGATAGATCTTCTTTGTGACGAACCAGAAATTGGAAGGCCTCGCCTGCCGGAGATTGAGATTCAATCGGTCGTGACGGTCGTGGATGCGACGTCTTTGAATGCTCGGTTGGCTGCTCCGACACTTTTAGTTGATTTGAAAATGAATGTTGATGAGCTCGATGACTACACCGACGCCGACGTTATCGTTGATCAGATTGAGTTTGCCGATGTGATTGTCGTTACGAGGTTTAGCGAGCTTGAAGCGGATTCGAGAGAGAGAGTCCTAAGTACGTTGGAATGGCTCAACACTCGAGCCGTGCTTTTGAAATCGCCCTGGCCGTTGACTCCTGAATTTTCTGAACAACTTAACGCGGCCGTTAGTCATTCAAATTTCGATCTTGAACTGGCGACGACTGGTGCGGGGTGGATGCAACTTCTCGCGGGGACGCATCCCAAAATAGATCGAGGTGTGGGAGCTAGTGGATTTTCGTTTCGAGCCCGGCGTCCGTTCCACCCGGCAAGATTTAAATCTTTTCTCGAGCGGATTGCAAATGAGTCCGTGCTTCGAGCTAAAGGATTGATCTGGGTTGCGACCAGACATGGTGAGGCTGGAATCTGGATGCAGGCAGGCAATGGGTCATTGATTGCCAGCACCGGAGCGTGGTGGGCCGCGACCCCCATGCGAGAATGGCCCGGAGATCCTATTGAAAGAGAGGATATCATGGCCGATTGGATTGCGCCGCACGGTGATCGTCGGCAAGAATTCGCACTCATTGGCTTCCATCTCAGAGAAATGGAGCTTCGTCGAGAGCTTAAAACTTGCTTATTATCTGACGAGGAATTTCAAGCTGGTCCCGAAGCTTGGGCTACCTATGACGATCCATTGCCAGACTGGCACCTAATTGAAGATGATATCGACGACGATAGCTATCTCAATTAGAGCAGTTAGTTAAAGTAGGTCATAGAGATCTGGTTTTTTTTCGCCCGATCGTTTCACGGCCTCGATGGCAAACGTGCCAATTAAATCTTGAAGCGCATGAGAGTCGATCATGTGATCCCCAAGTTCGACCGTCAGCACGGGTATCTGGTTGTCCTTCCACATATATCGACCCAGGCTTCCAGGGAAATTTCCAAGAGCCTTCCACGGAAGATCTTTGTATTTCGGAAACGGCATCTTCGGACCATCGAAATCCAATACCTTGTACGGTGTGTGGTTGGAAATAATGAACTCAGGCTTGAAGTCCTTGATGTGGGCGATGGCGCATTTGGTTTCGGGCTCGCTTGCCGGGCCGCTACCGGGAAATCGACGCGGATCTTTTTTTGCGGACTTTTCCCAATATTCCACGGCGGCATCGTTCCAGTCGCGAGTCGGAAAATTTCGATTCAAGTCGACTCCGCTTGAATTCATCCGGGTCTTTTGCAGCAGACCATCTGGGTTCAGCATCGGAACGATTCGCCAGGTGCTTCGGTTATTTTCTAAACTTGCCAAACGATCGGCCCATTCTAGCGTCATTTCGCCGGCAAGTGGCTCGTCGCCGTGGATCAACCCTAAGACAAGAATTCGTTTGCCTGAACGATGGGTGGAGTCCTTTTGGACATGAAAAATGGGTCGACCCTCTCGACTGCTGCACTTTGGAAGTCTCGCCACTCGGTCACAGTAAGATTCAAATTTGGCGTGATGGGCTTCTCGGGTTGTCAGGCGCATCAACTGGAGGCAGGCGCTTTTCTCGCCATCCGAGCTTGGGTCGGCGGGTCTATCGGCGGAATTTTCTGCAGCCGACCCCGTGGCCACAAACCCAGCTAACATCAATGAAGCTGCGAACCGCGTAGCATGCGAAATTTTAAGTGCCGAGATCTGTTTAAACATACATGTAAGTCCTTCCCTCCAATTGCAGACGAAAATGGCGCGGAAGGGAAGCGAGAAGTCTTATTGCGGACTACTTGCATTTAGAAGGTCTTCGGGTCATAAGTGAGCGATGTTCAGTGATTGGCGCGATCGCTTGGGAGTCTGTCTTTCCGCACTGTGCATGGCACATTGCCTCCTGACGCCGCTTGTCTTGGCCGTGGTGCCGCTTGGAACAGCTATCGGATTCTGGCATTCGGGAGTTCACCTTGTTTTTTTGTTTGTAGTGCCGTTGATTGCGGCAATCGCTTTCATTCCAGGTTGGCGACTGCATCGAAATTCTCGGGTGTGGATTTTCGCGGCGATTGGTTTTGTTTTTTTACTCACTGGTTCACAGGTCGGTCTTTTGTTTGGAGCTGAGCAAGTTATGCATGCTGGTCATTTGTCGTTAGACGGCCTTCACGATGCGGAAACTCATGGCTTTAAGTGGGGTGCACTTGCGGCTGAGCTTTTCTTTACGTCACTAGGCGGCTTTTTTTTCATCCGGGCACATCTTTTGAATCGCAAACTTTGCGCCTGCTGTAACAAGCACAAACATAGCAGCGATCATGCTCACGATCCGCCGGTTGTCGTTTGATAAGTTGCAACTCACTAAGCATAGAAGTTTGCCACTTTATCTTACAGGCTTGTCGTTGATCGGAAAATAGGGTTTCATACCGTGATGAAAATGATCATGGGTTTTTTGAAGCGTGCGGCAGGCTTGGTTTTAGTTCTTGGGATCGTCTTCGTTCTATTTCAATACTACAGTTATATTTTTTCTCGCACCGTCATCGGACGGATCGACAATGTCGCACGGGTAACAGGTGTAACCGCCATGATTGGTGGCTCGCGGTCATTAACCGAGGACCAGCTTCACGCTTTTTCGGTCTCTATCCGGCAGCCAAACGGCGAAATGTTGACGGCAACGAGTGTCGACGGGCAGTGGGCGATCGCGAAGGCGGGCCTTTGTGTCAAAGCGAAGTATTATCCTCATCCACCATGGGACTTAAAACAGGCCGGGACTTATTTTAATGCACGTCTTCTGACGATGGCCGATTGCGCGAGCCAGGCGGCAGAAGAAATGGGGATCCAAAAGACTGTTTTTGAGGGCGTACCTTTGACGCCATCTGCGGGGGCACCTTCGATGCCTGCCGATGTTCCAGTGACATCGACGCCGGTTCCGCCTCCGAGTATGGAAACTGCTCCTTAGAAAATCTGGTCACCTACAGAAACTGTAGTGCGAAGTGCGATGGGTCCAGCAACCAGGCTGTGCGGCGACTGCCGCCGCCGCCGATCGAGTCGAAGAAGCCGGCCAGAAAGCCGCCGGAAATCATCACGATCATCATTGTTTCGGAAACTTCGAAGCCCAAAATCACTCGTAAACAATTTCGAATTTGCGGGATGTGCTCCAAGTGTTTAGCTTGCGCTTTTTGACTCTCCAGAAGAGAGAACCTTCTGGTAGGTCGCCCTGCAATGTGTAATGCAACCGACTTGTTGATGCTCTTTCCACAATGTTTACGAAATCGCCGTCTGTTGCGATTTCAACAACGAACGCATCAGATTTCGTGTTATTCCCGGGTGCTAGGTCTTTCCATTCTAACCGACCATATTTGGTGGAGGTTGCTCCGCCGACGACGACTGCGTCCTCGAGTGGCGCCTCAAGTTGCACAAGCGATGGATTGACTGAGGCAAGCTCACGAGCCGCGGCATCGCTGGCCTTCAGCCGTTCCCGGTCAGACGTGTCCCTCGCTATAGTTTTATTCACAACTGTCGGTCTTACGGCCGTCGTCAATGCAGATGAAACCGAAACCGGGCGACCGGTTTCGTCGAGCGCTGTGACTGTCCATTCGAAACGATCAATGTCGAGAACAGGAATTTCCTTTGTCCTTCCTTGAGTTCTATAAATCGCCGGTTCGTTTGCGCTGGCAGTTCGGACTTCGACTTCAAATCCCGATGCTTCAAAGGGAAAGGTCCAATTCAGGGAAGCTCCGGACTCTGAAATGCGCGCGGTTAAATTCCTGGGAGCAGGCAGTAAGGTTGAAATTTTTGAAGCTGGGCCATAGGCACCCAGCGTGATGCCGTCGTCTTCTATTTCACGAATGCGGGTATAGATTGTTCCCAGCGGAAGTGCAGGTGGCAGCAATTCGCCACGAGAAGTGGGGCGAACCCGCTCGGGATTGGAAAATCCCAAATCCTTTGCTACTTCAAAAAGGTACTTTGATGGCTGAGATTTTATTTTCACATCAAGTTCAGCGGAGACTCGAATCCCGCGAAGTTCGTTTTCCCGTAGGATCACATACCCCTCGCGGATTCTCCTTGCCTCTGATTCATTCAACTGGATTCTCCAGCCCCGCGCGAGCAAAGTTAAATTTGGATCGCCAAACTCGGTGCGAGCTTGAAGCAATTGGTCGCGCGGCGGAATTTCGATCGGCAAAATTTCGCTGATGTATTCCACTTCGTTCTGATCGATTCCAATCACGCGAACGTATTTTACTCCAGTTTCTCGCACGAAGGAGAGGTCGAGAAACCTTGTTCGAGTTAATGCACTTTGAGAAATACTACTGAAGTTGGACGTCGGGGAAAGTTCGACGCGGTAGAAACTGGAGGGGCCACGATCTTCCCATGTCAACCAGCGCCGGCCAAGACGGCGCATGCGATCAGGAGTTAGCTTTTCAGAAGTATGGAAGCTAGTAACTGCAAGAGTTCGATCTCGATCTTTCACTCGCGCAAACCAGGCTCCGTGTCCTCGATCTCCGAAATCAAATTTGGTTGAAACACCAGTTCCAACCACCTTAGTGAAAAGAACCGACTGAAAGCTTGGATCTCGGGCAAACTCCAGGACTGTGCTTTCTGAACCTGGCGTCGCCCAGGCGAATTCAATGACGGGAGTCTTGATAAGTTCGATGTTGGTGCCAACAGGCGGACTCAATGCATCGACGATGGATGTTTCAATCGAAGTAGCTGAAGTGACTACGGCGATGGTTCGCGTTTCACCGCTCGCAAGTCGACGTTGCCCGTCAGATAGCTTCACATCGATCGGACCGCGAAGGTTCGCGACTCCGGAAAGAAGTGTGAAAGTTGTCGTCACTTTGTTTTCTAGATGTGCAACCGCTGCGGCACTCAATGCGATCGTACTATCGGTTTGAATGTTTCTTAATGTCGTGCTCGCGTCTTCGGTTAAAATATGCGCATTGCTGGAAAGTATTTGGGTTCTTGCGGGAAGCCAGAATGCCGTACCTTCTATTCGGATGTGCGCTTGCCTGCGATCGCCGCCAGAGATCATTTTCCAATTGAGATCGCGAGTGGGAAAAAAATTTGGCTGGTCTCGAAGCTCCCAGGTCATCCAAGTCGTGTGGCCAATGTAGGCACACAAAAGCAGCCCGGCGGCGAAGGTCAGCAGTTTTCCAGTTGAAATGTTTTGTCCGTTCGGGAGCATTTTCATCCAGCTCCTCTATCGGTCGTCTCGAAATGGGACTTGAATCGACTTTAGTCCGGTCTGTATCTGTCGTTGATTCTGAAACCTAGCGATACGAAGATAGGAGCGAGGTGAGTCGCATGAAAGTTCAACATCCAGTATTGCTAGCCGGGCTTCGAACGCTTTTAGTCGCTGGACTTTCTTCGGCTGCTGTTGTGCTAGCGGCCGGCATGGTAGTAGGTGAGAGTCGGTCTTCTGACATAATTGCGATCAATCAGTGGCTCGCGAAGGATATTGCAACGCAGTTCTCGGTCGCCGCCGGAAAGTTGCTAGCACAAGCACAGAAATTCGGTTCACTAGTAAACGTAGAGGCGGGAAGTTTTGATACTTTGGCCGTGCGAGAATTTGAGGTCGAGAGAGCTGTGAAGGCAGTTTGGCTAGTCGATGCGCCGGGATCTGGAGGGGTTCTGCCTGTTGCCAAAATGGAACGCGAGGGATTTGATGTTTCAGAATCACAACGTGAGCTTCTTAGGTCTGTTTTGGAAAGTGCACTGACGGAAGGAACTTCAGCCCGCAGTTTGTCAGGAGGCCTTAGTGCCGTAGCAGTTCGCTTGGGCGATCGGCCCAGACTTATCTTATTACTCGGTGATGAGAGTTTGTTTTCCCGGGCAGCCGGAGGCCCTCTTGGTGAAAAGTGGATGTTGCTTCAAGCCAATGAAGATAAAACAAACGACTTGCTTTTCGAATCGCTCCCGAGTTCTAGCCGCAATGTTGAGTTTCCGAGCTTTGCTGAAGTCACGCGGGTTGTGAAAGAACAAACGCCAAAGCAGGAGCGGGTCGAATTTTCAACTTTGCTGCACTCTGAAACGGGTGCTCCATTTCAAATTTCAGGGGTCCAGACTGGAGTTTTTGGAGTCATCGCGTTGGCTGTGTCGCCGCTCGATAGATCTGTGGGCTTCACAGGCCTCCTAGGGCAAATAGCATTTGGCATAACGCTTAGCTTGACGATTTTGTGGATGTTGTTGTCCGCAATCTTACTTGCTCGATCAACCAAGCCTTCGTCATCCGACCAAGTGGTGAATTGAATCGAGACATCGTTTTAGATCGAGACATAAAACTTCATATTATCAAAATCTTCTTTTAACTCTCTTCGACTCGTTGCCGAAACAATATGGGAAGGGCTTGAAGTGCCCAGATCATCTGTGAAGGAGAGCGAAATGTCGGAAGCGTTGGTGCCAGGAACTGAAGAATACGTCGTCGTCGCCGAGGACTCGCCCCCGAATAGGACAATTCTCGTACTTCTGCTAAAAAAACTCGGTTACAAAGTTTTGGAATGTGAAGACGGCGAAATTGCTTGGTCGACGATGCAGAAAAACAAGGACAAAAACATTGTTGCTGTGATCTCGGATATGATGATGCCAAACATGGACGGGATGGAACTCCTGCGCCGCATTCGAGGAACAGCGGGACTTGAAAAGTTACCGTTCGTTTTTGTCACGGCGATTTCCGAAAAAGACTATATATTTGAAGCTAAGAACTTGAAAGCAAATGGTTACATTTTAAAGCCGGTTACTTACAGCCGCGTGACTCAGAAGTTAAAAGAGCTTTTCCCCCAAAAGAGTTTTCCCAACGTCGCGGCATAAGGATTGGTTACGATGGGCGCAGCCCCGAAACAAGGTAGACTACTGGTTCATGAAATTGTCGATAGGCTAGATGAGCTACCGACTCTTCCTTCCATTGTTTACGAGCTCAATCGTGTGATCAACGATCCAATGTCGTCGACTAGCGACGTTGAAAAAATAATGGCTAACGACGCTTCGTTGACGACGAAAGTGCTAAAACTAGCGAACTCTGCGTACTATGCAATTCCCGGAGGCGTGACCAGTCTTCAGCGCGCCATTGCCTACATCGGCTACGATACAATCAATCAGCTCGCCCTGTCGGCGAGTATCATTAAATCATTGGGTCCTAAGAGCCATCAATTGTTTGATTTGCCAGGTTTCTGGAAACACGCGCTCGGCGTCGCGATGGCCTCTGAAGTGATCGCGAAAGAAGTCAAATACCGCACTCCAAGTGATCTCTTTACCTGCGGTCTGGTTCACGACATGGGAAAAGTGGCGCTGTTCAATGTAGCTGAAGAACAGTTCCTCGAATCAGTCAGTTTTGCTCGCGAACACAAGCAAAGTTTAGTGGAAGCGGAAGAAGCTTTGGATTCCCCGCGCCATACCCACATTGGATTTGAGCTTGCGACGAAATGGCGTCTTCCCTACCAAATTCAAATCTCAATTGCCAATCATCATCAGCGTGATCCCACGGGGCGAGGTGGGCTTTCGCAAGAAGCAAATCTTGTCGTCGACATTGTATTCCTCTCGAACCTTCTGATACATGCACTTCAATTCGGACAATCCGGGCACCAAAAAGTTATGGGCCTGCCAAAGGACGTTCTCGACCGTCTATCGATACCACAGGAATCGTTGAAAGATCTTATTGGCCGGATCAAAGAAAAAATTCAGAATGCTGATGGCTTTCTGAAAATTATCGGAGAATCGTAATCGTGCGAGAGCTATTTAAAGGGCTCGTCGAAAATGCTACCGTAGGGATGATTGCCTTCGAAGAATCGGAAGGTCGATATGTCGCGGTGTTTTCGAACTATCGAGCCCTGGAGATTTTAGAACGAAAAGATGGTTCAGGCTGGGACTGCCATCTATTGTTTCCGCAATCAGGGCGCGGCAACATCGCACCTTTCAGCCCAGAACTCGCCAGCCGAGAGGGACTGCATCCAGAAGTGCTCATGGCAAAAGCCACAGGCAGTGCGTTTGTTGCATCAGCGGCAATTCGAAGGATAAACGATGGTGGCAAGACGCTGCTTCTACTTTCGTTCCAAGATATTACCGTCGAATGGAAGCTCTCTCGCGATTTAACCGCGAAGCAAGAGGAAATCGCCCGCGCCTACACAGAACTTTTGGAGCAGAACCAGCAATTAAAAACCTTGGATCAAGCGAAAGACAAATTCATAGCGCTCACGACCCATGAACTTAGAACTCCGCTTTCGGCTATTTTGGCGACCGCAGATTTTTTGGAAAATAAACTGTACGACACTGATGAACAGAGAGACGAATTCATTCGCACAATCAGCGAGCAGGGCCGTCATTTGATGGAACTTGTGAACGATGTGCTTGATTTCGCCAAAATTCGCGCTGGCAAAATGGATTTCTATGTCGAAGAAGTCACACTTGATTCTTTACTCACGAAAATTGTTTCGAACTTTCAGCATATGGCCGACCAGAGCAAGGTGAGCTTGGTGTTTGAGCATACTAGCGGTTCGGTCAAAGCGTGGGCTGATTTGGTTCGTTTAAAGGAGATCATCAACAACGTGATCTCAAACGCAATTAAGTATAACCGCGAAAAAGGAAACGTAAGAATCCACCTGACTGATTTCGCTGACGAGTCTCGCCGCTTTGTTCGAATGGTCGTTACTGACACTGGTGTGGGAATTCCCGCAGACAAACTCGAGGGAGTCTTCAACGAGTTTGAAACCGTGGGGCACGTTTCAAAGCACCACAAGGGCACAGGACTTGGGATGCCGATCTCGCGCCGCTTGGTAGAATCGATGGGCGGGCGCTTAACGCTTAAGAGTGAATACGGCGTGGGATCAGAATTCTACATCGACATCCCAGTCGACAAAGTTCTGGATGAATCCATGTATCGAGTTCGCCCAAGCCTGGATTCCGATCTCGTCGCCTCCTAGAAAGCCTTTTTAAGGCGACTTGAGAGAGCCATCAGGAAAGTAAATCGCGTGAGTTTTTACTTTAGGTTGTCGCGCGGATCCCAACCGGTTTTTTCTCGCCAGATATAAAGCTGCTCTACTTTTGTTCTTGCCCAAGGAGTTCGACGCAAAAACGTAAGACTTGATTTGACGCTGGGGTTTTCGTTGAAACAATTGATGTTTATCTTTTGACCGAGAAGTTCCCAGCCGTAGTTCTCAACAAGCTTCACGACGATCATTTCAAGAGTGACGCCTTCAAGCGGGTCCTTTTGCTTGGTCATTTCTTTTTCTTTAATTTTTTATCGGCGATTTTCACTTTCGCTTTTGACGCTTTTTTGAAGGCGATTAGCTGCTTCGTGAGTTTTGTTCCTAGTTTTGAATCCAGATTAGCAAGAATTCTTACGGCGAGAAGGGCCGCATTGGTCGAATTATCAATTGCGACAGTCGCGACAGGAACGCCTTTTGGCATTTGGACGATCGATAAAAATGCATCGAGTCCTTCGAGCTTCGTGATGTTCACCGGAACGCCAATCACGGGTAAAACCGTGGCACTTGCAATCATTCCAGGCAAATGGGCCGCGCCGCCTGCGCCGGCGATAATAATCTTTAGGCCTCGATCTTTCGCCTCTGCCGCATAAGTTAGCATTTCATCGGGAGTGCGGTGTGCAGAAATCACGCGTACCTCATGCGCAACGCCGAAGTCTTTCAAAGTCTGATGTGCGGCTTCTAGAACGGGCCAATCAGAATCACTTCCCATAACGATGCCTACAAGTGGTCCCTTTGCCATAACTCTTCCTCTCTTAGTAGCCGAACTTTGTTGCGAATGCCTTTGCAGATAATTTCGCTGCCTTCAGCAAGGCATCCTGGGTAACGGACTCGTTTGTCGCAAGCAAATTTATGTGACCAAGTTTGCGACCGGGTCGTGATTCATGTTTTCCATACCAATCGACTGTCGTTTGAATGCCGGAGTGTTCTAAGAATGGATGAAGCCAAGGCTTCATTTCTTTTCCGAGTGGTTTGGGCGATCCTAAAAGGTTCCACATCGCGAAATTACGGGCACGTAGACTCGGCTTTTCTAGTTTAAGTCCGCCAACTGCAAAAAGATGCGCCGTAAACTGATTGAAGCTCGTCGCAGCCTGTGTGTAGTGACCTGTGTTATGAACTCGCGGGGCGATTTCGTTGATCAGTATTTCTCCGTCGATCTCGAAAAACTCCACGCCCATGGCGCCCACGTAATCGATGGACTTTAAAAACTTTTTTAGACGAAGCTTCATTCTCTCTACGGAGCGGAGAGATTTTTTCGTGAAAGCCGCTGGGCCGGCTACTGAAAGGCAGCGAGAGTCGACTTGTTTTGATTCTACCATAGGAAAGTCAATGACAGACCCGTGCTGATCGCGCGCTAAAATCACTGCGAGTTCTCGATCAAACCGAATCAGGCTCTCGGCAATAAACCCAGGGGATCCAGCTTGATTTTTAATCTCGGTGATGAATCGATTTAGATCGTTTTGGTTTTTGACAACTCTTGTTCCATAGCCGTCATAGCCGCCAGTTCGGGCTTTGAACACGACCGCGCCACTGAACTTCAAAAATGCGGCCTCTGCCTCGGTAGCCGTCGAAACAGAAAGCCACGGCGCTGTCGCAAGCTTGTGTTGGTCAAAAAGACGTTTCTGGGAAAGTCGATCGCGCAAAAGATCCATCGTTTGTGGCTTTGGCCATATTGCAACACCCGTGGTGCGTGACGCTTCTTCAAGGACGGAGGCAAGGTAAAATTCACTCTCAAAGGTCACTGCTGAACAGCGTTTAAGAAGCTTCACCACGTCTTCGATGCAATCTGGGCTTCCTTCGATCCAGCAATTAGCCACTTGGGCTGCGGGATCCATCGGATTGAGACTTAAAACAGCCGTAGAGAGGCCCCGATGATAGGCCTCTAAGACTAACATTCGGGCCAACTGGCCGCCACCCAATATTCCGATCGGTTTCATAAAATGAGTTTTGACACCTTAGGGCGAAACGGGTCAAGAAGGCAGGCAGATGAAGCATGAAATTACTCGACCTATTCTGCGCGGAGCAGTGAATTTTCCGGTGATGCTGGCGCCCATGGTGGGTTTAAGCCACGTATCGCTTCGCACAGCGATTCGCGAGTATTTGCCGGACGGGGCGGTTACACCTTGGCCGACGGAAATGTTGAACTCAAGACGCCTTCCGATTGAGCGCTTTGACCTCGTTCCTGAAGTTCTGCGTTGTGAAACTGAATCCCACTTGGTCCCTCAAATTCTTGGCAACGAAGAAGAACCGATTCGAAAGAGTGTGATTCGTTTAGAGCAAGAGTGGGGCGCAAGCGGCATTGATATTAATATGGGATGCCCGGTGAAAAAAGCCCTGTCACATAATTACGGCGTTTCTCTGATGGGCGATTCGGAATATGCCGCCGAGGTCGTGAGGATGACAGCGCGGCACACGAAGCTTCCGATTTCCGTAAAGCTCCGGGCTGGGAAGGGCGAGTCGGGCCTCGAATTTCTTTTAAAATTTTCTAAAGGGCTTGTCGAAGCAGGCGCTGAAAGCTTGACCCTTCACCCGCGCTCGGCGGAACAAAAGCGACGCGGAAAAGCTGACTGGGATCAAATTCGAATACTTCGCGAAGAAGTTCCGGTCGCAATCATCGGAAATGGCGACGTTCAAACTTCTGGCGACGCGTGGAGAATGTTGAAAGAGACAAAGTGCGACGCGGTCATGGTGGGACGTGCGTTGACCGCGAGGCCGTGGATGCTTTGGCAAATAGGGGAGGACTTAGGGTTTAACGCTCCCGGCGGACGAGAAGGGGAAAAAGCACCCAGAACTTCTGAAGAAGAAGGGCTTGAGTTTGCGCGATTTGCGATCAATGTTCTCGACCGATTGGCGATTTATCACCCAGCCAAAGAGAAAGCACATTGGTCGGAAGCGCTCTTGATACGGAAATATCGATTCTTTTTAAAGAACGCTGGACCATGGCTTTACTTCGGCCACGAACTAGAAGCCCGCGCCTCGAGGGCCACCTCGCTTGACCACTTGAGGGAAACCGTGAATGATTTTTTCTTCGGGCCTCAAGCAACCGTGCAGCCGATGTCCGAGCGCACGGATCTGCGCTACTGAAGGCGATAGGCTTGGCGCCGACAGAAAATTTTGCGGGCAACAGACTTTCTGGAGTTTTGAATGATTCTGCAGATTGATTTTTCTGACTCAAAGGGCGCAATCAGAAACGATACCGCCGCATTTTCAGTCAGCTATCGCTTGAATGACCTTGGAATAACGAAGAAGTGGATAGCGGCATTCGACCAGAACTTTCGCAAAAATCTCAAGATTTCGGGTCGAGGCTTTTTCTTTGGCTCTCAGTTTTACACAAGTGAGTATCTGATTTCTGAAATGAACTCGGCGCTCGCGCTTTTGCGGCCACATTTCCGAGAATTTTTGTCCACCTGCCCAGTTCCCAGCGATCCTTTGAGCCAAGAGGTATTGTCCGAGATTCATAACTATTTTGAAGGGCTTGATCGACAGCCGAATTGGATTGAGGTCGTTTCCATTCACGACCATGTCCACCCGACAGCTCAGTGGTTGAACCTTCTTGTTCACATGTACGAATGTCTTCCGGCACCGCGCGAAAACTTCCATATCGACATCAATTTAGAACCGACGATGAAGTGGCCGATTGAAGTCGACGACTATAGCGAAATGAAATGGGACAAAGCGGACGGCGATTTGCTTATTTCCTACGGAACAACGGGTGTTCCGCCGCTACTTGCTTATCAGTTTGGTCCGCCGGCGATCCCGACGTTTCAAACGACCTATTCGTGCGATCTTCAATTGCATTTCGAAGGACCTGCAGAATTTTCGAACAAAGACGAATTTGACGAGTGGCTATTGAAGGTTCACAACGTCGAGCGGGCTAATGGGCGGCCACACCCAGGGCAGTTTAAGATTGGTGAACTGGCCGCCGGACAATCGAAGAAGGAAATTAGTGAAAGATTCGCTGAGTTTCGCGGAATGCCGTCTATTAGCGGTGTAAGTCTGTTTACCTACCGGTCCTAGGCGCAGGGCCGTTTTTTTCGCCTTTGTTTGCCGCGCTTTGAATATCTGCAAGCATCGGCCGCAGGGCCTCAACGTCGGGATAAACTTTAGAACAATTATCGAAATAGCGAATCAGCCACTTGTTCATTTTCACTTGAACGTCTTTTGGCATTTGGAACTGAGCTTTCACGTATTTAGCCAATTCAACAAACCGATTGGCCGTGTATTTTCCTAATGTCATCTCGGATTTTTCACATTTGTTAGAATCGCCAACAGTGGTTGATCCGTCTTCACGAATGACTGTGACCGATCTATCTTGATTGAAAACCATAACTTTTCCGTATCGAACCAAGTGAACGTCTGGTAGCGGGGTGGGGCGGGGGGCGGGCGTCGCTCCTGGTTCGTCCGAATCAAACGCCGATCCTGGTCCGCGCCCCAGAAGATAATGGCATTCATCTTTTGCCCGTTCCAATCGTCCGGCATCGGTTGCGGGGTAAACTTCAGCGTGGGAGTTTAATGAAGTGGAAGTGATCACTAGAAAAAGTAACACTTCGGCCAATCTGGTCATTTGAGGTCTCCTACTGTTCTACCTATTGTAGTTTGGCAGCCCGGCAGGGACAGTTGTAAGACCAGGGCAGAGAAAATCGGCCATTAGTAGGGAGGATTTAGTGGTCGCCTCGCCAGCGGAAGTAGAGCCAAATCAAAAACGGGCCGAGGGAACCTCGACCCGTTTTGTGTGACACTCGACTTTTCGGCTAAAGGACTAGTCTTTAGACTTAGGAAGCTTCGACTAGAGATTCGCTGCGAACTGAGACTGGTTCGCGGCAAAAGCTTGGTCGCTTGTAAGCTTCCGCGCACCCAACGCATTTTTCTCTAGCTCGTATGGCTCAAGAGCGCGTTGTACTTCGCCTGATCGCGCTTCTTTTAGCTTAATCTGCTCAAGAACGCGTTCCATTTCGACCGCGACTTGCGCCAATGTCTTTTGACCATCGGCGATGGTTTTCTCGCGGCGTTTGATTTCGCGGTCGACTTTCGCGAGATCGTTTTTCAACGATTTCACTCTAGCGAGCTTGCGATCCACTTCTGCTTGAAGCGCATCAAATCCGACAGAAGCTTTGAAACTTGAAAGATCCTGACGCGCTTGTCGCAAGCGGCGAGTCGCATCGGACAAATCTGTACTTGCAGATGAACGTTCGCTTTCAAGTCGGCGAATGTCACTTTCGCGCGATGGAATTTCAACTTGTTCAATCGATCGCAGGCGGCTTTCGATCTCACGAAGGCGCATTTCGGCGTTATTCAAACTCTGGCGTGAAGCAGCTTCCCGGCGCTCGAGTTCGTTTTGCAAGCGATCGACTTCGCTTTCAAATTGGCGCTGAATGCCAGCGATTTCACCTTGTTTCGAGGCTCGGTTTTGCTCGAGTTGCGCAATGCCTTGGCGAATTTCTTGGAAACGGCGCTGAGCATCGACAAGACGCTGTTGTTCGCCCGAGCAATCCCGACCTGCCTGTTGTTTGCAGTTTTGAAGTTCTGCATTTAAGCGGTTTCGCTCTACTTCTTGATTAGCCAACGCTTGCTGCTGGGCACGGATGCGAGCGTCGAACTGCTGAACTTCTCGTTCGATGCTATCAATGCGACCGTCGCGAGCCAGTCGATCGCGAATTTCGCGATTGCGATCGAAGCGACGAAGCTCTTGGCCATCTCGTTGGTATTCGGTGCGTGCGGATTGCGCTTCGCTTTGTGCGCTCGAGTAAGACTGACGCAGATTGCGCGCTTCGTTTTCAAGATCGCGGAGAGCGACTTGGCTTTCGCCAAGGCGACTTTCTGCTTGCGAAAGTCGATTTTGCGCATCGTCTTCACGCGATTCCTGAGTTCGCACGGCTTGGACAAGTCGATTGTATTCGCCAAGGTGTGGCTTGATTGCGTTGTACGCAGTTTCGTACTCGGCATTGGCTGTGACAAGCTGACCCTCGATGGTTCCAACTTGTGGTTTCAAAGTCTGGATCTCTTGCGATGCCGTTGCGATTGCGACTTGCGCGTTCGCGCGCTCTGTCTCGAGACGCTTAACTTCTTGCTGAGTCAACCGATCGAGGTTGCGGCGAAGGCCGGCGAGCTCATTGATCTCGCGAAGGTACTGTGCGTTCAAGCGTTCGATTTCCGACTGCGTGGCAGCGGAATCCAAGAATGCGAGGCGCGCGTTGGCTAGAAAGCTGCGAAGCGCATCGGCTTTTGCCGGTGTCACGCGAGCGAGGTCGACC
The DNA here is from genome assembly GCA_017302795.1 of Deltaproteobacteria bacterium. Taxonomy (GTDB): domain Bacteria; phylum Bdellovibrionota; class Bdellovibrionia; order Bdellovibrionales; family JAMPXM01. The sequence continues at coordinate 61,767 of JAFLCB010000004.1, read as the reverse complement.
GACGCCACGGCTTGCGGCAAGAACGCCTTTTCGAAGGCAGAATCAGCAGGGGTCGGAATAGAAAGGCCAGCTGCACATTTCTTTCCAAGATCAGAAATAGTGGCGCTCGAACCACGTAGTGAAAACACGGCAGTTTTTCCGGCAAGACCAGAAGAATCCGTTGCTTGGACTTCAAATTTGTTCTCGCGCTTTAAGTATGAAACGAGATCTTCCGATCCGCGTGGAATGTTCCAGAACACTTCTTCGCCAGCTGTATTGGAAAGTTTCGCGAACGCGTAAACTTTTGTTTTTGCGCGATCAAGCGAAGCCTTGTAGCCCATCACAGGTGTTGACGCGGCTTCTGCGCGAATCGTCAGTTCAAGCGGAGACGAAGCGACTTTCGTAACGCGCACTTCAAGGTGATGTGTGACTCCGTCAATCGCGACCGCCGTTTCTGCAACACAGCTAGAGCCCATGTCGAGTAGGCGCCAGTCCTTTGAACTTGAAACGACTGTTCCCGACAAGGGTGCTGCGTTCATCGCCATCACCAGTGGCGCAGGAGCCGGGGCTGTAAAAAACTGCGGCGAAGTTTGGGCGTAGGCTGTTGCTGCCAGCAACTGCAAAGCGATCATCGATGCCAGATGTGGCGTCATCTGTTTTGGCTTTTGGCCATTCCTAAAAACGGACTTTTTCACAAGTGCTCCCCTGGTCGGATGGTGGTGGCGTATCGGGACCGCCGAACGGGGAGTTTATCCCCCGTAAAAACGGCCGAGGGAAGACAGGGCAAGCACCGAGCCAAAGCTTTCAGTGTCGAAAGGTACCTAGATTTTGTGTCTAGTGAACATTCTGAGGTGTCTACCTTCAGTTTGCCTCAAGTTTAGTTGGAACAAGTGGAAAGGCTTTTTCGTGCCGATTCGTTTCGGTGAGTAACCAAAAGCACCGGTCCGAGAAGACTAAGCGAAGCGATGAGGACTTTGGGCCGAATATCGAAATCAATCGCACCGGTTTAAGACACCTAAAATGTCGATGACTTGAATCTGGGTCACCAGAGCGGAATTAACGGTGTCCATTTGGCAGGCATTCAAATTTAAACGTTCACAACTTTGACGAGTGATTTAAGACCTTACATTCCTTTGAAGCGGAAACCTTTTTTCGTGAAAATCGCTTTGATGGCGTCTCGCTTGTCGCCTTGGATTTCGATCAGGCCTTCTTTGCCTTCCAGCGAATAGGTACCGCCAGATCCGCACTTGTTTTTGAGCTCCTTACATAGATCGCGAAGAAAAATTTCTTGCTTGGGAAGCTGATCAATCACGGTGACGGTTTTTCCGCCACGTCCACTTTTTTCCATGCGAAAGACGGCCACCCAGTTGGTGCTTTTGACGAAGTCGTCAGAGGCCTCTTTGGTCTTTGCTTTTCCTGACTCTGCTTCTAGCCGAGCTTTGTCTTTTGGGTCATCCGACCACACAAGCTTGGAATTCCCGCTGTCAGATTTTCCGTTGGACGAATTGTTCATCACGCTTTCTCGGAAAGTCCCAGCATCTGATCAAGCTGGCCATCGCGGTCGAGTGTCGCCATGTCGGTGTAGCCACCGATCAGTTTTTCGCCTATGAAAATCTGGGGAACTGTCATAAGTCCGGTGCGAGCCTTGAGCTTTTCAAACTCGCCGGGATGGTCTTGCAGCTCGATAGCTTCGAATGCGACACCTTTTCTGGAAAGCAGGTCTTTTGCGCGATCGCAGTAAGGACAGTAGTCCTTTGAGTAAACTGTGACTTTAGGGCCTTGATTCGTGTTTGCCATAAAAAACCTCGCGATTAAATACTTAGCTAGTACTTAGTTTAGCAAGATAAACTCGCAACTTCATCCAATCGTTTTACCCGTTCAAATAAAGCTGAGGCCTCAGGGTAGGTTTTAGAAAGATTCTTCAGCCACTGTTTTAGGCGAGCGGCGGCGAAGCGGGGGCCTTTTTCCAAATTGGATAGCCGAATGAATTCAAAAAGAAGCGGCTCAATCTTTTCCCACGGCCAGAGGTCACTTTCTCCCTTACATTCCAGCGCCAAACTTGGCCGTGCGAGAATTCCCCGACCGAGCATCGCGTGTTTCGAGCCTGAAACTGCAAGCATGCGCCTATAGTCCTCGGGCGTCCAAACGTCGCCGTTGGCGATCACCGGAATTTTTACGGCTTCGCGCATTTTTGCTATGTATTCCCAATGCGCCGGTGGTCGATATCCTTCGTCCCGAGTTCTAGCGTGCACCGTCAGCCATGTTGCACCACCAAATTCTGCGGCTTGCGCGATTTCTTTATGTAGCATTTTGTCACTAAAACCCAAACGAACCTTAGCCGAAACAGAATGGTATGGCGGTACCGCCTTTCTTACGGCCGAGACGACTGCGGCAACTCGATCGGGATTCTTCAGCAATGTTGCGCCGCCATCGTGCCTATTGACGGTCTTTGCAGGGCAGCCGAAATTGAGGTCAATTCCTTTTGCCCCAAGCTGAATGGCGCGATCGGCGTTTTTACTTAAAGCCTCGGCATCTGACCCAAGCAGTTGCACCAACAGTGGGATTCCCGATGGCGTCATAGCTTTCGATTCCCCGGGAAAGGTAAGTTCAATGGCGTCGCGAAAGAAGACGTGATCTGGAAGTTCGCGGTCAAGGACCCGAATGAATTCGGTCAACACCAGATCGAGGCCGCCGACGTCGGTTAGAATTCGGCGTGTGATGTGATCAACGACACCCTCCATCGGTGCAAGAAAAATCTTCGGCGTAGGAGCTACGCCAGCTGCGTCTTCCAAGAAGCTGATCAAGCTTTTCCGCCAAGGAATTTAATTAAATCAAACTCTTTCGCAGTCACTGGTTGAATGGAAAGCCGACTGCCTTTTGCTAAAAGTGCCATTTTCGAAAGCCGCTTTTCTTGTTTGATCATTTCGAGTGTCACCGGGCGGTCAAACTCGGCAACAAATCGGCACTCGGCACAAAACCAAATGGGCTTTTCTTTCGTGGCCTTGGGTTCGAAAACTTCCGTTTTCTTGTCGAACTGTGTTGGATCCACCTGTCCAAGTTTTTCGATGCGCCCGATCCCTACACAGGCGGAGGGTTCTGCGTTTGAATGATAGAACAGAAAATAGTCGCCGACGGACATCGGCGCGACCACAGGTGGTTTTTTCGGTGCTTGAGAAGGTGTTCCAATCATGAAACCGCGCGCCTGAAAATTGCGCACGCCCGTCCAAAGAGTCACCTGGTCTTTTTTGAACTGAGCAATGGGATACACATCAGGTTCGGATTTCATTAGCCAAAAGCGTGTCATAAGAGCTGGAGACTTAGCACAACGCCAATTGGGGCTCTAGATATTAATTGAAGCCCATTAATTCTGCGCCGCCTTAGAGATCGACGTATTAATCTCTATAGGCTCCAATTGAGTCACATTTGTTCAAGCCACTTCTTTTTTAGGAGTCCTTCCATGTCGAGTGCTCGATCTGTCGCAATCGCTGGTCAGTCGGTTGGTCAACTGACCGTTTTTTTGGCCGGTCTCCTGATTGGTAACTCGGTCGCATTGGGGGCGGGCGTCTTGTCGGCGTCGCCGACCGGAGCTGTAAAATCAGTACAGCAGTTTTTGGTTAAGTATTCGACCGACATGGTTCCTATGGGCGACCCGCGCGTAAAAGATCCGATGACCGTGGCTTGCGCCGGCAACAAAGCCCCAGACGCGGCCGCGCCTAAGATCGATATCCCCGCTGGCAAAGGTCGCTGGGTCGACAGCAAAACATGGTCTTATGATTTTGATAAGCCGCTGAGCTCGGGAATTCGCTGCACCTTCACGCAGACGGCTAGCAAAGACCTTGCAAGCGCGGCTGTTCCAGCTGGGGCCCCTTATGTCTTTACGACCGGCGGACCTGCGATTGTTCAACTTGAACCTCGCTATGGCGACATTGAACCTGGTCAATACTTTGTCATAGAAACTGACGGGGCGATGGATTTGAAATCCATAGAAGAGCACGCTTTTTTTGAATCGAATAAATCTATCGTCAGTCGCATCGGTGCAAAAATCATCACAGGTCCCGATCGAGAAAAAGTAATTCGCACGGTTGTCGAAACCAACTGGCCCTGGGCTTCTTATCGGCCTCTGCTAAAGGGTAATCAGCCGTTCGCGTCCATGAAAGAGTTCAGTCGCTTTGTGGTTTTAACTGGGAAATCCCGTTTTCCAGAAAGCTCGAAAGTCGCGTTTCACTGGACAAAGGAAATTCAGTCAGAATCAAAAATCCCAGTCGCTGAACCGCAAAAGTATGAGTTTAACGTGATGGCGCCTTTTGAGGCGACGTTCAACTGCGAGCGCGTAAACCCGGATCGCCCTTGCAATCCGATTTTAGATGCCCGTGTACAGTTTAACAGTCAGGTCGACCGGAAGTCCTTGCAGCTTGTTAAGCTGATCGGACCGAAGAATCAAATCTGGCTTCCGTATGAGTTATCGCCAGAGGCGAAAAAGCGAGGTAACACCGAAGAGTCGTCGCTCGGATATTTAACTTTTAAAGCGCCTTTCCCTGAGAAAACCGAATTTAAGCTGGTGTTACCAGCTGGACTGAAAGATGAACTCGGGCGGTCCTTGGTTAACCAGGCGAAATTTCCTTTGGCCGTCAAGACCGACGAATTTTCGCCGCTAGTTAAATTCGCAGCACCTTTTGGAATCCTCGAAAGAAACGCCGAACCGCTTCTTCCCGTGAGCGTTCGCAACGTCGAGAAAATATTAGCTTCTAAAAAACATTCGATGCCTGCAAAGTCGATGGTTCTGAATTCAACAGCGACGCCAGCGGAAATAATTCAGTTCTACCGCGACGTAAAAACTAAAGATTATGGATATGGCGAAGGGCGCGTCAGCCGATCGCAACCTTTGATCGACGGAAAAAAAGGAGTCGCTTTTCAAATTCCTAAACCTGGTGGTGAACGCGACTTCGAGCTGATCGGAATCCCTTTAAAAGAACCAGGATTTCACGTTGTCGAAATTCAAAGCCCGAAGCTAGGCGTCGCGCTTTTGGACGGTCCACCTATGTATGTCGCCTCGGCGGCCCTGGTCACGAACTTGTCTGTGCACTTAAAGAAAGGTCGTGAAAGCTCGGTCGTATGGGTCACGACTCTTGATCGAGCTCAAGTTGTTCCTGGAGCTGAAATTTCGATTACGGATGGAGAAGGAAAGCTTCTTTCCACCGGCAAGACCGATGGCCAAGGAATCTACCGAGCTCCGGTGGACTACCCCTGTGACTGGGATGAAGCAGAACGATGGGGGCATTCTTGCGAGATCTTCGCGTTTGCTAAACTTGCCGACGATGTTTCGTTTGTTTCTAGTCAGTGGAAAAAGGGCATCGAAGAATATCGTTACAATTTACAGAGCGAATACCTGCAAGCTCCGTGGGGACCTCTTTCGGCGCACGCGGTGTTAGATCGTGCGGTCATCCAGACCGGCGAGACCTTGCACTTCAAGATTTTCATGCGTGATCGCGTAAGCAACGGATTCGCGATGTATCCAGCGGCGCGCACCGCCAAGCGGATTTTAATTCGGCACAATGGATCAGGGAAAGTCTATTCACTTCCGTTTCAGTTTGATGCCAAAACGAGTTCCGCTATTGGCGAATTTCAAATTCCGAAAGGTGCGAATCTTGGTTTCTATGACATTTCGCTTTCTTCGACGGATCGAAAAAAAGCGGACAGTGATGAAGGCGGGGATTACGAATATCTTTATGGAGGCGTGTCGGTCGGAAACTTTGTTGTCGAAGAATATCGACTGCCTTTGATGGAAAGCACAGTGAAAGTGCAGGGCGCAGACCTCGTTCGACCAAAGGCTATTGATGTCGATTTGTCGGCGAACTTTCTTTCAGGTGGCCCTGCTGTCGACCTCCCCGTTGTGGTCCGCTCAGCAATTGTTCAAGATAGTTTTTCACCAGAATTTCCCGGATCGACTGAGTATTCGTTCTTCTCGCGACCAGTAAAGATCGGCGCCCGCGGCGAACAAGCGGAAGAAGCCGAAGTGGATTTGGCTTTCGTTTCAAATCAAAAAGCAAAACTTGGTCCGACCGGTGGAACTAAGCTTACGATTTCGGGCTTGCCAGATGTTTCCACTGTTCGGGCGGTGATGGTCGAAATGGAATATCGCGATCCGAACGGCGAAGTAAAAACCGGTCGCGGTCAGGTTCGAATCTTCCCAAGTGAAACCGTGGTCGGCCTTAAGTCGGAATCTTGGCTTGCGAAGGCAGGGAAGGTTTCGGTCGGCGGTATCTTGATTACGCCGCAAGGGCGCCCAGTACCGGGCGCCGATTGGGTTGTGGAGGCCTATCGGCAAGAATATATTTCTCATAGAAAGAGAATTGTTGGTGGATTTTATTCTTACGATTCGAGCCAAAAGACGACGTCGCTAGGTGTTGTCTGCAAGGGCCAATCAAATGCTAAAGGCGAGTTCACTTGTAACGCGGAAAAACTTCCTGCGGGTTCTGTTATCCTTCAGGCTCGCGCTATCGACAAAGGCGGAAGGCCTACTTATGCCAGTGTCGGAATGAGTGTTTATGAAGACGGAGACTTTTCTTGGTGGACTCCGTCGGATAGCGACCGCGTGGATTTGATTCCGGAACGAACTTCCTACAAACCAGAGGAAACCGCCCGATTTGTGCTTCGCTCGCCTTTCCCGCAGTCAAAGGTTTTGGTCACAGTTGAACGCGAAGGAATTCTTGATGCATTCGTGACAGAACTGAAGCGTGAAAATCCGGTGATAGATGTGCCCTTAAAAGGAAACTTCGCGCCCAACGTGTATGTCAGTGCGCTTGCGGTCCGCGGCCGAGTAGTCGAACCAAAACCCACCGCACTTTTAGATCTCGGTCGGCCTGCAATCAAGATGGGAGTTTCGAAAATCAAAGTTGGTTGGAGCGCACATGAATTAAAAGTTTCGGTCACGCCTCAGAAAAAGCGTTATCGAACCCGCGAAAAAGTGACGACGAAAATTAAAGTGGTCCGCGCCGACGGTAAGCCTGTGGTGGACGGTGAAATAGCAGTTGCTGTCGTTGACGAAGCACTTTCGCTTTTGAGGAAAAACTGGAGCGTTGAGCTGTTAACGGCGATGATGGGCGAACGCCCTTGGGCCGTGTCGACAGCTTCAAGTCAAAACCAAGTGATCGGAAAGCGCCATTTTGGTTCGAAGGCGAGACCACCCGGTGGTGGCGGTGGCGCGGGCCTTGAAAATCGCGAGCTATTTGATCCGCTATTAGCGTGGATCCCTCGAATAAAGTTAGATGCAAATGGCGAAGCAACGGTCGACTTTGCACTGAATGATTCGATGACTAGTTTCAGGATTCACGTCGTCGCAAACGCCGGCGCACAGCACTTTGGATCGAGCTCTTCTGTTATCCAAAGTACAAAAGATCTGATACTTTATTCCGGTTTTGCGCCCGTTGTTCGCGACGGTGACAAAATTCAAAATGCCGTTACCATCCGAAATACCACGGAAAAAGCGATGAAAGTGGAAGTGATAGTCGCGAGTAGCACCGTCGCCGGTCTTCCGAAAATTCCGTCGGTTGAGCTAAAGCCAAGCGAGTCAAGGACCGTTTTTATTGCGACTCAAGTTCCGTCAAGCACGAAAGAAATTGAGTACGAGGTATCGGCCAAAGATACGATTGGAAACTTCACTGATAGATTAAAAGTGAAATCGATAGTTCAGGAAGCCGTACCGGCGCGTGTACTGCAGGCGACGTTGCTGCAAATTGATAAACCTTACTCGATCCCGCTTCAGCAACCGAAAGACGCAATCAAAGATCGCGGCGGAATTTCTGTTGATGCACAAAGCACGTTGCTCTCAAGTCTTCTGGGAGTGAAATCCTATATGGAAGAGTACCCATACACCTGCCTTGAGCAGAAGTTTTCGAAGGGTGTCGTTGCCGAAGACAAGACAGCGGTAAAAAAGGTCATCGACGATTTGCCGACTTATTTAGACGGAAACGGTCTTCTAAAATTCTTTCCAAGCTCTACTTGCGGTTCGCCGCAGCTCAGTCGCTACGTTTTGACGTTGGCAAAGGCTTCGGGACTTGAGATTCCGAAATCGACACTCGATCAAGTTTTAGGTGGACTTGAAAAGTGGATGAGCGGAAACGCACAATGCAAAGATTGGTGGGAGCAATATGCCTCAACCGCGTACCGAGACCAGGCGCGTATTCTAGTGATCGATGCGATGTCGCAGTGGGGAAGATTTCAGCCGATCACGTTAAACTCTATTTCTATCGCTCCGAATCTTTGGACGACAGTCGCAGTGACGGCACTTGCTGGTCTAGCGGACCGCGAGAGCGAGTTTCCGAATCGTGAGGCCTTGTTGAAACAGGTCGATCTGATTTTGCGAGCGCGAGTCAACTACCAAGGCACGTTGGTCAATCTTCAAAAGCCGCTCGACGGAGAAGCACAGTGGATTTTGTTCTCGTCTGCCGATCAAGAAGCGCAAGCGCTTTTCAACTGGGTTCTCGGAGCAAAAGGTTGGACCGACGACGTCGGTCGAATGGCGCGCGGGATCCAGGCGAGGCAAAAAAAGGGAATTTGGGATTCGACAATGGCCAATGCGTGGGGTGTGACAAATCTTCGGCTGTTTACAGCGAAGTTTGAAAAAGAGAAAGTACTTGGCCAAACGGTTATTGATGCCCCTGGAAAAAATCCTTCGGTGAATTGGAAGGTGGATTGGGCGAAATCGCCAGCCGGCGACCGCGCAATTTTGAAGTGGCCAGAGGGTAGTCATGGTTCTTCAGTAAAACTTGGAATTCAGCACACGGGCCAAGGGAAGCCTTGGGTTTTGTTGCAAACCAAGTCCGCTATTTCGCTTAAAGCTCCGTTAGACCTTGGTTATCAAGTTTCACGAAAAGTTTCGAAAGTGCTCTCGACTGGTGAATTGCAGACTAAGGGGCCAGTCGTCTGGAAAAACGGAGATGTTGCGGAGGTCGAAATTAAAGTGATCGCGAAGTATGATCATCCGTGGGTTGTCATTCGCGATCCGATTCCTGCGGGTGCCAGCCATTTAGGTTCAAGTCTAGACGGGACGTCTGTGATTCTGAATCGAACCGGAAAAGGGCGTCCTAAGCCGGGCGAGATATCGCTTTGGCCATTTGAATTTGAAGAAAAGTCGATGAGCCATTTTACCAGCTACGCTGGCTATGTTCTGAAAGGAACCTATGGCACTACTTACCGTATTAGGTTGAACTCAAGCGGAACCTTTAAACTTCCGCCGTCACGTGTTGAAGCAATGTATTCACCCGAAAACTTTGGCGAGGTTCCAATTGCAGACTGGTTCATTGCACCTTGATTTTTCAGATTTTGAACGTCGCAAACCCGTTCGTAAGGTCGGGCTTGGTCGTGCTTTAAAGGTCGGACTTCTAATTTTAGGTATCGGACTGGCGGCGCTGTTTACGGTCAACGTCGCCGTTCGGTATCGCGCTCTCCCTGAGTTTGCTGCGGTTCGCTTAAGCCACAAGCCATCCGATCAATGGCTTGTGGATCGACAGGGGCGGGCCCTGGAATCCATTCGCACCGGCCAAGATCAACGAAGTCTTGACTGGGTCAAGCTCGACGAAGTATCCGCCGGGTTTTTAGACCTGTTGATACTCGCGGAAGATCGCCGCTTTCACCATCATTTCGGTGTCGATCCCTTGGCACTTCTCTCTGCGGCGTGGTCCGGGACGAAGGGTGATTTTAACCGGGGCGCAAGTACGATTACCATGCAGATGGTAAAGTCTGTATCTGAAGGGCAGCAATCCGTCCCTGGATGGTCGTCCTATTTTTCAAACCAGAGAATTGTGAAAAAGCTTTCGCAACTTGCGAGTGCCACAGCGCTTGAATTGAAGTGGTCCAAAGACGAAATTCTTGAGGCCTATATCAATCGTGTGTCGTTTCGTGGCGAGGTCGTAGGTTTAAGGGCGGCCAGTCACGGATTTTTTTCGAAATCACCTTTGGCGCTGAACTTGCCGGAATCTGCAATATTGGTATCTCTGATCCGCTCTCCCAATGCTCCCAAATTGAAGGTTGGGCGACGAGCATGTGCGATGCTCGGTGTGGAGCATTGTCAGGATGTGCAACTGCTGTTGGATGATTCGCTGGATCGTCCATTTAAAATAGTTCGAGAACGCCGCCTGGTTCCCGTTGTATCAAATCGTTTTATGGCTGGAAATTTTCAGCCGGCAGTTTCAGGTCCGCGCTCTTTGTCGGTCATCGAAACGACGCTTGATTATCAGATCCAAAAGTTGGCGATGGATTTGCTGAAAGAACAGCTGAACGAACTCCGCCATCAAAATGTTGGGGATGGGGCGGTTCTTGTTTTAGAGACACGCACCGGTAAGCCACTTGCCTATGTCGCAAACGGTGGCCCCGATGCTTCGACTGCTGTGCAAGTTGACGGCATTCAAAGTCGACGGCAACTGGGGTCGACAATCAAACCGTTCGTTTATGCTGAAGCATTTGAACTCGATGTCCTCGCGACCACAACGCTTTTGATGGATTCTCCGGAAAATGTTGCTGTAGGCAGTGGCCAAGTTTACCAACCCCGGAACTACGACTACCAGTTTCGCGGTGCGGTTGGCGCTGCCGAGGCACTTGCTTCGAGCCTCAATGTTCCCGCCGTCCGTACGTTGGATCTCGTCGGTGAACGTCGTGTGGTCGAAAGACTAAAGGTTCTTGGTTTTGAAAAGTTGATGACAGAGGATATGTATGGGCCGAGCTTAGCACTTGGAACTGTGGACGCGACACTGTGGGAACTTGCTCAAGGTTATCGACATTTTTCTTTGTACAGCGGTTCCGCCATTTATTCTGAAAACACCAAGCGCAAGCTATTCGAAAGTCTTTCGGTTCCCGAAAATCGTCGCTTCACATTTGGAATTCATTCGCTTTTGCAGTTGCCATTTCCGGCTGCCGTAAAAACCGGAACCAGCAAAGACATGCGGGACAATTGGTGTGTCGGCTATACAAGCGAGTACACGGTTGCAGTTTGGGTGGGAAACTTTAACGGCGATCCAATGTGGAATGTAAGTGGGATCTCAGGTGCTGCGCCCTTGTGGCGAAGCCTTATGCTGGGTCTACATAAAGATCGTTTGCCGGAAGATCCAAGGATGTATTATCTCACACCCGAGAGACCGCTTGTGAGGCGATCAATTGCTAGAATTCAGTATCCGGTGAAAGACATGCTGATCGGACTTGATCCAGACATTCCCAAAGAATCGCAACTTGTTCCGTTGCGTGCCGAGGGAGCAAGTCGCGATATGAATTTTTACGTGAACGGCCTCAAGCTTGGCTCGGCATCAGAAACGCGATTTTGGATGCCGAAAAAGGGTCGGCATAAAATTGAGCTTCGTGGACCGAAAGTGGGAAGCGGAAAAAATCAAACCGTCGACGAAGTCAGTTTTGTCGTTCGATAGCTTAAGAAATCAGTAAGCGAGGAAAAATGGCCAGGCAGAATTTTGCGTTAATCACTGGAGCGAGCTCGGGAATTGGTCATGCGACAGCGCTCCGCTTGGCAAGTGAGGGGTACAGTTTAATTCTTTGCGCTCGCCGACAGGATCGACTGGAAAGCTTGAAAAGCGAATGTGTAGGACGAGGGGCAAGGGAGGTGTACGCTGTCACTTTGGATGTGACCGAAAAAACCGCTGTTGCCGAGTTTTTTGCTCGTCCTGATTTATCCACCGTCTTCAGTTCCGTCACGGTATTGATAAATAATGCCGGACTTGCGAGCGGAGTGGACCCCATGGACAAAGCTAAGGTGGAAGATTGGGAACGAATGTTTGAAACGAATGTGATGGGTCTACTCTATGTCACTCGTGGTGCGCTTGATTTTTTGAAGCCCAATTGCGGTCACATCGTGAATCTTGGTTCGGTTGCTGGGATTTGGACTTACCCAGGTGGAGGTGTTTATTGCGCGACGAAGGCCGCGGTTCGCTCCTTGACCGAGGGTTTGCGTTTAGATCTTCAAGGCACAGGTGTTCGCGTGACAAATATTGAGCCTGGTAAAGTGGCAACAGAATTTTCTTTGGTTCGCTATCAGGATGCCGAGCGCGCAAAGCGGGAATACGAAGGTTATCAGGCGCTGTTGCCAGAGGATTTGGCCGAATGTATTTCGTGGTCTCTGTCGCGGCCGAGTCATGTGAATATCCAAGAAATGGTCATTTATCCCACAGCACAGGCCAGCGTGACGCACCTAGTGCGGTCGCCGTAGCCCTTTTCGGAGGTCAACGTCGCCTCATGACCAGGTTGTCAGATGACAATGGCAGCAATTTTCAATAGTTTGAGCTCAGACTTCTTCACGGGAGAATTATGGGCACAGGCGAATTTCGGCTTGAAAAAGACTCGATGGGCGACATCAAAGTTCCTGCAGCAAGCCTTTGGGGTGCGCAGACTCAGCGCTCGCTTGAACATTTTAAAATTGGTGGCGACAGATTCCCAAGGGAAATGATTCGTGCGCTTGGAGTGCTAAAGAAAGCAGCAGCCTTGGTCAATATGGAGCTCGGACTCTTGGCCAAAGAAAAAGGCGATGCGATCGTCAAGGCAGCTGACGAAGTTATCGCTGGAAAACTAGATCAAGAGTTTCCGTTGGTCGTTTGGCAAACTGGATCTGGTACTCAAACAAATATGAACACCAATGAAGTCATCGCCAATCGCGCGATCGAAATCCTCGGCGGAGTGCGCGGAACAAAAGGCGTCCACCCGAACGACGACGTTAATAAAGCACAAAGTTCCAACGACACCTTTCCAACGGCGATGCACATTGCGGTTGCGGAGCGAGTCAACGGTCATCTCCTACCGGCGTTCAAGACGCTTCGCCAAGGCCTAAACAAAAAGGCTGAAGAATACAAAGCGATCGTGAAAATCGGTCGGACCCATTTAATGGATGCAACGCCGTTGACCCTTGGCCAAGAATTTTCTGGTTATGTCACTCAGCTCGATCAATGCCTCGCCAGATTTGAATGGGACCTCGGCCACATCTACGAATTAGCTCTCGGCGGGACTGCGGTGGGCACGGGACTTAATACTCACCCGGAGTTTGCTGTGAAGTCTGCCGCGCGAATAGCAAAAGAAACAGGACTTCCCTTTGTGACCGCTCCGAATAAGTTTGCGGCCTTGGCTTCGCATGATCCATTGGTTCAACTTTCTGGCTCACTGAAGACGGCTGCGTGTGCATTGATGAAAATTGCCAACGATATTCGACTTCTTGGCTCGGGACCGCGGTCAGGGATCGGTGAATTGAACCTTCCAGCGAACGAGCCGGGGTCTTCCATTATGCCAGGGAAAGTAAACCCCACACAGAGCGAAGCTATGACGATGGTTTGTGCGCAAGTGGTAGGTAACGACATGGCGGTCGCTGTCGGTGGAATGAATGGGCACTTTGAATTGAATGTCTTCAAGCCGTTGATCGTTTTCAATGTTTTAAATTCGATTCGTCTTTTAGGAGATTCTTGTTTGTCATTCGAAGAGCATTGCATTCGAGGGATTGAAGTAAATAAGCCGCAAGTGAAGCGCCATCTCGATAATTCACTCATGTTAGTCACGGCTTTGAATCCACACATCGGCTACGACAACGCGGCAAAGGTCGCAAAGTACGCTCACGAAAACGATACGACGCTTAAAGATGCGGCTCAGAAACTTGGCCTCATGGATCCCGCGAAATTTGATCAACTAGTTCGCCCGGAAGATATGTTGGGACCAATTAAGTCATGAAGGCCTGTGTATTTTGCTCCGCTAGCGAAGGGCTTCCGTCAGCGATTCTTCGAGAAGCGGAAATTTTCTGTGATGAATTGAAAGCGCGGGGCGGTGAGCTTTTGTACGGTGGCCATCGCAATGGCCTCATGGGCTACTTTGCCGATGCAGCATTGAAACGCGGCACCAAGGTTCGGGGTGCGATCACAAAGCATTTGAATGAAACCTTTGAAGTCGGGCACAAGGGGCTTCATGAACTTGTGATCGTGAAAGATCTTTTCGAAAGAAAACGTTGGTTCATTGACGAAAGCGATGTGTTCTTCGTCTTCCCTGGTGGGTTTGGAACCCTCGACGAAGCGCTGGAAGTGATCACGTGGAAAGGTCTAGGCGAGCTCGATAAACCTATCGTGTTTGTCAATATCGATGGTTTCTGGGATTCTACCTTAGATTCTTATCGCGACCTTGAACGTCGAAAAGTGGTTCGTTCAGGAGCCATGGCAATTTTTGAAGTGGTCGCCAACAGTCGTGACGCTTTTAAATGCCTTGAAAAAGGGTCGATTTAACGGGAGCGTTCCGCAATGAAATCAGGCCATAAGCATCCGATCTTTGATCACCCGAAACTTGGTTGGATGCGAGACGCTGATGTACGGCCCTATGTCTTCGTTCGGCCTGAAAACAGAATGCCGAATCCCGGCGGCCTACACAAATCGCTGGATTGGTTTCCCCACAAAGTTCTCTATAAAAATCCGCTTGAAATGGATCAGGTTAAGTTTGCTGATCGCATTCTTCGATTGGAAACGATGGCATTTGGTCCAAGCGGGATGGAGATGCCGCGCTGGGTGTTTTATGATTGCGCGATCGTCCCTGGTTTTGTTGCAGGCTTTGCGGCTAGAACAGAAAGTCTTCCTCCCGCTGTTCGCGAAGCTTTGGGCGTTGCCGACGATGCAGCTGTCAAAGAAGAAGAGTGGACACCGCTTTCACTTTTCATAATCATCCCGACAATGTCAGACAAAGGTGAGTGGGTGGCTCACAATTTGTGCTCGGTGAATTCTATTTTACCGAAAGAACACCAGTATTACGGCATCGGATTTCTTTCTAAGGGATTTGGCCTCTGGTACGCGAATGTCCAAAAAGTTTGCGGAATGACTCAATGGACTTCGCCTTCGGTCAGGCTTCATGCGCACTACGGTGATTTCGAAGTTTTAACCGCATTCACTCCGGTTCATTCTTACTCCCACACATTAACGTATCGAGTTGAGGTAGAAGCAAAACTGTGGTCGCAGTTTTTTGAAAAGAAAGACGCTAGAAATTTTGGTCATCACTATTCACCAGCCGGTTTCAATGTCGAGCCAACTGTAGAATCCTCTTTGATTTCGTTTCAAAGACGGCTCGAGGCAGGTGAAGGACCTTACTACATCGACGGCGCTGAAACCGTAGAAAAACCTCTGGGCGCAGCTCTGACTGTCTATAAAAACACTCCGCCTCGAGCTTGATCACCCCTTTGCCGAATCTTAGCGTTTCACGGCCTTTCGGCCGTGCTAAGAATGGCTGTTGGTTAAAAATCGGTAAGTAGAATTAACGGGGTGCGAAAATGGCGCGAATTGTTCGAGAAACGAAAAATGTAAAAGCAAAGAATGCCAAAGTCGCATCAAAGATGAGTCCAAAAGCGCGCGCCAAAGCGGGCAAGGCTTCCTCTGAGATTGAGGCCACCGGGAAATTAGGGCGCCCGGCCTTAGCGGGCGTTGAGCGAGGTTTAACGGCTTTCGGTGAACGTCTCGTTTTAACCCTTCAGAACAAAGGTATGAGTGACAGTGAACTGGCGGATGCACTTGGGATCGCACAGCCCAATATTCATACTTTAAAATATAAGACTGACCGTCCGCGCTACCGAACGGTCGAGAAAATAGCGAAGGTACTGGGGGTTGAAACTCAAGCCCTTCTGCCCCAGACTATGAGTATCGGAAGCCCGGCCATGCAGGATGGGACGAAAGTCTATCTGGTGATCGAGAGTAACGGCGGTCGGCAGACCATCCGTTTGGCGTAAATCATACGCTAGTTGAGCCCTGGCCCCTGAAATCGTGCCATTAAGCGGCGCTTCCCATATATGTCTCGTGACGAAGTGAAGCGCCGAACGTAGAATGTTGTTTCATGTCTCAACTGACCGAATTCAAAGATCTCCCCGCCGTCGCTCGAAGTATCTCGTTAGAGTGCTCTTTTTGCGAAACAGAACGTTTTTTTAAAGTTCTCGCGCACCTCAGTTCGACAGCTGCAAAGCTTCGCTGCGAAGTCTGCGGAAGATCTAAAACGCTTCGCCTAGGCGAAGCGTCCAATGGAGGTTCTATGTCAAACGATTCAGCCGATTCAGCTAACGGAGCAGAAAAAGAATCGAAGAAAAAGCCACGAAACACAGCGGGTCTCGTTGCCGCTGCGGATAAGCGACGGTTGGCAGCAGCGGAAAAGAAAGCCGAAACTGCGGCTCGAAAAGATGCCGAAACCAAAGCCGATTACACGAAACAGTATGAAAGCCTGAAAAAACAAATCGGTGTCGCCAAAGTTGTTCCCTATGGAATGAAGAGCAACTTCGATGTTGCGGCCGCAATTCAGCATCCAACATTTGGTCTTGGCTTTGTGACCGTTTCAACTGCTGATCGCATTGAAGTGGCTTTCGAATCGGGTGTTCGTCCCTTGATCCACAATCGCAAAACTTAGTGTGCGGTGAAATCCTTTCGGATCGCCACGTTTAACGTCTGGCATGGACTTGCGGGTCGTGGTTCATTGCACGGACTTTTTGGGTTTCGGGAATTCGAGAGTGCGGCTAGTCGCGATCGGCGTTGGCGGAAAGCACTTCGGGATTGTGAAGAAATAAATGCCGACATCTTTTTGTTTCAAGAGTTAAATCCTGTTTCCGTCAAAGGCAAAGATCTGGTACTCGCACTTGGTGGCGAGTTTCAAGGTTGCGTTGACCAGAGTGGACTTAAATTTTTTTCGCTCGGGTTTCCCCATAATCTTGCCTCTGGTCTTGGCATTCTGGTTCGAAGCGCAGTACGTGCAGCACGCCAACGAGATCTACCTATACGTGTTCCACAGAAATTAAAACTCAGCGGTGGATTTGGTAAAAGTGGAGAGTCGGTAAGCTTTCATCTCGACGAGCAAAGATACGCGCAGTTCAGCAGTGTCTTTCACGAATCTCTTGGACGGTTAATGATCGTCAACACTCATCTTCATCATGGATTTGAAAAATTCCCTGAGCTTTTGCGATTGCTAACCGCAGCAACTGAGACAGGACGTGTGAGGGAAGAAGAGTTGGAAAGTCTCAATCTATTCTTAGAAAACGCGCGCGACCGCAGACTTTCAGAAATGGACCGAATTCTTGAGGTTGTGGACTCGGTCGACAAAGATCACGACGGCGTGCTGATCGGCGGGGATTTTAATTCCGTTCCTTTTGGAGCTGCCGCAACACTTTTAAGCGTGAGCGGTTTTGAAGATCTCTATGCTCGCGCGAATGGCCAATCGGCCAGCAGCTCCAGTAGCGGAGCGACCTGGGATCCCGTTTTGAACCCCGCCAATCATCGGATTCAGCAGGAGAAGGGATTTCAGTTTCCTCTACCGGACTTCGGAAATCCGGAACTATTGGAAGTGTATCGTGAGTTTGATCGTCAGCCGCGAAGGATTGATTTTCTATTTGCGCGCGGCTCCCTCCTTGAGTCAGCTCAATCTTCGCGCATGCATTTAACTTCCGTTAGAAATTTTGGTCTGCCCGATCCTGTCGGCCCAGATGTGGGCCTTGCTGCTTCCGATCATTTTGGAGTCGTGGCCACATGGGTGGAACGTTGAACATATGGGACTAAACTTTTTGTTAACGGATTTGGCAGCTGCATGGCCCTTCGTTATAGTGATAGGCGCATTTGTTGGGATTGCTCAAACAGTTTTTGGAGTTGGCGGTGGCGTGATAATGATTCCGCTTTTGCCGATGGTCTTTATCCTTGAGCCTCGTCAAGCAGTTGCGACATCACTTTTGACAATGGCACCGGTTGCTCTCATCAATTCAATTCGAGTTATTCGGCGCCAGGAAATGGCGGTTTCGAAATCACTTCGATTGGGAACCTGCTCGATGATTGGAAGCGCGTCAGCTGTTCAGATCTCTGCCTTCGTAGAAGGAAAATATCTGCTGTATGGCTTTGCGATCGCCACCTTTTGGATGGCGTATCAAGTCTTCTTCAAAATTGAAGGGAATCGTCGGGAAATTCCGATAAAATGGGATTATCCGACTGGTTTCGCGGCTGGGATTACTAGCGGCTTTACAGGAGTTAGCGGCGGCGTTGTGATCGTTCCCTACCTTAACAAAGTAAAAGCCATTGCGTTAAATCAAGTAGTGCCGACGTCAATCGGGGCGCTTTGCCTCACGTCGATCGCAGGAGCAGCTTCCTTTGCGATCGAACGGCTTAGGCATCCTGAAGGTGGCGCGTTGTTTTCGTATTCCGTTGTCGGTTTGCTTGTTCTTGGTGCAGTCGTTAGTTCTCAGTTTGGGCTTCTCCTCCAATCCCGGGTTCCGCAGCGTATCAAACTTGCGGTCTTGGGTGTACTTCTCATAGGCTTGAGCGCTCGATCGTTCTTCCAAGCGCTTGCAGCGAGTTAGTTTAATATAAATGTCGAAATGGTTAAAAGGTTTGAACCCGGAACAAGCCGAGGCAGTGCTTCATACGAAGGGGCCGCTTTTAATTTTGGCTGGCGCAGGATCTGGAAAAACCACCGTCCTTGTCTCGCGAACTGGGCGCTTGTTATCTGAAGAAAAAGTAAAGCCTGCGCGGGTGTGTGTGTTGACGTTCACGAATAAGGCAGCGCGCGAACTAAAACACCGAGTGGGTGTTCGTCTTGGCGGTGATGCAAAAGCCATTTGGACAGGAACCTTTCACAGCTTTGGGCTTCAGTGGATGCGAAGGCATCACAAGAAGTTAGGGCTACCTGCTGGTTTCGGAGTTATCGACTCTTCAGACGCCGAAGGCATCGTCCGTGAAATCCTAAAAGACACCAAGCTTCCGACAAAAGATGCGTTTCGGATCGATCAAATTTTAGAGAAAATGAATTCGTGGCGAGAAGAAGCGGCGATCCAAGGTCGCGTCCCGGAAAAAATGGGACACAACGAAGAAGACGACTATGAAGTTATCGCAGCAGCAGTGCTACCGAAATATCGCCGCCGTCTGGAGCTTTTGGGAGTCACAGACTTTTCAGATCTTTTGATCAGGCCGCTGACCGCTGCGCGAGATGATAAATCCCTTCATGATGATTTAAGTGGCCTCTTTGATTTTTTAATGGTGGACGAGTTTCAAGACACCAATGGTGCACAGCTCGAATTGGTCCGAGAAATTCAAAGTAAATGTGGCAACATTGCTGTCGTTGGCGATGACGATCAGTCGATCTATGGCTGGCGGGGGGCGCGTGTCGCGAACATTTTGGAATTTCCTCGTGAATTCAAAGGCGCGAAAGTAGTCCGTCTTGAAAGAAACTACCGTTCAAGTCCATTGATCTTGGAATTGGCGAATTCCATTATCGAAAACAACACCGAACGCCACGGAAAAAAGCTTCGACCAGATCCGGAGGCGGAGGCAGGCGAGCGTCCCGAATTTTTTTCCTATGAAACCGAAGAAATAGAAGTCACGCAAACGGTCGCCCGTGTGCGAGAATTTCTAGAACAGAAAATCACGCCTCGAGAAATTGCTCTTTTGTATCGGTCCAACGGTCAAGGTGGGCTGCTTGAGGCAGAGCTTCGCCGGGAACAAATACCCTATGCGATTACGGGTGGCACAGCGTTTTTTGACCGCAAAGAAGTCAAAGACGTCTTGGCCTATTTGCGTTGTTCAATTTCTCCGAACGAAGTCGCCTTCCGACGAATCATTGGTACCCCTCCACGGGGGATCGGTGAAACTTCCATCGATCGGTTGGCTGTCTGGGCCGAAGGCCAAGGGATTCGTTTTCACGTCGCCGCCAGAAAATGGAAGCAAGCGACTATCCAAGAGCGAGCAGGCGAGGCGCTGGACGTTCTATTTGAGGCTCTCGATGAACTGCCAGAGAAAATCATCACTCCGACTGGTGTTGAAGGTGATTCGCCCGGTCGCAGGCTTTTAAAATTCCTAGATGACATCAAGTATCGAGAACACATCCGGACGTTACATAAGGATTCTGAATCGTTTGAAAAGCGCTGGATGGTTTTAGAGGTCTTAGCCCGAGTTCTTGATTCGTATCTGGCTCGCGAAGAAGGCGGCGCCACCATCGCAACGCTTTCAAAATTCTTGGACTCGATGGAACTTCGCGATGCGGATAACGAGGAATCAGAAGATGCCAATAAGAAAATTCAGCTTTTGACCCTACATGCATGCAAAGGCCTTGAATTCGATGCTGTTTGTCTTATCGGATGCGAGGAAGATCTACTTCCACACCGCACCCTAGGAGAAGACGTTTCGGAAGAACGGCGATTATTTTATGTGGGTGTGACTCGCGCCCGTAAGCATCTCGTATTGTCTGCGGCAAAAGTGCGAAGACGCTTTGGCCGCTTAGCTGCGGTTACTGTGTCGCGATTCATTCAAGAAATCCCCGAAGGTATGATTCGTCGCTATGACGACGGGGCACGGCCACTGGCGAAAGCCGAACGCGCCAATCGCCTTGGTGACCTGTTTGCAAAAATGGATGCACGAGTCGCCAAGCTCGCAAGCGAACAAGAAAAAGATCAAGCCAACGAGTTTTCAAAAAATCGTTTTGAAAAAACCGTCACGATCGCCCCGTCCAAAAAAGAATCCTAACAGAAGCGCTCGCCTTTTTCGGTTCTGCATGGCAAAGAAAATTCATGCTGTACCTCAAATTACTTTTGGTTTCACTTTTCGGTTTTTCCCCCATGGCGAATGCGGGACTTGAATTCGTCCCGTCCAAACCCCGAAACCGAATACTTGTCGTCCTGCACGGCTGCCTACAGTCGCCGGAATACATGGCTTTGGGTGCAGGACTTCACGAATTTGCTTCGCGTGAGGGAATATCCGTTCTTTACCCAGAAGTTCTTAGCAAAACAAATCCGCTCGGGTGTTGGAACTGGTATTTGCCGGAAAATCAGAAGCGAGATTCTGGCGAACTCAAATTTGTTATTGATGAGATTAGAAATTTCCAAAAACGATCGGGGCTTGATCAAGCCAAAACGGAACTCACCGTTCTCGGCATGTCATCTGGTGCTGCGATCGCAAATGCGCTGTTGGCTTGCTACCCAGAACTATTCACAGCAGGGGCGATTCACTCTGGCCCAGCCTACGGAATCGCAAGAGACTTGAAGTCAGGTGACAAACTTTTAAAAGAAGGACCCGGATCGCGAGCTCGTTCGCAGGAAAGTTGTGACCCAAAGAAGTTCAAAGGTCGATTGTTGGTGATCCACGGTAAAAACGACCCAGTCGTTCACTTAAGCCACGGTCAGCGAATCATGGACGATTTTTTCGGGGCCGGTCTTGATGGGGGTGGCCGCGGCCGTCTTTTGATTTTCGAGAATACAGGGCACGAATGGACGGGAGTCAAAGACGGACTTAAGTTTGGAGCCCTGTTTGGGCCAAGCAGTCCGACGCCAGTCAAGTTGCCATTTTTCCGTTATGATGGCGAAAGCTCGACCGGCTCAATCTTAAGTTTCCTATTCTGATTCTTCCTCGGAACCGTCGACTTCGATTTTAAAATCACCGGATACCGAGATGGCTGCGATCTGTGCGGTGCCTTTTCCGAGGACCGTTTTCAGTGGCGTGCCGCGTGAGGGCTTTAGCGTTTGTTTCCCGCCGCCCTGACTCGCGATTCTCATGTCTCCGCTTGTGGATTCAAATGAAATGGAAGCATCAATCGGATCCGATGTTTCGATTCTGAAGTTTCCCGACACAGTTTGGGAAAAGACAGATTCAATTGAGCTATTCCACCCAACTAGTTTTACGTCACCGGAAACGCTATTAAACTTGAGCGATTGGAATCGGGGAGTTGTGCGGCTGTCATTGCGAAGATCGCCACTGACTGTTTCCACTACCAAGTTCTGTATTGTCGATATGTCGGAATCATCGCGTGGTTTTTTTAACCGAATGTCACCTGATTCACTTTGGAAACTAAGTCGCTTTGGAAAAATGAAAGTTCTTAAGTTTCCCGACGTAGTTCTTAAGCGTACTGTCTCAATCGCGCTTGGGATTTTAATCGTTAATCCAGTTTTTGGTTGAAGCTCTTGATCCCCAAAGTTGAAAACCATCCAGCTGCTTCTGGACGGTAGAGACGAAACTTCTTCCGTCAGGATTCGAACCACTTGGCCACGCGAAGTGTCCACCAAAAGAGGCCGATCTTTTGCCGCTTTGCTAGATCGAAGCTCGACGACGATCTCGTCCGAATTTCCAGCGGGCTCTAGGTAGACATCGATCGCCGTTGTTTCAAGTTCAAGCTCGGAAATTTGTACGGAACCGTTTTGTAGTGGGATTTTTTGACTAAACGAAGTCGCATCCCCAAGTTCGACTGCGCCCCCAGTCGCCTTTGCGTAATGGCGTCCGATCGATTCTGGAAAACTATATTTTTCTGCTTCCGGAAGCTGTTGGGCGACGAGGTAGGAAGTTCCGAAAAAAGCGAGGCTTACGGCAAATGCAAAGAGACTTAGTTTTAGAAGTTTCATGTTTATCCTTAGGCCCGTGCCTGAATGAGATCAAGATTCCATCTTAAATATCGAACGGTCAGCTGCGCGACCCAGCTAGATACCCAAGCCATCAATGCTAAAAACGAAAAGCTAAACATTACGACTCCGAGGCTCAGCAAAAAACTTGCGATATGAGCGAAGGTCGATGCTCCGAGCGGAATGAGTTCGGTGACTAAAAAGAAAACGGCGGCGCCTCCCGCAATCAAAAAGGAGGCGCCGACCGCCCACCCAGCCACTAAGCATCCCAACAAGCCAAGGAACGGGCCGAGTACAAAAATAAGATTGAACGGAGCAAGTGTCACAATCGCGATCACGGCGCGCATCGTAGCTCCCATTTGATTTCTTAACGAGGCATTTGAAGAGTCGGAATTCGGCGTACTCGCGGTGTTGAAGCTAGTTTCCGCTCCGCTCAATTTCGCTTCAGCGATCAGCGCTTTTGCCAGATGTTTCGGATCTCCTAAAGACCCAATGACATCGGCTTCTGTGCGACCATTTGCAAGGGCTTCACGGAAATATTCTTCTTGATCGCGAAGTATGTCGGCGCGCTCGGATTCTGGCAAGCGAGCCAGGTGTTGTCCGAGAATTTGAAGGTATTCGTTTTTGGAACTCACGTTGTTAAACTCCTCGTCGTTTGCTAGCAGATTGAATGACGGCGTCGACGCTGTCAGTGAATTCGGTCCATTGATTGATGAGAGCCGTCGTAAATGTTCGCCCGGACTTTGTCATGCGGTAGTACTTTCTTGGCGGTCCTTCGTTGGATTCGACCAAGTAGGTTTCAAAATAGCCCTCTTGGGTGAGGCGGCGAAGTATCGGATAAATCGTGCCCTCCGAGATCGGGATTCTTGTGGAGATGGCGCTCACGAGTTCGTAACCGTAATGATCCTCTTTGGCGACCAATGCGAGAACGCACATTTCAACGACACCTTTATGGAACTGCGTATTCATAAGAACTATTTAGCACCAGGTACTGTGTAATACAAGGTACTTGGCGAAAAGCTTTAGTGTCCGTGATCTTCTTTGGCACGGCCAATCTAGACAACTGAAATGACTTGGAAAATTTCCTGGCGCGATGCGCTGTGGCGCTAGGCTTTAGCGCCAGTCAGGTTAGATTCTCGGGGGCCTAGGCGCCTTCAACGAAGACGTTAAAGACGTCAAGAACGCGCAGGGGATCTAGCGGCCTTTCAATTTTCGATCTTGGCTGACGAAGCATATCGGTGGGTTCTTTGTCGCCCGACGCATGTCGGATTTCTAAATGAAGGTGCGGACCAGTGGAACGACCCGAGTTTCCGCTGAGCGCAACGATTTCTCCCTTCGACACTGTTGTACCGACTTTTAAGCCTTTTCGAAATCGCGACAAATGCGCATAAAGTGAAATGAATTTGTCGCCATTTGGAAGAGTGTGTTCGATGACAACGGTTCGGCCCCAACCGGAAAGTTGCTTCATGATTGCAACTACGCCATCTTGCACCGAGTAAATGATAGTTCCGGGCGGCGTTGCGAGATCAAGTCCATAGTGCGAGTCGCAACCGCGACACTTTTCTTTAAAACCACGCGAAATATAAGACTCTTTCACCGGCCAAGCTAGCTTCTGCGCTTTGATCAGGCGAACTCTTTCGTCAGGATCTTTTTGACCAACGAGAGCGTCATAGAAAACAGTGGTGTCCGTGTCTGTTGCATCGAAGACTCTGACGTTCACGCAAAATTTGCCGACAATAGTTTTTTCGCAGCCAAGGACCCAGGTTTGAGCTTGGCCAACCACCGGCAGATGTTCGCTGAGGCGTTTGTTGTGATCTCGCATGCGGTCTAGAATATCCAGTGCGAATGCATTGTATTCGGTTTTTGCGCCTTCGACCATCGGCAACATCTCGGATCTTCCGAAGTGAGTCCTCAAATCTCCGGGAAAAACACTTTGAAAATTCGAAGTTAGAATCACTCCGCGGTTGATGCGGCCTGATTTCAAGCCAAATACGGCGACTCGAGCTGATATTGAATTAAAACCAAGGGATTTGCCAATCGTCGAGGTAGTTTCAGCTATTTGGTAAATCGGAATAACTGAGTAGCGATCCGTTTTTTTCCAGCCTCGGCGAAGTGCTTCGGTGTATGTTGCTCGAATGATTTGTGACAAGACGGCTTCCGTCGCAATGCCCTCTAGAGCATCTAGACTTTCAGGCGTATTCATCAGATGTGGGTTTAACGAGAAGTAGTTTGAATACTCGCGTAAAGAATTCATTGAGTTTTCAATTTGGCGATTGGTTTCTTCCGAAACTTCTTGGTAGGGCCGTGTGGGCGCTGCATTGCGAGTCGGCTTCGAAGTCGCTCTCTGCGCCGTTCGCTTGATTGATTTTATTACCGATTTCACTACCGCTATCGGTTCGGGCTTAGCTTCTTCTTGATCAATTGGGACGGGCGAGCGAGGCTCGGCCGCGGCTTTTTTCGGAACCTGAATAGCCACGAACGCAATAGTCATTAAGAGAAAAGCGAATCTGGCGATTGAAAGCATTTTGGGAAAAATCGTCCTTAACTTCATGATCAGACTGGTAGCAAAATCCGGGGGAAATCAAGTCGGTGAACAAATTGCTGACAGTCAGGTACGTTTTTCTAGGAAATTTCAGTGAACGGCAATACAGGCTGGCTGATCGAAGAGGAACCAGGGTGTGTAAAGTTTGGTCGATGAATTGTTGACCGCGGGTGTGACCGTAAATGTCATCGGTTGCCGTCGCGAGCTGTTAAAGGGACGATCGCCCACATGGAAAGAACTCGAGAAAGTCGAATAAAAGCAGCTCTTCTAGGCGCGATCCGAGATGCAGAAGTGTACCTTGAAAATGAATCGCATCATCATTCGGTGCCCAAAGGTTCAGAAACTCACTTTAAGTTGCTGATCGTTTCGGATCAGTTCATCGGGCTTTCGAAGGTCGCAAGGCAGCGACTTGTGTATTCGCATTTGGATTCCGAATTCAAATCCGGTCTCCATGCTCTCACTCTTCGCGCAGTCAGTTTTGAAGAGCGCGATAGTGGGCAAGGTGAAAACTTTGTTTCCCCCGAATGCTTAGGCGGCAAAGGCGCCAAACACTCAGTCGATAACTAAAGCTCGTCGATCTGCTGTTTGAGGCGATCGAGGAGCTCTTTCGTTCGTCGCTTCATTTCGTCGGGGACTTCTGGGCTAGGCGGAGTTTTGCGTTTAACGCTATTGGCTTCGGCATCGGCGTTTGTTAGGTCGTCCGTTGCAACCGGTATTTTGTCCCACTCGGAGAGCGCCGATTCGAGCTCTGAAAGAGTGTTTTTGAGCTTGTTAGAATTATTTGTCCCAGAGTACGAACTCGCCACAACTGAATCTTGGGCTCGTTTTGGGGTATTTGACAAGTCGCTTTGCGAGATTCGCGTGGTATTTAAGCGGCTTATCTCAAGGATGTAGGCCACCTATTTGACGAGGTGGCAGTTGATAGAGCAAACTCCCGCAGATCAACCGAGGAGTCGCAAGTGTCGCAAACAACCGGTCATGAAATCATCTACACAATGAAGGGCGTCGGAAAAGTCTATCCTCCGAACCGTTGGGTTCTAAAGAACATTTACCTTTCCTACTTTTACGGCGCAAAGATAGGAGTACTGGGACTAAACGGTTCAGGGAAGTCCACGCTGTTGAAAATTATGGCGGGTGTCGACCAGGACTTCGTAGGAGAAGCTTTTCCCGCGCGCGATTTTAAAGTCGGATACTTGCAGCAGGAGCCGGGCTTGGATGAATCTAAGACGGTCAAAGAAAATGTCATGGATGGCCTCGGCGAATTGCCGAAGCTCTTAAAAGAGTTCGCCGAAATTTCTGAAAAATTCGCTGAAGACATGACTCCAGAGGCCATGGAAAAGCTCATCGAGCGCCAAGGTGTTGTGCAGGAAAAGATCGAACAGCAAGGCGGCTGGGAAGTTGATCAAAAACTAGAAAAAGCAATGGATGCGTTAAACTGTCCTCCTGGAGATTCGCCTGTTACGAAACTTTCGGGCGGTGAAAAGCGTCGAGTGGCGCTTTGCCGGCTATTGCTTTCGAATCCAGACATTCTGCTTCTTGACGAACCGACCAACCATTTGGATGCCGAATCTGTTGCGTGGTTAGAGCGGTTTCTTGCCGAGTTCCCGGGAACGGTGATTGCGGTCACCCATGATCGATATTTTCTAGACAATGTGGCCGGTTGGATTTTGGAACTCGATCGCGGTGAAGGTATTCCTTGGAAAGGGAATTATACTTCATGGCTTG
Organism: Deltaproteobacteria bacterium; assembly: GCA_017302795.1. GTDB lineage: Bacteria > Bdellovibrionota > Bdellovibrionia > Bdellovibrionales > JAMPXM01. The sequence continues at coordinate 35,182 of JAFLCB010000004.1, read as the reverse complement.
AGCAAAAAGAAGCACGCATGGCGAGCGAAGAAAAAGCGAGCGAAAAGCGGGCAAAAACTTTGGAGCGAGAACTTGAGTGGGTCCGCATGAGTCCTCGTGCTCGCCAAAGTAAATCGAAGGCAAGGATCTCGAATTATGAAAGCCTCTTGAAAGAGGCGGGGCCAGAAAAGCTCGCGGAACTTCAAATCTACATTCCGCCTGGTCCCCGGCTTGGCGATGTGGTGGTCGAGGCGGTAGGCGTTTCGAAAGCCTATGGCGATCGACAACTGATAGATAATCTTACGTTCTCTCTTCCTAAGGGAGGAATCGTCGGAATCATCGGACCCAACGGTGCTGGTAAAACAACGCTGTTCCGAATGATCACTGGACAAGACAAACCAGATTCGGGTGAATTCAAGGTTGGTTCGACAGTGAAGCTCGCTTATGTGGATCAATCTCGCGATTCGTTGAATCCGAAGAAATCGGTTTGGGAAGAAATTTCGGGCGGGAATGATTTGATGATGGTTGGATCGAAGGAAATGCCGTCGCGCGCCTATGTGTCCCGATTCAATTTCAACGGCGATACCCAGCAGAAAAAAGTGGGTGATCTTTCGGGTGGAGAGAGAAACCGTGTTCAGATGGCCAAGGTTCTGCAAAGCGGTGGAAATCTATTGCTCTTAGACGAACCGACCAACGATCTCGACGTCAACACGATGCGGGCACTCGAAGAAGCTTTGTTGGAGTTCGGCGGTTGTGCCGTCGTGATATCCCACGATCGCTGGTTCTTGGATCGTATTTGTACCCACATCATGGCCTTTGAAGGCGACGGTGTCGTGACGTTCTACCCTGGGAACTTCACCGAGTATGAAGAAGATCGCAAGAAACGTCTGGGCGATGCGGCTCTTCAGCCCAAACGTTTCCGTTATAAGAAAATCCAGTAGCGTGTCGTTTCGGGGTTGGTGCCGGCGCTTGCGGCCGGTGTCCATAAATTTGACGATCGGGTCTTTTAGATCCCTATCGTTCCAAAGTAAAATCTCAGTATTTCCAGAGCTATAGGGGTTAGCCAGTAGCCGTGTTTCGAAGCTGCTGCTTGGCTTAGGGTTTGGATCGTTCCTTCGGAATGAAGAACCTAAATAACCAGGTGTTCAAATATTTTCGTTTATCCCAGGCTTGCGGCTCAATGGGGGCGGCAATTGTAGTTACGATGGCAATGGCTTCGCTGCCGGCTCATGCGGAAGTCAAAGGTGGGAAAACGGCCGCCGCGCCTTGGGGGCGGTTTCAAATTCTCGAGAATCCTCAGATTCGCCTAACCTTTTTAGTTCAATCTGCCTATTTGGAAAGCGTTGAAAAGGAAGTCGATCAAGCTCCGCGAATTTCCCGGTTTCTGATGGAAAAAACCTCGCTCGACGCCGGCGAGAGAAAACAAGCGATCAAAGAATATCGAGAATGGTGGTTTGCAAAAGAAACGGGGCACAACGAGTATCTAGGGCTAGATCCTCGAGACACTCAGTTCTCGTCTGCGCAAATGCGGGGCTTCCTTGAAAGCGATATTCAAAGTGAACCGCCTTCTTCGGTCCGTGGAAAGCGCCTTCGTTTTGTCCAAATGATTTTAAAATCGGGATTCTCGGATTTTACCCTTGCAGGATTCAAAGCCATCGAGCGCCTTGAGGCCGAAAAAGATCTTGGAGCCAGACTCATAGCACTCGCTGAAGCTCTCGGCCACATGGCAAAGGACGAAGATCGCCTTGAAACACTAGCGTCACTATCAAATCTACTTCTCATCATTTCGACCAATGATGGCGTTAGCGAAGCCAATCGAAAACGGCTTAAGCCTCATGCGATTGATCTTTCGAAAAAAATCGACAAAGCGATACGTGATGCCGGCCTTATTGATATTTTAAATCCGGCCGGGCTTATGGGCGGAGCAATCGTTTTTAAGACCGTCGGTCAATTGACACTAAAAAGTCCCATTATCATGAAGGCTCTTGGGCAATGGTCTAAATCGTCAACCGTAACAAAAGCGACGATTGCGAGTGCTGCAGGTCACGCAGCGATTCTGTCGTCCGTCAGCCAGCCGAAAGACAACAATCTCGAAGATATATCGAAAGAAGCGTTACTCAGATTGCAGGCAGGAATAGTTGGAAGCTCAAAAACTGTTCTGGAACTTCTACCTGGTTCGACGAACGACTCGATAAGCCTTGATGCTGCGCGAGTAAAGGCTGAAGAGATCTTGTACGGGGAGGCCAACCTTAAGGCCGCATGGAAGTATGCAGAATTGATCGGCTACGGCGAGCGACTTTTAATTTCTCCGAGCATTTACGATCTTTCGACCCGAGGCCTAAAAACATCGGACTTCATTGAAAAACGCGATGCTGTTATGTTGAGGTTTGAACGGTACATGGCAAAGCGTGGTTTAAAAGTTGTCGATGCAGATGCCTTGGCGATGTTGAAAGCATTTGTCGACGAATACATTCCGAAGCATCAAGATGGTCAACCGTTTGCTTTGGTGTCAACCTTAAGACCTTCCTTGAAAGGAAACTGTGTCACCCGGACGCTCGCCCTTACGGCTATGTTCTACCCAGCCTTTCTTCGCTATGAAAATCCCGATCTGAAGTTCGGGATAATGATTTGGGAAAATCATATAGAAGCCGTGCTTGTGAATACCAAGAGTAAAACGGCGATTTCAATTTATTCGATGACACCGTTAGAAATGAAATCTAGTCCCTCGGTGCTTTCCCCTCGTGCGCTCGCGGCGACATTTCTTTATCGGTCGTTTTCTCCGCGGCTCTTTGGCAGTCAGCCAGAGAAAAACTCGAGCCTCTACCCTCGATCACGTCTCGTGATTTCGAAGTCCATTGCGAATCCTGTAGCCTTTCCGGATGACCTGACAACATCAACTCGGGACAGAGATCCTAACCCATCTCCCTTCTCTACCGCTTTGTACGCCGATCAGTTGTCAGTGGGGGATAGAAAGCCGCTTTTAGATGATGGAATTTCCACGAATCCCTCAAATGGCGGCCTAAGGGACGTAAGAAATCTTTTGTCGGCACTTATCGACGGTCATTCCAGCGAGGAGCTCGCTACCAAATCCAGCCAAGCGTTGAGCGTCCGAAACCAGGCTGGCCGCATTCCTTCTCAGACTCCCGACCCATTTACTACCGCACTTTCTGTGAATGAAATCGGGCGATTAGTTCTCAGCCGGTCACCGACGAAACTTCCAGTTTTGTTCGTGCGGGCTGACGAATGGACTCTTGCGGAAAACTCACAAACTTTTCTTCGGCGAAAAGCAACTCCGTATCGAACTCCAAATGATTTCGAAGCCGAGCTGAAAAAGGAGTTAAAAGAACTTCAGGACAGCCTGAAATGGAAGCGGCTTGCGGACGGGGAAGCGCAGTCTCTTAGTGAGTTCACTTCAGATGTAGACTTTCAGTTTGAAGTTATGGACTTTAGTGAAATCGTAACGCGTCTTCAGGGTCTCAATGTGTCGCGTTCGAAAAGCGAACTCAGCGAATATCCATTTCGATTTGGGATTGAAGACCTTCTTGAAGTCTTAGGTTTAAACGACCAGTTTTCTGAAGTTCAAAAGTCCGCGCGAAGGCTTTTGGCACCTATTACTCAAGATGGATCTTCAGGTATTCTTTTTCAATTTTTGAAAACTGCAGACGGAATGAAGGACTCTGATCGTGTGCGCCAAATACAGGGCCTATATGTCGCGCTTTATCTAAGCGGGCAAGCCCAAGAGTTTAATAAACTTTTGGCGAAGTTGGAAATCCAAATAGCCAAGCAACAGCCCGCAGAAGCCAAAGAGCTACCACGGGAACTTCCGCAATTCGATCGGACAAAAACTAAGAATTTAATGGTTCAGCTCCGTCCCATCGACGCCAAAGCCGGTTCTGGATCTGGCTCTGAATCTGGCCCGCAAGAAGCTCGCATTAAGATGTCGCTATCGGCGGAAATGGTTTTCTTGTTGCTTCACTATTTTCAAACCGATGTCCCGGATTGGCAGCGACTGGTCGGTCAGATCGCAGATTCAAAAGAACAGCATGTATCGATTCTAAAGTTTAGTTCGAAGTTTTTTAACTGGATGCCTAGTATAGATGTTCATGGCAGTTGGCAGAATAGACTTGCGGACGGCTGGGTAAATTTAGGGCAGACAGCGTGCGAGCCACCGACCAAATCCATTGGCACCCAGGATTGCGTCACGGTCAAAACTATTCCTGTGAGGACAGTGTGTAAATCATCAATGATTTTACCGCAGAAAGCGCCGGAGAAATCCAAAGCTTGTGATTTGCTAACAATGATTTCATCGGAGCTTATATTTGATTGATGAAATTTTAGAACATTTCGACCGGCCGTCTTTGTAATGCGTTTAGGCGGCAAAGTCTTCAGGGGCAGCCATAGCTCGATCCGCGAGGGCAGTGAAGGCGTCGGAGGCTGTCAGAAATCGTTCATGTGCTTTGGCTCGCTGGGCCTCGGGTTGACGATCGGGATGAAGGCTTAAGAGGACTCGTCGGCGTTCGCGCTTCAGAGCCTCGGGCAGAATCCCTCCAAATTGAAAGTCGTGAGTGTAGAACTTGGCGCCATAGCGCGCGACAACTTGAAACGCGACCTCAGCTTCGGCATCTTTAAAACCCGGAGATTGCGAGACCGACTCGCCAGAGCCGATTAGAATTTGCCCCATCATCGCAGCGAGGGCTTGCAGCTTGTTTCCGTTCCCGCTTTTTTTAGAACTCGCAACTGGTAGCGCTCTTTGAAATGAGCTTGTGGCAGCTTCGCGTTCTGGTTGACGTGTGCGAAAGTCGATCAGTCGAGCCACGAGGTCGTTCGTTTGTCGGGGCGGACGACCGACCGAACTTTCATTTGCAGGCGAGTCAGAGAGCTGCTGAAATTCTTGGCGAACGTCGTTCACGATCTGATCGATGAGAACGTCAAAGAACTGATTTCCGCTTTGGGGTTTAAATTCGAGCGCCATAACTCTTTAGCGGATGATTTTGAGACGCTCGTGAGGCCAGTTTTCAGAAGTGTTGTAGTTGTGCCGTTCCTAGGTCTAGGCTGGGATCCGTGTCGAAAGAATCTGCCGAAAAAAGATCAATGGAAGTCAGTGCTAGTCGAGCTAGTGGTCCCAAGCGCAAATGGCTTTGGCCAGTTCTATTCGCATGGATGAGTCTATTTACCTTGGGCTTAATCGACAATTCGCGCGGTCCCGTATTCCCGGATCTCCTTAAGGAGTTTGAACTCTCTGACACGCGAGGTAGCTTTTTCTTCTTAGTTTCGTCGCTAGCATCGGTGGTTCATAACTATACGGTTAGAAGATTTCTCGCCCACGCGTCTCCCAGCCGGCTAGTTGGGATCTATACAATGATCATGGCGGCGGGGGGACTGCTGATCTCAGTCGCACAAAGCTACCCAGTTATGTTGGTAGCTTGTGCGCTATTGGGTGTCGGTTTTGGAGGACTCGGTGTCGGGCAGAATGCCGCTGTGCAAGAGGCACCGCGAAAGTATCGCAGCCGATCGATGGGACTCTTGCATGGCATGTATGGGATTTCGTCCTTTGCAGCGCCACTCCTGATCGCCGGGCTCAGCGTAATCGGTTGGCGCTTTGCTTTAGCTGTGGTTTGCCTCCCTGCTGTACTAGTCGGTTTTATCGTCATAGGTGAATCGCTTGCTCACCGCTGGCGAGAAAAGGTGCGGGCCGGGCGGCCGAGTACTTTAACTGTCGCATTCGATGGGATGAGTCCTGGGCAAGGGCTCGAGCCTCGCGAGCCAGAACATCACGAGTCCATGAAACTGTCAGAAGCGCAATCTCAAGCTGCCGGGCGCACGGCTGCGATCGTTGTTGGCTTACTGGTCGTAGCGGAAATTTCCATTTCGTCCCGTCTGAATTTATTGGCAAGGCGAGAGTGGGGTGTAACCAATGAAAGTGCGAACGGGTGGCTGGCCGCATACTTTGCAGCTATGACAATGGCGAGATTCTCGCTCGGACTCTTCCCATTGCCCGTTGCCACGAAGTCGCTTTTGAAGTGGGCGGCTATCTCGACGGTTCCGCTTTTACTCCTGGCATTTCTGCCGCTAGGGCTAAACCCGGAGCTTCGGTTGATGGCATTGATCGCATTCGCGTTTCCGATTGCTCTAGGCTACCCCAGCGTTATGACAAGAATTGCCGAAATCTTTGGGTCCCACGCACAGTCGGTCACCAGTCGATGTGTGCTCTATCAGGCGGGTGGGGCTATGATCATGCATTTTGCCCTTGGTTGGGGGGCGGATCTCGTCGGTTTGTCATTGGCCCTAGCTGTTGTTTCGGTTTCGGCAGCCTTGGGAGTAGTGATTTACCTAGGGAAACTAGAGAAAAATGTGCGTTTTCCCTAGGGTTTCGCTCCTTTTAATTCGCCCCCCTTGAGGCTGTGGATATCTCGGATGTGGGCGAATTTCTGGTGCTGAAACCGGGTTATCTGGTATTCCCCTAGGGGAATATTAAAAAAAAAGCATTTTTCTGTGATTTTTCTTTGGACAAGCGGTCATGAGTCGGCTCATCATCCAATTGTCGAAACGAAAAACGAACGCTAACGATAGCGTTTGGTTGGAACAAACAAGCGCGTATACATGCGCAAGGAGAATGTCCAGATGGCAAAAAAGAAAGCCACGAAGAAAGCTGCAAAAAAAGCGACTAAAAAAGCCGCTCCAAAAAAAGCGACTAAAAAAGCCGCTAAGAAAACTGCAGCTCCAAAAAAGGCGAAAACAAAGCGCAAGCCAAACGCAGCTTTTATGGCTCCGTTGACTCCAAGCGCGCAACTCGCTGAAATCGTTGGCGCGAAGCCACTTCCACGCCCACAAGTTGCAAAGAAAATGTGGGAGTACATCCACAAGCATGGTCTGCAAGACAAAGTTAACCGTCGCATGATCCACGCTGACGACAAGTTGAAGCCAATTTTCGGTGGCAAAACTAAAGTCACAATGTTCGAACTCACAAAGTACGCTTCGAAACACCTTTCGAAGTAGTATTTCTGTTATCGAATACGAAACCCCGACTCTTCACGGAGCCGGGGTTTTTTTTGGCTTAAACCGTTGTTTGCGTAAGCCTTCTTAGGTGCCTTCTGTGGCCAGATGTGTTAAATTCCCAGCATGACAATTAAGACCAAAGAAGAAATCAAGCTCATGGCAAAGGTCGGAAAACTTACGGCCCGTTGTCTCGAGCACACCGGAAAGTTCGTGCGTCCTGGGATTACGACCGACGAGCTCGATAAAATTGCTCATGACTTTACGCTTTCCCACGGCGCTAAGTCAGCGCCGCTTGGCTACAAAGGTTACCCAAAATCAATTTGTACCTCTGTTAATCATGTTATCTGTCACGGCCTCCCAGGGTCGGAAGTTTTGAAAGAGGGTGATATCATCAATGTCGATGTCACTTGTCTTATGGACGGGTTTCACGGCGATACATCGGCGACCTTCTTTGTCGGCGAGGTCTCTGAGCGAGCTAAGAAAGTCACTGAAATCGCAAGAAAGGCGATGGAAAAGGGAATCGAAGCGATCACCCCCTTCGGCACTACGGGAGACATCGGTTTCGCGATCAACAAGTTTACGACGAAAAACGGTTTTTACGTGGTGGAAGAAATTGGTGGTCATGGAATTGGTCGCATCTTCCATGAAGACCCTTTCGTGCCGTCGTTTGGTAAGAAGGGTCGAGGCGATCGCCTTTTGCCGGGTGGTACGATCACGGTTGAACCAATGGTCAACGAGACAGACGCTGAAATGATTGAGTACCCAATCCCTAATTCAAGCATCCAATGGTACATAACGGCGGACAAGTGCCTATCGGCCCAATTTGAACACACGGTGCTGATTACAGAGACAGGGCCTGAGATCCTCACAGTCCCGTAGGCGAGATTTCATTGAACTTTGAAGGCGTAGATTGGGCTTGGCTTGACCGAGCTCAGGCCGACCATTACGTTCTCTACTCATTACGACCTAATTTGAAAGGATGCGCATGGCACTCGATGCTGGGATGAACGCAGGAAACACTCATATGACGACTAAATCCGCTCTCTCGACAGTTCCTAAAACTAAAGATGGAAAGCCTGACTACCGCGTATGTAAAGCGGCAATGGACGACGCGAAAACGTTCGAGGAACTCGCTCGTTGGGGTCGTGAAGAAATCAGCCTTGCGGAAACCGAAATGCCAGGTTTGATGGCGCTTCGCGAAGAGTACGGCGCAAAAAAGCCGCTGAAAAACGCACGCATCACGGGCTGCCTGCACATGACTATTCAAACGGCGGTTCTCATTGAAACGCTGGTTGAGCTCGGTGCTCAAGTTCGCTGGTCGAGCTGCAATATCTTTTCGACTCAAGACCATGCAGCAGTTGCCATCGCAGCAGCCGGAATTCCAGTTTTTGCTTGGAAAGGCGAAACGGAAGAAGAGTATAACTGGTGTGTTGAGGAATCGATAGCTGGTTGGGGTACTGCCGGTTACGACCTGATTCTTGATGACGGTGGCGACCTCACTAACATGATGCACGAACCACGTTTTGCAGCAATGTTGAAGCAAATGGTTGGTATTTCGGAAGAAACAACCACTGGCGTTCACAACGTTGAAAAGATGCACGCAAAAGGCCTCTTGAAGCTCCCAGTGATCAACGTCAACGACTCGGTTACAAAATCAAAGTTCGATAATCTTTACGGTTGCCGCGAATCCCTTGCCGACGGAATCAAGCGCGCAACAGACGTGATGCTTGCTGGAAAAGTCGTTGTTGTTGCTGGTTACGGCGACGTGGGTAAAGGCTCTGCGCACTCGATGAAGACCTACGGTGCTCGAGTTCTTGTCACAGAAATCGACCCCATTTGTGCTCTTCAGGCTGCGATGGAGGGGTTTGAAGTTACCACGATGGACGAAGCCGCAAAAGTTGGCGACGTGTTCGTCACAGCCACAGGCTGCTGTGATATCATCACTGAAAAACACTTCAGCCAAATGAAGCATCGAGCGATCGTCTGCAACATTGGTCACTTTGACATCGAAATCGACATGGCTTGGCTCAACCAGAATTCAAAAATGCGTGAAGTTAAGCCACAGGTTGATATTCACACACTAAAAAACGGTCACGAGATCATCGTTCTCGCAAAAGGCCGTTTGGTAAACTTGGGCTGCGCGACTGGTCACCCTTCGTTTGTGATGTCGACTTCGTTCACCAACCAAGTCATTGCCCAAATCGATCTTTGGACAAATCGTGAGAAGTATAAAGAAATCGGTGTTTACCGCCTGCCAAAAGAACTAGACGAAAAAGTCGCTTTCTTGCACTTGAAGAAAATCGGCGTGAATTTGACGATGCTTTCCGACAGGCAATCGAAATACCTCGGTATGTCGAAAACAGGTCCGTTCAAACCTGAGCATTACCGCTACTAGTTTCAAGCGGATTCAGCGCCCCGTTAGGGGGTCTGGATGGCCAACAAAAAAAACGGAGGGGGTTTTCCTTCTCCGTTTTTTTTGCCCGATTCAAAAGTGATTTAGTCTTCAGCTTGATCGAGGCTAATGTGCTTCATGTAAAAGCGCAGTTCATCCATGCTTTCGCGAATGTCGTCAATGGCACGGTGAGTGTTTTTCTTTTCAAACTTTTTACCGAGGATCGACTGAAAGACAACTTTCCACGCGGTCACATCGAGCATTCGGTAGTGAAGCCGCTTAGCAAATTGCGGGAAATGCCGATTGATAAAAAGCCGGTCTTGGCCAATCGAATTTCCGCACAAAACTGCGGGTTCGCCTTGGAAATGCCGCTCAACAAATTGAATCATTTCTAGTTCGACAGCGGACGGGGCTTTGCCGTTGGGTATGGCAGCCGTTAGGCCCGAGGCCCCATGATGCTCGCGGTTCCATTGATCCATTCCGTCCAAGTACTCTTGTGGTTGCTTCACGATCGCATGATAGGTTTCAAGTTCTTCAAACCTCAAGTCACAAATCACCGCTGCAACTTCGATCGGGACCTCGCGTTCGACATCGAGTCCTGTCATTTCCATATCAAGCCATAGCATTTTGGTCATTTTGAGTCGAATTCCTTTCAGTTAGTCGCCGAGGTGGACAAAATACGATCCCTCGTTCTCTTGTGTATAGGGAAAGCCACCGCGCTTAAGCCAGTCGAGAGCTTCTTTTCGTACGGCACCGGTCCCACGTCCCGTAATGATCCGGACCTTATGTGCACCACGCTTTTGGTTTTGAACAAGGAATCGGTCAACGGCGTCGATGACATCGGCGACCTTGAAGCCATGCAGATCGAGCGTGGGCATGACCTGGCCTTTTGGCGGGCGTTGATTTTTTCCCATAGCTAATATTGTAGGCCTGATGGGACTCCAATTTCAAACACGAACTTCCGATAGGGAGTCTGTGAAAATAGCACGAGTTTCGAGAATATATCTAACAGTAGGCCGCGCTCTTCGGGACGTTGGCTTGGTCTGCACTTGGTCCGTCATATTTACATTCGTATTCGAGCTAGCGTGGCCTGGGGTGGCTATAGCCAGTGGCACTGTCAGATTCAGTGATCTTCAGATTGTTTTGGATGACGACGAAGGGACTGCCAGCCGTAAAGCATCGTTGATCCGTTCTCTCAACGAAAAAGAACTTCAGGCCTTTGTTGTTGAAATGGCAAAAGTCTTTCCAGCTAAAACTTCCTTCGAAGCAGGTCAGGCCCTTCGTACAATCGAAGTGCTTCGTCGCCACAAGAGTTTTTCGAAAGCAGACGCCAAAATCTTGCTGGCCTCAATTGCAAAACAAAAAATAGAAACGTCGTTTGATGGACGCTTGCGTGCCATGCGCATTCGATTGATGGCAATTTCCGGGGATTTAAGTAAATCGAATTTCGATCAAGAACTTCTATTTCTGATGGAAGCAAACCGGCCGTCGGCCGACCGACTTGCAGTGATCGGGGCGCTGACCGACGCGATGTCCGAGCTTGGCCAGAAGCCTTCGGCGGAAACTCTTGAAAAGCTTCTGACCAACGATGTTTACGAAATTCGAATTCATGCTGTCGATTGGTTCCGGCTCTCACTGCCTTTGCCGATTTCGGACCGCATCAAGTTTTTGAAAACTGCGATTCGGGTCAGTCCATTTCAGGCGCGAGAGCGCGCTTACCTAGCGCTTTTGTCTGCAGATGAAAAAGATTTTTTAGCAATTTATAAAGCGATAGCTGGGCCCACTAATGGAATCAATTGTGTTCTTGATTCGAACGAAAAAACCAGAAAGCTTTGTCAGGAAGCAGAAGCCAAAGCCTTGAAGTTTGAAATAGGAAAGCCGGAATGAAGCCTCGCGTTTTCATTTCCACTTTTCCGCTAGCTGTCGCTCTCGCTATTGTGGGCGCAGGGTTTGGTCCAAATGGCCAAGCCCAAACACGTGCCGTATCTAAAATCCCGGCACAAGGCAAGAAGACCGAAGTTCAAATTGAAAAAGAAATTGTCGAGCGAAATTTGAGACTCATTCAAGACACAACTGATGCGCTCGACAATCTTCGCTACGAGCAGCGGAGCTGCTACGAATGTTACGCTGGATCCGCAGGTGAAATGGGCTTGACGATGCCTGATGCCAGCGCCACTGCTGAAAAGAAAAAATGCATTGCGACTTGGTCCAACTTTTACTCCAAGCCAGAAATCGATATTCGATACGTTTTTGGCTATGGCGATGACAGCGATGATTTTGTTGTTGATGACACGCTCACCCGACAATTGTTTGTAGACCGGGTGATGTCGGCTTGCGAATCGAACGTGCGCGTTTGTGGCTTTTCGCGCTCGGCAGACGATGCGGATCTATTTGAAAAAACGGTGGTCGGTCCTACCGGTGAAAAACACAAGATCAATTTGCGGCTAACGGCGAGTTCAAATTCCACAAGCGACCGTATCAATCAGGCATTTTCTCAAGAACAAAAAGAGAAGTCGGATAACGCTAAAAAAGTTTTCTACACGGGGATCAGCGAAGCCGACATGTTGATGTATGTCGGGCACGCACGAAAAGGCGGTGGACCAGATTTTTCACCGGCGGTCCGGCGCAAAGAGGACGGAAAAATTGATTACGACCACTATTCGAAAACAAAGCCGGGGCTTGAAGATCTAACCAGCGCCCTCATGATGTCGTCGAAGACTCCTAAAATTCTGGGCTTTCTCGCGTGCGACTCCGAACGGTGGCGAGAGCGATTAACGCGAATGGCACCAACGTCTGGGCTTCTTTTGAATCCGACCGACAAAATAGCGGCAGAAGCGGCCTTGGCTCAGGCTTACGCGGCTCTTGACTCGGTTCTGTGGCAGCGATGCGAAAAGTCATTCAATGATTCGATGAACCAGTTCGAAAGCTATGCTGGTCGCAAGCTCGAGCCAGTCAGTCTTCGTCGCTTCTTCAAACAAAAGCCCTGAGGCTCTTGAAACTCAACGCGGTTTAACGGCTGAAACTGCGCCGAAAAGACACTGAAACGCCCGTCGAAAGAGCTGTGTTTTTTGGATCGCCAAACAATCTTTGATCGAAATAGTCAGCCCTCAAGAACCACAAATCGCCGTTGATGTTCTCCGAACCAATAGGCATTGAGCCGCCAACTGTCAAAGTTGAAACCTGTGAATCTTCAGTGACAGATGATGGTGGTCCCGAAAGAATCAATTGGCTTTCATACAGATGAAGTAGACTTGCTTGAAGTGTGACATCGCCAAAAGAATATCCTGTTCCAACAACCGCACTTACCGAGTTCTGAGGCTCAATGATACCTTCGTAGGCAAGAGTATCGAACGATCTGGAAAAAGTTCTGACTAGTTCTATATTGGAAATAAAACTCCAGTGACCGACGACTTTTGTGAAGGCTGTGCCAATCCGGGCGGACCAAAAGCCTTTTCCTCTGGAGTCTAACAAACGTAAGTCCTCTGCTTCGTAAATCGATCTTCCAGTTGGCATCGTTAACCCAATGTAGCTAACTGCCCTTGGTCGCCAGGCGCTGTATTCCCACTCGGGTAAAGTTTCATAGCCGATGTGAAGCGATGTATCGCCTAGACCCGACGAACTGTAATCTCCTCGATCCCGTCGGATGAAAGATGTGCTGATGCCAGTTTGGAAACGGTCATTGAAAACTTGAGTGTATTGCAATCTCAAGGAGGAGGTTGAATCGACTTCAGATCGATCGCGCCATATTGATTGCTGGCTGACGTCGGTTTTTATATGTAAATTCGAAATCTCGAACGTGAGATTGGCCTTTTCATCGCCGACAATGATGCCTGGGACGCCACTTCCGCCCCCGCAGCAAGCAGCGGCAGAGGCCGGCTTAGATGCGAAAGTAGGTGCAGCGAAAAACGCGATCGACAACGCAAAGTTAAAAAGTGTTTTAAATGTCGAGAGCATAGACTGCTTGGCTTGGTCCAATTTTGAATTGGATCTCCCAATCGCCCTTCATATTAAAAAACACCTTTTTCGCCCGATAAATTCCGGGGGTGATCTTTTCTACGGTAACCGGCGATGAGCCATGGCCCATGCTGGGCATCCAAAGCACGACCGAGATTGGGTTATGATCAGTTAAATCAAGTCGATCCGATGCGAGATCCGACAAAGTAAATACGAAACTTCCAAACTGTGTCTCTGTAGGCAGTGATTCCCATGTGACTTTGATGCAAATGGAACCGGTCGATGCTTCCGCTGTACACCTGCCGGTGCCAGGTTTGCCGGAGAATGACGTATCTTTCCCATCAGCCGCATAGTTCGGTTTCGCACAGCCGACAAATACGAGATACAGCGAAAGTGACAAGGTCAACAATTTCAATGAAGATTGAACCAATCGGGACATAAACTATTCGCTTCTCGCGATTGCGCAGCCAAGTGCCCGCGCAATCGGAGTTTTGATCGACTTCTTCGACTTTAGATCTGTAAGAGCTTCGCGAAGAAATAATCTCTTCGCATTTGGAAACTTCGCCGAGTCCGAGACCCCACCCTGGTAAAGAATTTCGCCATTTTTATCTAGAACGAACGCGTGAGGGGTTTTGACGGCTTTCAGCAAGTCTGCGTACTTCAAGTTCTCATCACGAAGAACGGGAAACGACAATTCTAAGTTAGAAAAAAAGCCGGAACCCACTTCACTCGGCTCATTTTTATTCGAGTTGATTGCGACAAATTTAAAATCTGGAAAGTCGGCTGCCAGACTTTTGATTTCTTGCATGTGGCTGATCGAGCAAGGGCATTTTGCCGATAGAAACAAAACCACGATGTGTTCCGAGTCACCAGTCGAAATTTTAATCGCGGTGCTTTCAGGGTTCGATTGGCGAAGATCTTGTCCAGTGAATTCCAATGCCGTTGCTTTCGAAGAGTTCGCAAGGTTTAGGCCTGAAACGCTGCAAACAAAAAACGTCAACAAAGCAAAAAGCATTTTACCTTCACGTATCACTTGCCAACCATGACGGGAATAATGATTTCGTGATTGATACTATCGTAAGTGAAGCCCACCTTGACTTGCCATGGACCGGCCATCGGAAAATAAGCATCAGTGACCTGGTAATGAACATCATCAACCGCAGCGATCGTCACAGGAGAAGAGCCGTGGGAGTGAGAGCCCATGTCCATCCAAAGTTTTGCGCTGACGTTGGTTATCAACTTCGGATCGACACCGGCTGCCGGCATGAAGTGAAGCATGAACGACCAAGAATCTGTCGAGTTTGGTTCTGCATCGAATCCAAGATGGGCACAAACAGCCGAAGCCGTCGCCGAACAAACATTTGGGGTGTGGCCGCTGTGGGCCTGTGACGTCGAAGAGTGGCCGATCAAGAAAGTTACCGACAAAACAGTCAAGGCAGTTAAAACCGGTTTAAGACGGCGAGCTGAATGTGTCATGAGTTCGAAGACCTTTCTCTGAGGGTTGACGTTTAATTGTGATATCGCGAAAATCTTGGCTTGGCCATTGAAATGACCGGAAAAAAAACTAGGAAAATGGCGTTCAAAAGGGGACCTTATGGCTCATTCGTTTTCCGTTTCGCTTCTGACGGCAATTATTCTTTCGTCGGTGCTCGTCGGTTGCGCGTCTTCGCCGACTGAAACAGAACAGGCCAATGCCGGTCGGCCGGCCCTCGTTTTGATGACAGACTTCGGACTTCGCGACGGTGCCGTAAGTGCTATGAAGGGCGTTGCCCACCAGGCCGCACCCGGATTGTTGGTAAGTGATCTGACGCACGAAATCCCGAACTACTCGATATGGGATGCCTCCTATCGGCTTCAGCAGACCTTTAAATATTGGCCAGCAGGAACCGTGTTTGTGACTGTCGTAGATCCCGGAGTTGGTTCAGAACGAAAATCAGTTGTTGTGAAAACTAAGTCTGGTCACTTTTTTGTTGGCCCTGACAATGGCCTTACAACATTGGTGGCAGATCAGGCCGGTATAGATGCCGTCATGCAAATCGACGAATCAAAGCAACGTTTGAAGGGGAGCGAAGATTCCTACACCTTTCATGGGCGCGACCTTTATGTCTATGTGGGCGCAAGGCTGGCAAGTGGTCAGGTTCGTTTCGAAGATCTCGGCGCGCCGGGCAGCGCCTCAAGCCTCGTGCGTCTAAGTTATCAGAGGCCCGAATTTCTTGAAACAGAATCACTGATCTTTGGCGGAATACCGCTTTTGGATCCTCAATTCGGGAATGTCTGGACGAACATTCCTAAGTCATTGGTCGAAGCTAAGCTTCTTCTTGGACCTGCTGCTCAGTTCCGAGTTCAAATCTTCAAAAAAGAAGTTGAAGTCGAGCTCCCAAAAAGTCTCCCGCCCAAGTCCGCGCCTAAGTCGGCCCGAAAGTTAAAGCCAATGTTCGACCAAATTCTACCGTTCGGCGCCACATTTGCAGCGGTACCAAAAGGCCGCCCACTTTTATATTTTAACAGTCTCTTGAACGTGTCCCTTGCGATCAATCAAGGAGACTTCGCAAAGAAGTTTGGTATTGGATCCGGTCCCGAGTGGACTGTTTCGATTTCGCCTCACCGAATTTCACGGTAGTTTGTCATAGCTTCCCGGTGTCACCTCTTTCGCATGATATTTAAGCCGAAACTGTCTGAAATCTGACCTTTCGGCTATGTTCCCCGACATCAATCAGCCACCACCATGGCTTTAGGGGAGAATAAAATGAACATGTTTTTAAAATCTGCGATTTGCGCAGCTATTGTTTCAATGACTGCTGTCAGTGCAAAAGCCAACAACGTTGAATTGCCAAAAGAAGCGACGACACTCGACCTTGCCGTCGAAATCGCAAGCGAACTTCGCGCTGTCCAATTGGCTCAATTGGCGATACTGGATGCTCAAATTAAGTTTTTCGAGATTGTGCAGATGTCTTTTGAAGGAAGCCGTGGGCTTACCAATGCTTTTGAATCTGACCTGGCACAAACACCTGCTGATCTAGCTCTTGGCGGCGTAACAGTTGTTTTGGACGCGCGTTTAGCAGCTATCTGGTTCAAAGGCGCTGCGCCAAGTGTAGCGTTGGTTCGTGAAGTATGGGCAGCAAGCCGTGGCGATGTCGGAGTTATGCGTGCAGGCGCTCAACGCGTTTGGGCCTCCATCACATCTTTGTGGCAGGGTCTTAAAGTTCCAAAGAACTTTGTATCGACAGCGGCTCTCGGAACATTCGCCTATGTCCAGTACGAAACATACTGGATTATCAATATGAGCGAAGAACAATACCAAGCAAGCATTCAAGCCCTTGATGCGAAAATTGTGAACCTCATGGTTCAAAAGCAGGAAATTGCTAATCAATTCCAGCCGCTTCTTACTCGTTAATTGATTCGATAATTTTACGGAGGTCCGATATGAACGATCGATTGCATCGCACCATAGAAGATCTCCGCGTTCGTTTGCCGTCCTATTTTGTATTCTATGTGGCAATCTTCACGTTTTTCACTTGTTTCACAGGCGTCACGTTTAAGGCCGTTGCTAGCGAAAGCCCAATAGGCACTCCCGCGTACCCAAGTCTCAGTCCAGATGAATTTATCCAAACTGTCGATGAGGAATATGGATATCGCCAGGCCCTTGAGGCTGAAGCGCCTAAGTGGGTGCGCGAGCTGATGTACATATATAAATGGACGGCGAAGTACCCGGTTCCAATTAGCCATTTCAATGGCGGGAATAGGCCTACTCCCGAAGAAGCAAGGCTTCGTATGGCGTCAGAGTTTGCGTGGCTCACAATAACTGGACATGCGCTTCTTGCTACTTTTGATTTTCAACACGCCGAGCAGTCCTTACTAGGATCAACCTCGAGGGTGGTTGCAACTCTTATGAAATCCAAAGCATTTTGGGTCGAAGTGCGCAAGCAGTGCCTTGAACTTGCAAATCCCGAAGGGCCAAAAGCCTGCGCCGAGCGGTTTCAGCGCGATCTCAAGATTTCTCAGTTGGTCGGTAGCAATGTGAGTCTTTTCGTCGGTGGAGGGATAGTTATTAGCCTCGGGAAAAAGATCTTTCGAAAGTACCTCTCTTCTTGGTTCACAGCTCGCGTTTTGCCGCTGATTCCAATGGCCGCTCGGTCGAAGTGGGTCCTCGGTACAGCAGTGGCGGCGATTGTCATTTTGCCGGCGGGATTTGTGGTCGCCTCGCTTGAAAAAGAAAAAGAAACCAGCCGTCAGTTCTTAGAAAACCTGCCAGAGGCATTAAAGGAAACTCAGACGGCGGCCGAAAAAGAATCGGTCTTGAGAATGAAGAGCCTCGAGCTTGAGCGCGACGTCTTTGAACTTGCGATCTGGATCAATCAACGTCTTCCGAATCAAAAAGAAGTGCGAAGTTCACTTGAAGAGCTTCAGTCTAATCAAGTAGAGGCCGAGAGATTTGTTGCTGAGCTGAAATTGTTTGGACCGCGCTTTTCCACTCTTCAGCAAAAACGTAACCTCGTCCTGCAGATCCGCGACGCAACCGAGCAGGAGCTAAGCCGCTTGCCCAATGCAAGCCAGCGACTTTTAGAAATCGCCGAAAAGCGAAAGCATGGAATGACCTCTGAGGAAGACAGCAAGCTATTTAGGAAAGCACAGTACCTAGCGGCACTGCGGCTGGTTTCCAAAGTTCTTTAAATTATCAAAATCGGTGAAAGTTACTTGCCGCCGCCATTCACAGGTGCCGAGCCTTTTTTAGCTTCAAGATCGCTTGCCATTTTTCGAATCTGATCACGTTGCGTCGGCGTCAGAAGTTTTTCCAAAGCGTGTGGATTGCTTTGCAGCTCTAGCACCAGCTGCTGCATTTTCTTCGGATCACCGCCCGTTTGCGCGACAATAGTACTCATAAGTTGCGCCGAAAGTTCATACGCTTTTTGGCTGTCTTGACCTAAGAGCTGTTGAACTTTCGAATCGGCCGCTTTTGCCTTTGGATCTGCATCTAGAATTTTCTGACGTTCTGCGGGATTAACTAGGAGACCTTGTGTCTGCTGTAGCGCTTGCTGATTGATTTGCTGTTCTGTCATAGGTTGCGCACCCATGGGCTGGGCGCCTTTTACAACAGTTTGGGCCTGGGAAGTTAAGCTAAATGTCAAAACTGAAACGGCGCCTATTATAGCTAAAGAAAACTTCAAACGAGATGTGAGATACCCAGAGGCCATTGGTTGCCGCCTTTCATGTTGGTACAAAATCAGTCTAAATCCTATCGGTTAGAATCACGAGCGAGTCGAGCTTCTGGCGCTCATTCTCAATATCGTTACACCGCTGCCTAAAGAAACTGTCTCAGGACGAGACATCAAAAGTGAAAAGCGGTACCGACGAGCATGGTAAAGACTTGTTGGGATTTCGGTACTCTAGTCAAAGTCTGATCGAGTAGCTGAATACTTTGTCCGCGTCCGCCGGTGTAATAGCCTCCAAACGTGAAGGTAAACTTCTCGCGTGTTTCGATACCTAGATTTGCACTCCAGCCCAGCTGGTCGATGCGATCGGATTGTCGCACAGTAGGGGACGCGCCCGGTTCGTCATGTGACGAAAAGTTTGTAAAAGCCCCCAGCCGAAGCGTCAGCCAGCGATTGATCTGGCGTTCGGCACCAAGGTTCAAGTTCGCAATAGCACGG
Source organism: Deltaproteobacteria bacterium (assembly GCA_017302795.1). Lineage (GTDB taxonomy): Bacteria > Bdellovibrionota > Bdellovibrionia > Bdellovibrionales > JAMPXM01. The sequence goes on along the minus strand of JAFLCB010000004.1, from coordinate 16,213 downwards.
TGATGAATTTCGTCGGCAGTTGTTCCAGGATCTGTCATATCCCGGTAAGTTTCTTGTCCATAGCCCGAGAGGTCGATCGCGAAAGTCCATTGTTCATCGGGAAACCACGCGGCACCGACGGTCATTTTTGCTGGCGTTTTCGTAAGTGTCGTGACCGAAGGATGATTTTCTGAAACGGAAGAAAAAGGATTCGTGTTCACGACACTTTTAAAGAACGAACCTGTTCCGCTAATTTGCACGGAAGGAAGTCGAAGCGATATTCCCCAGCTAAAGTTTTGCATTCGGGCTTGAATTCCAAGAATCGCGATCAGCGAATTTCCGAGAATATTCTTTTCTTCCGACATCACCAAGGCCTCGGTACCGCCAGTGACAATTCTTTCTCGGACAGTGCGAGAATAATTTCGCGCAGTATAATAAAGGGTCGCACCGATGGCCGTATCGGGATCCCAATCTTCATTCAACTGTGAAAGCTGAAAACCGATTCCTCCGCCCACCCACAGCGATTCGTCTAACACGCTAAGCAGCGATACGCTTGTCTCTGTGGATCGAATTTCGCCGCCAAATGTGTCGTAATCGGGGACTACGATACTGAAGGCCGCATTCAATTTCTCATTCGTTAAAACGCTTCCGCTCGCTGAGGGGACGCCGCGGAAAAAGCCTTGATTAACCCGTAAAGAAGCGGTCGAAAACTGATCGAGATCGCCGTACTTTGTATCAAACTTTTTATAGACCGAGGCGGAGGCAGAGGCACTTGAGTTTGTTGCAAACCCAAGGCTTGCCGGGTTGTAGAACGCAAGCGCAGAACTGTCTTTCGAAAGTGCCGTGTAGGCGCCGCCCATTCCAGCGGCTTGGTTTCCGACCAACATCGAGTTGTAATTTGAATAGGCGCCTTGAGCGGAAATGGAAATTAAAACCAGAATCGGAAATGTGAAAAACGACGCTAATGCCTGATGCACTAGTCAAAGGCCTCTGCAAAAACTTGCTTCATATCAAAGCCTGCCGCTTCCAGTTTTGCTTTAACGTCTTTGATCATCGCGCCGTTTCCGCATAGATAAAAAGTAGTAGGCACGTTCATAAAATCAAATGCGTCGATATGATTTTGCACATAACCGCGCAGGCCCTGCCAATCGTCTTTTGCTCGCGAAAGACAATACTGATACTTGAAATCTTTGAGGCCCTTTGAAAGGCGACCAAGCTCTTCTTGATAATAGACGTCCTCTTCGTGGCGCACACCGAACAGCATTCGATACTTTAGGTTCGGGTATTTTTTCATGTTCGATTCGACGAACGAAAAATGTTGAGAAACACCCGATCCGGTATTGAGGAACACGACCTGTTCTTTCGGTGGCTCTTGAAAAAATACTCGGCCAAAAGGTCCGGTGAAGTCTAGCACCGCATTTTCCTTTAAGTTCCAGACGAAATTAGACGCGAGCCCACCTTCGACAAATTTAAAGACTAGGCGAAAACCATTTTTAATTTCATCAGTGGAAGCAATCGAATAAGCACGAAGTGCGGGTTTTAAAGGCTTCCCGTTCGCATCGTTCGGCCCCTTCGACAAATCTGGAGGAACGTGAAGCATCACAAATTGGCCGGCTCGAAATTCAAATTCTTTTGGCTCAGTACATGAAATGAAAAGCTCTCGAATTTGCGGAGTATAGTCCGCAATTTTTGAGACTGTCATTTTGCGCTGAATTCTAGTTGGATTGACTGGCTTCGCTTCTGTGGTCATCGGCGGTCCCTATCGGCGGGGCGGCGTGATTTCCGCGATCAAGCGATCGCGATTCACGCGGTAAAGTTCGAAGGCCTCGAGGATGACCTCAAGGGCAATGTCGCGATCTAGAAAACCATCGATGACGACTGCTTTTTTTTCCAAGGTTTTATAATCTTCGAAGAAACGTTGAACTTCTTTTAGACGGTGGGGCGGAAGTTCGTGAATTGAATTGTAGTGCGAGAACTCAGGATCGTTTGCGTGAACCGCAATAATTTTATCATCTGCTTCGCCTTGATCGCGCATTTTCATCACGCCTATCGGCTTAGCTGTCATAATCGTAAGCGGAGTCACGGGTTCTTGACCTAGAACTAAGATATCCAGCGGATCATTGTCCTCGCAATAGCTCTGCGGAATGAAGCCATAGTTTGCCGGGTAATGGACACTTGAAAACAAGACCCGGTCTACTTTCATCAAACCGGTCGGCTTGTGCAGCTCATATTTATTTTTCGACCCTTTTGGAACCTCAATAATTGCGAGGACCTCTTTGGGATTCTTCGTATCTACTTCAACATCGTGCCATGCATGCATAGATCGAGAGCCTAGCGCTGACAGGGCCCTTGTGTCTCGTCTCTCGCTGGTATTAACATCTTGCGTCGTTCATCGGATTTTGGCGATGGGCGAGGTAGTAAATAATCTATCAATTATCATGGTTCTCGTGGCGAGCCTTCGGGCGCATGGAGCAGCAATGGGTTCTTCGCAAAATGGTTCGAATCAATCGGCGATGGCGGGTGTGCCAATTGTTCCAGCGCAGGGTGGAGTTTTGCGGACGGCTTTCGTAGGAGGGGCATCAAAAGGGATCGGGCGTGCTGTCGCTCGCCACCTCGCTTCTCGTGGAGTTCGCGTGATCGCTTGCGGACGATCAGAGGGTGAACTGAAGTCTTTGATCGATGAACTTCCGTTGATCGAAGTTCCGGGAACTTCTTTTTTAGAAAAAGAGCTAAAAGCGCACAAAGCTTTCGTTTGCGATCTTTCGAAAACCGACGAGCTTGAAGGTCAGTTAAAAAAACTGGTTCTCGAATTTGGTGCGGTGGACATTTTAGTTCTCAACTCTGGTGGCCCCAAAGGCGGGTCCATTTTAGACGCGAAGCCAGAAGAGTTTCGTACCGCAATCGAAGGTCATTTGATCTCCAGTCAGATTTTGGCAAAAACTTACGTGCCCGGAATGAAACATCGAGGACAAGGTCGCATTGTCAGCATTCTTTCGACTTCCGTTCGGCAACCGATCGCTGGGCTTGGGGTTTCAAATTCCACCCGTTGGGCAATGGCCGCTTGGTGCAAGACTTTGGCTGGTGAGCTTGCGCCGTTTGGAATCACCGTCAATATGGTGCTTCCTGGATTTACTAAAACCACGCGCCTAGAGGAGTTATCAAAAGCACAGGCTGACAAACGTGGGCTAAAGAAAGAAGAAGTTGTCGATGAGTGGATCAAATCAACTCCGATGGGTAGACTAGGCGAACCGGAAGAAATTGCTTCAGCGGTCGCGTTTTTCGCGTCACCAGCGGCCTCTTTCATCACGGGTCAAGCTCTCGCGGTTGATGGCGGACGATTGGGTGCGGTCTAAATGAACTACGACGTTTTCTTTTCGATTTGCCAAACTCCCGTCAACGGCTACACGCCTTCTGAAAAAGTCATGTTCCAGAATTTCTTTGATCAGGCGATTTGGGCGGATCAATTGGGGTACGGCTGTGCATGGGTAGCAGAGACTCACCTTAGCTGCCAGGTACAAAAGGGAAACAGCCACGCAGTGATTCCACATTTCGAGGGTGAAATCGGCCTTAATACCGACATCTTGCAGATTGCGCATGCGCTTTTTGCCAGAACAAGGAATATCCATATTGGTTCTGCGATTCGAAATATTCTTTGTAACGGGGGGCCGGTGGCGCACGCGGAAGCCATCAGGATGTTTCTCTCGATTCATGAACTTGGCCTAGGAAGAGACCCAAGGCTAGGCGATGAAGCTCGCAGGCTTGAAATTGGTTTTGCAAGCGGACGGTTTCCATTTTCGATTGCTCCTTACGGAATTCGACCAAGATCGGCGACAGAAGAGGCTGCTTGGCCGGCAATTCGCGGGTTGGTTTTTAAACAAGCGACCGAAATTTTTCTGAAGGTCCTTCGCGGTGATGTTCTGGGAACCAAAGATCTAGAAACTCCGCTTTGGCTGTCGCGAAAAAACTTTCGATCAGATGCGGACTGGGAGAAGGTTGTTCGCACTGCAAACACCGATTCAGCGGAACTCGCAAAAGATTATTTTAATGGTTTTGAAATTCGACCGTTTTTCGAGTTCGAAAAAGTCGGTGTCATCCCATTTGATGCGCCAATGAAGAACTTGCGTTTGACGATCGGTGCCCACGACGCAGAAACGCAAGATTTCGCAAACACAATCCTTCCGTGCGGCGTTTTCAATTTGTCGATCACTCCAAGTAGCCAAATCGAAGCGACCCACGCTAGGATGTCGAAGACCTATATGTCCAAACCCATTGGCGAAGAATGGGGCGGGGCTCCTGCGAAATGGTCACGAAGCTTAATGCCAAGAACGGCCTTGGTTTTTGTGAATGAAAATCGCGCCAAAGCAAAAGCCGAAGCGGAACTAGCGATCGCGACTTATTGGAAGGCCATCGAGGGGACTTTGGATCCTGCGAAAATCGCTCAAGCCGTCGATAATGCGATCGTCGGCGATCCAAGCGAAGTGATCGATCAAATGAATCAGCGGTTTCATCAAGATGATCGGCTAATGTTGTGGTTTGATTTTAACAATCACGACAATCAAGCCGTGAAACATTCAATGCGAATATTCACTGAAAAATGCGCGCCCCATGTGAAAGGACGGCATTGAAATGAGTGAGGACTCTTGGGTTCCATTGGTCGACTATCGTCGAAACGGCGTCAGTGAAATCACCATTCACGGAGCAGTCTCCTGGGTCACGGGAAGAAAAGTTATTCATGCCTGGGGTGGAAACGTTTTGTGCTACGGCCGATCGATGATGAAGCCGCTGCAATTAAAGGTTTTCACGAAAGAACTTGAAGACATTCTTTCCATTGAATCGAAAGCAGTTTCCGTCGCTAGCCACAACGCGGAACCAGACCATATCAAAGCGGTGCAAGCGATTTTAAAGCCAAGTGAAATGGGTCTCATGCAGACGCCATTTTCTTTGCCGCTGATGCAATTCGGTCGGCAGATGCGACGCGCGCGCCGTTGGTATCATCCATGTTCTGGTAAGCACGCGGCGATTTTGCGCGGTTGTCAGATTCGCGGTTGGTCGCGCGTTGGCTACACTTGGCCGCATCACCCGTATCACCAAGCTTACTTAGAAGTTGTTCGAAGGGCCCTAGGTCGAGAATGGAATCCTCAGGTCACGGCGAAAGATGGCTGCGGACTTCCGACGGTTTCCATGACCGTGACGGAACTTGCGCGGGTCTACGCCGATCTCGCGGTGACGCGAGATGCTGATTGGATTTGGTCGTCGATGGTTGAAAAGCCTGACTTAGTGGGTGGATTCAATCGCTTGGATTCAACGATTCTTAAAAGCTGCGGCGGGGACGTGATCGCAAAAGAAGGCGCTGATGGACTTTTGGGACTCGCAATTAAGCACCCGGAGTTTCCAGAAGGTCTTGGAATTGTGATTAAAGTCGCACACGGATGGGACACCACGGCCACTTGGTTTGTTGCGCGATACGTTTTAGGTGTGCTTGGTCACAAGCTTCGAAATCCGTATCGCCTTGATCGTCAAAAAGCTTACATCGTTCCCGATTTAATTCCTCCGAGCCTTCGTCACCGAATTTCTGACATCGAACCCTTTGATGCCTGGGATCCAGATGAAGATCGCTGGGAATTTGACTTTGAAAAATACATTCAACCTGAACAATCTGGAAGTCGCCTATCATGACAAAACGAAGTGTTAAAAAATCGGTAGTACCAAACAAAACGGTCACAAAGTTGCCCATTAAAGTGATGGCCAGCAAAGCATCGGTCGGCAGTACGTCCAAAGTCGTGCGGGCGTTGAATTTCATCGGCGGTGAACTTGTTCCACCGGTCAGTGGTAAGTATTTGGCTTCGCTGAATCCTGCGACCGAAGAGCTTCATATCGAAGTACCTCTCAGCGGTCCCAAAGATATCGAGCACGCCGTGAAAAGTGCGAAAGCCGCTTTCCCCGCTTGGAGCCAGTTAAAAGTTGAAGAGCGGGCGCAGTTTCTTGATAAAATTGCCGAGGGGATTGATCAACGCCGAGAAGAGCTGGCGATTGCTGAAAGTCATGATCAAGGAAAACCAGTCGCGCTAGCGCGCACGATGGATATTCCTCGCGCGTCTTACAATTTTAGGTTTTTTGCTGGCATCATTCGTCACGAACTTTCCGTGGCGGCACCACTGGACAACCACGGATTCTCTTATGTGCGCCGAGAGCCCATTGGCGTTGCGGGGCTGATTAGCCCATGGAATTTGCCACTCTATCTTTTGACGTGGAAAATTGCGCCAGCCATTGCTTATGGCAATACCTGCGTTGCTAAGCCAAGCGAAATGACGTCGCACACGGCAAGTATCCTTGCCGAAATCATCCGAGATGCCGGTGTGCCAAAGGGCGTAGTAAACCTTGTTTTTGGTCTCGGCTCAGACGCGGGGCAAGCGTTGGTCGAGCACAAAGATGTAAAGGTTATTTCGTTTACTGGCGGAACGGTGACCGGTCGAAAGATTGCTCAATCCGCGGCACCGATGCTGAAAAAAGTGTCGCTAGAACTTGGTGGGAAAAATCCGACGATTGTCTTTAAAGATGCGGATATAAAAAATCGCATGGCGATGATTGTTCGTTCATCATTTTTGAACCAAGGAGAGATTTGCCTTTGCGGATCACGTATTTATGTCGAGCGTCCGTTGTATGAAAAATTTGTTTCCGAATTTGTTCGCGAGGCAGAAAAATTGATTGTTGGTCCGCCGGGAAATACTGACTCGTTTATGGGGCCCTTGGTTTCCGCAGATCATCGGGACAAAGTTCAAGCGTTTGTGGATGAGGCGAAAAAGCTTGGGATGGTGATTCACTGCGGGGGTTCGGCTCCAAAGAATCCGAAAAAAGGATTCTATTTTTCTCCCACCGTTATTACTCCACCGGGAAAAGGGGTAATGGAGAAAGCGAAAAACTTGTCTAAGTTCCAAACTTCCCGAATTCAAAACGAAGAAGTCTTTGGACCGGTCGTGACAATCGCACCGTTTGATACCACTGAACAAGTTATCGAGCTTGCCAATAGCACTCGTTATGGTTTGTCGGCGACGGTCTGGACAGAATCGTTGGGACTCGCACACGGAGTTTCGAACCGGTTAGAAGTCGGCACAGTGTGGGTGAATGGTTGGATGGCCAGGGATCTGCGCATGCCGTTTGGTGGTGTGAAAGAATCTGGTATGGGTCGCGAGGGTCAGCTGGACTCCGTTCACGTATTCACCGAAGCAAAGACGATCTGCATCGCGAATCTCCAGAAGCTTTAAATCCGCGATCAAGACCGATTGTGTGCGTAAACAAGCACTTTTGGCATGGAATTCAACATGGTATATAGGTTAACCTAATATTATGTCGCCAGTTCTTTGTCGTATCGATTTGAAAGCATCTGTTTTTGTTCTTTTCACGGTCTTGTTTGGGGTCGAACTTGCTTTGGCCCAATCAGGGTTTTTATTCCAAGATGAAGTGACAAAAGAGATAATCGTAGATGTGCATCGAGATCATCCGAGTGCAAAGAATCCGTTTGATGACGTCGCAGGAAAGTTCAAGCCAGATTCCACTGAGTACAAAGCGTTGTTATTGGCAGCGGGTCTTTCGGCGGGTCTTAAAGCCGATGAAAATGTAAAAATAAAGTCGTTAAAGTCCTTACGGGTGAAGTTTGATCAGGAGTTCGCGAAACTGATTGATCAATCGGCTGATGAAGTAGCGAACATTCCCGTAGCAGCCCAACCGTCGCCAATGCCGCTAGCCGTCTCCGCAAACTTCTCTGAGGTGGCTGAGTCGGGGTTCTCGGATCCGAAGCTAGGGAACTACCGATTGATTCCTCTTGAACGTGGTTTGATGATGGCGGGCAAGTCTGGTGAGAAGCGAGTTTTCTCTAGTCGCGACGTTTTGAAAGACGATGTTTTCAAAGCTGCCATCGGGGAAAGTGGATCCGGCGATAGAGTTCTTGCGATTTTGCATCAAGCTAAGGAAGGGAAATATACTGTTTGGGTCATGTCGTTAACAGGCGACACAGCTGAAAACGCTCGGGTGGGTTGGTATAAGACCCTTGAGTTTAATCACGAAAGCAGGTCTATTGCCGCTGCCGATGAGGCCCTGTCTGATGTCGCCGTTAGCCACACGCCCGCGACCCTCACTGACACCCTTCTCACGTTGGAGGGCGGTACCGTCGCGATCGCCATCGGCAATCAGACGAAGTCCTTGGAGTTAAAAACAGGCGAACCGGTATTGACGAACGCTGGACCCTAAACGGCACAGCGGTGTGTAAGTTATTTCTCAAATAACAATCCCAAATTACCTATGAAGCGACAGCAGTGGTTCGCTGCTTGCCATTACAGCGTTGGCCGCTGCGACAGCAGTGGTTCGCTGCTTGCTAATAGGCGCTTTATGTTGAACCCAGAGTTTCGTCCCACCTCGGCTGTTTCGTCGTTTATGCTCCTTGGTCTTACGGCTTTGACTATGGCTTTTACCATCGCCGGCTGCGGTTCGTACGACGACCCAGGGGCGAAAAGCGAGCAAGTTACAGGGGCGTGTTATGCATCAAACTCGGGTTTGGTGAATTCTCCCATAAATAATCCTTATCTCTATGAAGTTTCAAAAGGCGGGCGCACATCTTATCTTCTGGGAACAATTCATCTTGGAGTTTCACTCGACGAACTTCCCGCACATGTCACTACACTCATCGATCGAGTCGACTCGTTGGTTGTCGAAGTGGTATTACCTCAGCCGCAGGCGGAAAAAATGCTGCGCCCAAATTCGATAGAAAACGCTGCTGTCAATGAACGACTCATGAACCCTCGCTCGTCGCCTTTTTCTGCATTGGAACAAAGAAAGCTGCTCTGCCACGGTATACCTGCGGCTGTCGTTGAAAACATGAGCGACGACGATTGTCGAACGGTGATCTTTGCACCTTTATTGTTTCCGAAACTGACGTTTCTTGATGTGGAAATCATGCTTCGTGCGCACCGTCGTGGAATTCCATTGGTCGCACTGGATACAGATAAAATATTGGCCGACGCAAAACGGCTTCATCCATCCGAGTCAGACCTGGGTGCTTGCAGCGTGAAGCGCGATCTCCTGGCACATGATCCGGCAGTTTTCCGGCAAATGTCTGTCGACCTGACCGCAGATTATCGCGAGGGCACGAAAGATTTCGATGGCGATGCGCAAGTAGATTACCGAAATCGAGCCTGGATGCCCGAGGTGGTCCGGCAAATGTCTTCCCGGTCAGTTTTCATGGCCGTAGGTGCGGCACATCTTTCGGGTCATGACGGCGTAATCAAGCTGCTGGAAGGTCAGGGATTTCAGGTCCGTCGAATTCGTTAAAATTTTCGTCTAGCCCAAGGGCAAAGTCTTAAGTAGAACATGACTCTATGACGGGAAAAATCATCGCTGGAGTGCTTTCGCCTCATCCACCACATTTAGTTTACGCGTCGAACCCACCGCAGAACGAGCCTCGCTCGGAAGGAGGCTGGGAAACTCTCCGATGGGGCTATGAGCGTCTTAACAAGAGTTTGTTTGCAGATCCCGTAAAAAAGCCCGATGTCTTGCTGGTCCATTCCCCACATTGGATGACGGTCGTAGGCCACCACGTTTTAGGTTTACCAAGATTCCAAGGCCTCAGTGTTGATCCCATTTTCCCGCATCTCTTTCGCTTCCAATACGATTTGAAAGTAGACGTCGATCTTTCGCTTTTGATTGCGGAAGAGGGAAGCAAAGAAGGCTTAATCACGAAGGTCATGAAGAACCCAGATTTTCGGATCGACTACGGCGCGATCACTAGCTGCTATTTAACCAGACCTGAATTTGATATTCCAATTGTTGCGATTTCTTCGAACAATTCGCCTTATTACTTTTCAAACGAAGTTGGCCAGCATCAGATGGAAAAGCTTGGTCGCGCAACTGCAAAAGCCATTGCCCGCAGCGGGAAGCGTGCAGTGCTACTAGCTAGCAACTCAATGTCGCATCGACATTTTACGACCGAACCTGAAATCCCAGAGGATATGTCGTTTGAGCATATCTATCATCACGGTCAGTACCTGTGGGATATGGAAATGTTGAAACTTATGCGCGCGGGAAAATCTCGACAGCTTATCGACTCGCTTCCAGAGTTTATGGATATGGCATTGGCGGAAGTAAAAGCCGGAGCATTGACCTGGATGCTATCAGCTTTAGGTTTCCCGGAGTATCCGGCGGAAGTTCATTCCTATGGTTCAGTCATCGGTACTGGGAATGCCGTTGTTGAATGGGATCACTTTACTCACGCCAAGGGCGAGGTGAAAGTATGAAAAAGCTTGTTACTCCGCTGGGCTCTTTGATCACTGCATGTTACGTCGTGCCAGGACTTCCACATCCACTTTTGGCAGCGGACAAGAACCCTGGCTGGAACCGCCTTCGCTTGGCGATGGATGAAGTACGAAAAGAAATTGAAAATTCTGATGCCGAGTTGATTCTCTATTTCTCCACGCAATGGCTAACAGTGTTGGGCTACCTTTTTCAGGCAGATCCGCACCCTAAGTGGACGTTGGTAGATTCCAATTGGCATGAATTTGGTTCGATGCCATATGAATTCAAAGTCGATACAAAGTTTGCTAACGCTTATGCGAGCGAAGTTAAAGCAATGGGTCACTACACGCGCGAAGTAAACTATCGTGGTTTTCCGATCGACACCGGGACCGTGGTCGCTCAAAAACTTCTTAATCCCGGCAATCGACTTCCGGCCGCAATGGCTTCATGTAACATGTATGCAGAAAAACAAGAGACACTTTCCATCGGCCAAGCTGCCATGCGCGCGATCGAAATGCGTGGACTACGCACTGTCGTCGTTAGTGTCACCGGACTTTCGAGTCGGTATCACACTGAAGAAATTGAGTACGCGAAAGACCGATTTTCATCTGCCAAAGATGACGAGTGGAACCAGAAAATTCTGGAGATCATGGGCGAAGGCCGGTTGGAAGATACCAGCGAAGTGGCCCGCGAATATTCTAGGCAAGCCAACGCTGACATGGGCTTTCGCGGCATCTGGTGGTTGAATGGTTTGGCAGGTAAAACCAATGACTTCACAGGTAAAGTTTTTGGTTATGAAGCCGTCTACGGCACCGGTGCAGCAGTTGCAGGCCTCTATCCGACTCGCGCAATTAAATCTTTGCCGGGATGGGTAAATGATGAAGCGGATCTTGTCGAGCGTTTTGCCGGTGACAAAAACAAAACTGGCGCTGCCACTTCACAGGCTTCCGTTGCCAAAGTGCCCAGCGCAAAACCGCCCACGGCGCTCGATCAAATCATTACGTTTGAAGCTCCTAAATCTAGCGCGGGGACTTCGAAGAACATCAGTTCGTCAAAAGCGCCGCCTCCTGTTGGTCCTTATCCTCACGCAAAACGAGTTGGCGAATTTCTATTTTTAAGCGGAGTCGGCCCAAGAAAGCCTGGGAAGAAAGATATCCCTGGTGTCATCGTCGATGCCAGCGGCGAGGTCGTCGGTCACGATGTCGACGTGCAAACACGTGCAGTTTTAGAAAACATTGAAGCCGTGCTTGAAGAAGCGGGAAGTCGGCTTCAAGACGTGGTTGACGTGCAAGTCTATCTGACCGATATGAAGCGCGATTTTAAAAGGTTTAACGCCGTTTACGGCGAGTACTTCGGCTTTGAAGGCGGTCCCAGTCCCACTCGTACGACCGTCGAAGTAACGGCACTCCCAACGCCCATCTGCGTGGAACTTAAAGTGACGGCTTACCTTGGTAGCAAGAAGGCATAGTTGTGAGTACTGAGTTAAAGAAGGTTTCGGTTTTAACGAAAGATCAGGAATCGGACCTTTTTTCGATTTCTAGTGGAGATTTTCAATTGGAAGATCGACACGCGATTTCTTGCATGGCGATAAAACGCCTTGAGACCGGAGAAGATTGGTCGAAGATCGTCACGGATTTTCATCGAGGCGGGTATTGGGGCTTTCGATTGATTTCGAAAAATCATCCCCGTTCGAAAAAGCCTCTCTCAGAAGAGCAACTTCAAACCCGTGATGTGCGGCGTTTTTTTTGGACAGCGATTCAGAGTCTGGTCATCATGAAAGGGATCATTCTTTATTTCGGACTCAACTATGCCATGGAGCGAGAGGCCTTTTACGGAGGACGCGACAAAAACTTTTACGCTTGGGGCCTGGGAGTCTCGATTTTCATTTCGTTTGGCGGACTACTTTTGTTTGCTATTCGACAAGGAAAGAAGCGGGTCTGGACGTAAGGTCGACAGGGATTCTAAAACAGCGCTTAGTTACTGCGCTTCGGTAACAACCTGGATCTCTTTCGCCAACGATTCAAGCGCCGCGCGGTTACCAGGTGCATTCCCTGGCAGAAACTGAATAGCAACATTCACCACTGACTTTTCATTTGGAAAATAGAAAACCAGTCGATTGTTTTCTAATCGATAACGAAGCCCGTCGGGATTTGTGAGAGGGAAAAGTTCCTCGGCGTTTTTGGCCGAAATGTTTTGAGCTGTATTTTCCCGGGTTGCAGTGAACCGCGGAATCAGTTCATCCATGGGCACACCGGAATCGGTCAAAGTGGATCGAATGGAAAACCGGACTTCGTCGACCGAAATGATTTCGCGAATCGTGTAGTGAGTATTGTTTGATATGAACGACGTCATGGGGATTGAGAGCATCGTGGCAAACGGTGCAACACTGTTGTCGTGCACTTTCAGGCCAGATCGATTTCGGTAGATTTTTAAAACGGGAGCCGAGGCCTTTAATCGCTGAATCAAGGCCTCGCCGCTCTCTTTTATCGACTCGATTGAGTTTTGCTTAGTTGGCTTTTGCTGGTTCAGTTTTAGTGTCTCCAGTTGCCGCTGGGGTGGTACCACCTGCAGCAGGTGCCGCCGCAACAGGATCGATCGACGCGACTTTGTAGCCTGCTTTTTCTACCGCCGCTTTAATTGCCGCTTGCGTCTTCTTGTCGTTCTTTTTGACTTTCAATATGGCGTGGTTGCCTTCGAGTTCAACCGAAATACTTTTCGTGTCGATTCCTTTAAGTGCTGCAAGTTCCTTTTCAACTTTGCTTGTGCAATCGCCACAAGTCATGCCGGTGATTTTTACGTCGACAGCTTGATCGGCAAGAGCCGCGATCGGAGAAAGTGCGAGAGCGAGGAGGGCAGCAGTTACGAATGATTTCATTTGAATTCCTTTTCGTTCGGATTTCGGTTTTGAGGCCTGTTTGCCTCGTTGCCTCAAAATTGTCGCTCGGTAATTGGCCTCTGTCGAGGGCGGTTCTGATGGGGCGCTCTAAATTCGAGCTGAATCTAAAAAAACTGGTGATTTGGTGCCTAAAAAGAGGTCAGAAGTTCGGGATTCTTGCCAAAGTATCTGGCACTGGTTGAAAGCCACTTGCGAAGTTTGGCCTTTTTCGGTACTTTCTTGCGCTCTGGTCTGCCACGCGGGGTGGTAGTTAAGTTGGTTATAACGCCGCCCTGTCACGGCGGAGGCCGCGGGTTCGAGTCCCGTCCACCCCGCCATTTTACGAATCACACAAAAGCCTCAGTTATTAAAATCGCGAGAATCCTCTTGCGGTTCAACTATTTGAAATCACACGATCAGAGTTCTCAGTTCCCGGCCTGAAATGAACCGAAATTTCCAGAAATTTCCGCAAAAATCTACATTTTTGCTACTTGGTTGCTACTTGGTTTTCGCCCTCGTGTGCGGATTGTAAGGATATTGATATCAGGCAGGAAACTTTTTGGTGATGTGCCCTTTGATATTTTCTGCCTTTGGGCGTGGCCGAAAAATTGTCTATATCACGCCTTTTATAGGCCATTCCTAGCAAGTTAGACCTTCTCCGCAATATAAAAACCATAACTCAGATAGGCTTGATACTTTTCATAAAGCTCGATTTCTCGCTTTTCAGCTTCAACAATTTGAGCGGCGTGCTCTCTTGCGGCTGAGTGCCGCAGAACAAAGGCTTCGAAACGGGGCTTCATCGGTATGTAGTAATTTTCGAACCAACAAGTTGTGGGTAAGGGGAAATATCCCAAGATCTTGTAGCCCGCTTCTTCAAGAAGTTTCATTTTCTCAGAGGCGGTGGCAATTTCAGGGTACTCTTTATTCCAATGATCGTTGATCTCATCGGGCCTTGATGTCGTTAGCCAGGTAATTTCAGACACAGCCAATACACCTCGAGGCTTCAAAAACTGCCGCCACTCTTGAATGCCTTTTTTAAATCCGATGTTGTAGATGGCACCCTCAGACCAAATCAGATCCAAACTATTCCTGACAAAAGGAAGTTCTTCCATTGAAGCCACGACGGTTGTCACTTGCGCCGGCCATTTTTCTCTTTCGAAATTTTGCTTGAGAACACCTAAGAACTCAGGAAACAGATCAATACAAGTTATGTCACAACCAAGTAATTGAGCGAGCACCTTGGTTGATGCCCCTGTTCCGCATCCAATATCAGCAACTTTGAGGCCTCTCTGACCCGAGAGACCTGATAGCTTGATCGCTTGCTGAGTTTCTTTCTCGCCGCCAGGCCCTTGCCTTTTTCCATCGAGGTGAAATTCAACAAGCAAATTCATTTCGTTCAAACTCTACCTTCCTAGTAGTCCATTGATTTATCGGAGGCCAGAAAGGCTTCATTGATTTCATCAATCGATGTCGCAATTTTAGCTCCGGTTCGAAGCTCTTTCGCAGTTATTCCAGCATTCTTTGCGCACATTGGGCAGACAAGGACTGCGCCACCTTTTTTAACAAAACTTTCAAGCAGGTGCTGTGCTGAGTGGCCACCGTCAAGCCCCCATTTTAAATCAAGAGGTTGCCGTTTGTCGGCCAACCGAACGGCTTCAAGATTTAAGAATAAGGTCACCTTCGCCCCTTTACTTACAAGCCCCTCAGAAATCTTCAGGGCCATCAAAGCTGCGTGTAAGTCATCAGTGCCATGATCCAATTTCATGAATACTTTTTGCGGCTCTTGCGCAGCCGTCTGCGCGAAGGCAGACCCTAATGGCAAAGCCAGCAAAATAGCGACAAGTACTGATGCTAGAGAAGCGAGACTTCTTTTTTGGGCGATACTTTTTAACATAAAAACTCCTTTTTCTAAGATTGAATTACTTAAAATAGATAAACACATTCTCGGTTGATGGTGGAACATAAGGCATCACGGATCAATAAAAAAAGGACCCAGCTAAACCCCAGAACTTCGTCAATCGAACAAACTTCATATTAAAATTCTGCCTGGAAAATCAAATGAGTCGGGTACGACGACAGCTTTGTCACAGTCTATACCCAACAGGCAAGCCAACTAGATCTCCACATCGCGCGGGTTGGCAGATTTCTTTGGCCGCGACTGATCTTTTTTCTTCTTGGCCTTCTCTATGATCTCAAGTGCTTCGGTCGTTGTGGGCTTATTGTTGCGTAGGTCCGTAAACCGTTTAGCGCCGGATCGAAATCGGATTTGCTTTAGCAAGTTCTCGAATTTTCTCGACCAGAGGCGCAGGAAAAACGTATTCCACCGATTCGGGCGAACTGTTAACTCGTTCCCGGTCAAGGTAGTCGGTAACATCAAATTCAACTTTATCAATTGCTGCAACTCTTGCAGCACCACTTGTTATTATCTTTCCTTCCAAATCTCTAACCACGATCCAGCAATAGAACTTCGGAAAAGCGATTCCTGTTTGAGTGGGCAATTTCCTTAAAAGCTTGAAATCGACTTTCAAATCGCTTCGCTGGAGTTCATTTGAAAAGTGGGTACTGAGTTCTCGGTTTAAGAGGAGTTCAAAACCCTCTTCCGGAACGTTCCCTTCGATGTGAGAGCGCTTGACTGTCAGATCCAAGATTCCGGCAAATAGTCCAGATTCATTAGCGACAAACAAACCTACAAGAATTGCGACGAAGAAAATTAAGCTAGGTTTTCTGGAAAAAGGCATACTGCGCTGTCGTTAGTTATCCGCGCGGGAATAGTCAACTGAACTAAGCTTCAATGCAATTTTGCTCCTTGTTTCCATCCCCCCGGACAAACCGTCCGGAATCCAGGATAGTTCCTGGGTCTGGATTGGGCCAAACCGCATATGCAATATACCGCAATTTTTCCCCTTGCTTAGTTGTGCGGTATATTGCATACTGTGAGTGTGAAATTTCAGCTTGAGAAAACATCTGAATTTAACGAATGGTTCGACGACCAGACTGAAAAGATCAAAGGTCTTGTAAGGGCTAGGTTCAGTCGAATTGAGGTTGCCGCTCATTTCGGGGTTGTGAAATCGGTTGGCG